>CAZFHW010000014.1:5501-34569 GCA_964518885.1 uncultured Parvibaculum sp. | reverse complement strand
GTTGAATCGACGCGGGTCATTGCCTGCTCATAGCCAAGAAGCAAAGCCTCGTGGCTGGTGTAAAAGCGCGTGGTCTGCAGTTGCGGCACCGTATTGGCATCAATGCCGCAGGCGCGCATGAAATCGAGCGCTTCGGTGATGCGCTGCGCTACATCCTCGTAACGCTTTTTACCTTCACCCTCGCCCACGAACCCAAGCGTCCACTGGTGAACATAGTCCAGGTTCGCATAACCACCCGTCGCGAATGCACGAATGAGGTTGAGCGTCGCGGCCGATTGATTGTAGGCCTGCAACAGACGGCGCGGGTCGGGTATCCGCTCTTCCGGCGTGAACTCGATACCGTTGATGATGTCACCGCGATAGCTGGGCAGCGTCACACCGTCGATGGTCTCTGTATCGGAGGAGCGTGGCTTGGCGAACTGCCCGGCGATCCGGCCAACTTTCACCACAGGCATCGCGGCTGCGTAAGTCAGCACCACCGCCATCTGGAGCAGCACGCGAAACGTGTCTCGAATATTGTCCGGGTGAAACTCAGCGAAACTCTCTGCACAATCCCCACCCTGCAGCAGGAAGGCGCGGCCTTCACAGACTTCCGCCAGATCACGCTTCAAATTGCGTGCTTCACCTGCAAACACAAGCGGTGGTGATTTCGCAAGAGTCGCTTCCACCTCTGTCACAATCGAAGCATCTGGGTAAGTCGGCATTTGAACGACCGGGTTTTCCCTCCAGCTTGAGGGCGACCAATTTTTTGCTGCACTACCGTCAGCCATAACTAACCTCTTGAAACATATATAATTTTTAAGTCGGACGCAGCAGCTCCATTCCGCAGAACCACATTCGCCTAGCCTTCCGCTGGAAGGCGGGCAGTTATAGGCCCAATGACGTCCAAAGAAAAGGCTAAGTGCTTGAGATGGTTAGTTTGTTCGCAATCTCAAGGCGTGTCTGCACAGATCCGCTAAAGGGAATTTTTCCCGTGTCCTATCCCCTTGTGGCAGTTCGTTTGTTCAATCGCTTCCTCAAAGCCCCCGGTAGCGTTGCATCTCCACGATGGAGAGACACATGCAGAAAACTATAGAATTTTTATTCCTGCCCCTGTTCCTGGGGCTTAACGCGGCCGCCATATGGTTGATGGGCGAGGGTTATTCCCCCTGGTGGCTGGCGGTCCTGTTTGGGACTGCCCTCATCATGTCTTTTTGGGGAGAGAAGCTTGCCCCCTATAATCCCGCCTTCAACAAAGACATGGGTGATCGGAACCGAGATATCTGGCACGCCCTGGTCAATGAGGGCAGTGCCCTCGCCAATACACTTTCCGTTCCGGCGCTGATCATCCTGCTGGGCACTGCAGACTTCTGGCCGGGCACCTATCCATTTTGGCTTCAGTGCTTAGGGGCGGTGCTTTTTGCAGATCTTGGCGTCACTTTTGCTCATTTCGCCAGTCACAAATGGTCGTGGCTCTGGCGGTTTCACGCTGTTCATCACTCAGTCAAGCGCATGTATGGCTTCAACGGGCTGATGAAACATCCCGTCCACCAGGCAATCGAAGGACTGGTCGGTGTGGCACCATTGATCGCACTGGGCATGCCGCTCGATGTTGGTCTGGTGCTTCTATTCATGATTGCGACCCAGCTCCTGCTGCAGCACTCCAACATTGGATACCGGGTCGGGCCTCTACGCTGGGTTCTGGCGGTCAATCAGGTTCACCGCTTTCATCATCTGAAATGGGCCAAACTCGGCGACGTCAATTTCGGCCTGCTCACAACGCTGGGTGACCATATTCTGGGCACTTATCACTTTGAGGCCGAGAAGACCTTTTCTCCAGACGATTTGGGTATCGGCACAGATCCGGATTACCCACAAACCTACCTGAAGCAACTTGCGGCTCCCTTCATGAAGCGTCCTGTTCAGGTTTCCCCAGAAAACTCGTCTGAAACCACGTGAAATTCGTTGGCTGAGAGGCCCCCAGTTGGGGACGTGCCAAAAAGCCTACGAAATGTTCGCGTGAAATGAGCCTGATCCGCAAAGCCGACTTCATGAGCTGCATCAGTGCCGTTCGCTCCCTGAGCGACGGCGCTGATTGCCGCCATCACGCGGGCCCATTGGACGTAGGCGCGGAACGCCATTCCCAAATCCCTGCGAAAAAGGACAGAGAGGCGCCCGGGTGAGATGCCCACATCCATAGCGATGGATGGCAACCGATGAGACCTGGACAGGTCTGCATTGATAATCTCCGCAGCGTGATGCACGCGCGGATCAACAGCCCCACGGCCGAGAGATCGCGTGCCAAGCCAGCCGGCGACAACAGAGTGAAGGCCAGTTGAGAGCTGCCCGCCGCCCGCTGCGCCAATCATATGATCAAGCTGTATCTTGGTGAATATCGGCTTCCTCCACCCCCGCCACGCATCTCCATCGAGACTCTTTTTCAGATCCTGACCCAACGTACTTAGCGGGTCTGCGTAAAGGGAAATGATCTCCGTTTTCTCACCGATCAATAGATGCGGTGTGTGATTGGAGAGAAGGCAAGCCGCAACCTGTACCGGCGCGTCGTCACCGACCTGTACATGGAGCGGCCCTTCGACAGGAATGGTCAATTGAAGGGCGAGGTGACGATGAGAGCGGGCTTCTCCGATCGGACCACGATAAACCGACCACCCCATACCGATCTCAACGGCGCCTGCCCACTTGCCTTCGGTCCCGGCCATTCTACATCCTAGTCTGCTGCTATGAGCTCAGGCGCCACCCATTTTTCTTTCATGGTGACCAGTTCTTCTGCCGCTGTTGGATGCACCGCCACGGTCATGTCGAACTGTGCTTTGGTTGCGCCCATGACGACGGCTATCCCCACCGCCTGGATGAGTTCGCCGGAATGCGGCCCAAGGATGTGACATCCCACAACCTTGTCCGTTGCGGCGTCAACGATGATTTTCATCAATGTTTTTTCGTCCCGCCCGGAGAGCGTGTGTTTCATTGCCCGGAATGAGGACTTGTAGATGTCGAGCGCGCCGTACTTCGTGCGCGCGTCCTCTTCGCTGAGCCCTACAGTGCCAATCTCCGGCTGGGAAAACACAGCGGTCGGGATGTTTGTGTGATCGACCGCCATCGGATTGTTATTGAATACGGTTTCGGCAAAAGCGGCCCCTTCGCGAATGGCGACAGGCGTCAGGTTCGCCCGGTCTGTCACATCCCCTACGGCATAGATATTGTCCACATTGGTGCGGGAGAATTTGTCGACCAGAATTTCGCCTTTTTTGCCGACGGAGACGCCAGCCTCTTCCAGGCCCAGACCGGTCGTGTTTGGCGCACGGCCAATGGCCAGCATCACGAGGCCGGTTTCGATCACCTCCCCATTGCTCAGGTGCGCATTGTAACCATTGCCGGTTTTCTCGATATTTCTGAAGACACTCCCGGTGATAACCCGGATGCCCTTTTTCTCCATCTCCTCATGGAGAGCCACGCGAATATCATTATCGAAACCGCGTAGAATTTCTTCGCCGCGATAGAGCAGCGTGGTTTCAAGCCCCAGGCCGTTGAAAATGCCTGCGAACTCAACCGCGATATATCCGCCACCCTCAACGATGATGCTTTTGGGCAGTTCGTCCAGATGAAAGGCTTCGTTGGAACTGATCGTATACTCAACACCCGGCAGCCCGTCGTGGCTATTTGGTGTGGCGCCGGTTGCGATGAGGATTTTGTCAGCGGTCACATCCCGGTTTTCCGCAACAAGATGCACTGTGTGAGCGTCTTTCAGCACTGCCCGGCTTTCAATGATCTCAACACCAGAGTTTTTCAGGTTGCGGATATAGATCGCGTTCAGGCGATCAATCTCTTTGTCTTTATTGTCACGCAGCGTCGCCCAATCAAAAGTTGCTTTGGGAACCGTCCAGCCGAACCCGGCGGCGTCTTCGAACTCTTCGTGGAACTGACTGGCGTAGACAAATAGCTTTTTAGGCACACATCCGCGGATCACGCAGGTGCCCCCAACCCGGTATTCCTCTGCCACCACAACCTTGGCGCCATGGGATGCAGACATGCGCGCGGCCCGCACGCCACCCGACCCAGCCCCAATCACAAAGAGATCATAGTCGAAATCGGTCATGGGCTTGGGTCCTCAAATCTAGATTGGGTCTTCAGGTGCTGTCTATTCGGGCTCTACTAAATGTGTGCCCTCGGGGCCGCCGACAATAGCGAGGTTTGCAATCCCGATAAACAATCCGTTATCGACAACGCCCGGTATCAGGTTCATTGCCTTCGCCAGACCGTCCGGGTCAGGGATACGGCCAAACTGGCAGTCGTAGATAAAATTCTCACTATCGGTCAGGAAGGGTTCCCCATACTCATCTGCCCGCCTACTGATTTCCCCGAGGCAGCCATATTCAGCTGCAACGCGCTTGAGATGTGTCGCCGTTGTGTCGCAACCAAAGGGGATCACTTCCACCGGCAAGGGAAACGCCCCCAGCATGTCCACTCGTTTGGACGCATCAGTGATAACGATCATGCGGTCAGACGCTGTGGCAACGATTTTCTCTCGCAACAGCGCGCCGCCACCGCCTTTCACCAGCCGCAGGGCAGAGTCGAACTCATCGGCCCCGTCAATGGTGAGGTCAAGATGCGGCGTCTCCGCCAGGGTGGTCAGCGGGATACCCAGTTCGGTTGCAAGCTTGGCAGTCCGATCAGATGTGGGGATGCACACCACTTTAAAGCCCGTTGCGACTTTTTCTCCCAGAAACCGCACCAGGTGTTCTGCCGTCGATCCGGTGCCCAGCCCCAATTTCATCCCATCTTCAATAAAATCGAGTGCCCGCCGCGCGGCTTGCTTTTTTTGGTCGTCTGCAGTCATCGCCCTCACCACCCCTTCATTGCTCAACAGGTCCAAAGTTCGGCCTTAGTCATCTCAACCGCGGGTCAGAGACCCGTCTTTATATGCAGATGCAGGTCAGAGACCCGTCTCTATATGTAGATGCAGGTCAGAGACCCGCCATGGCGATATACTTCACTTCCAGGAATTCTTCCATGCCCCAAAGGCCACCTTCACGCCCAATGCCGGATTCTTTCCATCCACCAAAAGGGGCAACCTCTGTTGAGATAATCCCCGCATTGACGCCAACAAGACCATATTCGAGCGCTTCTGCCACCCGCCAGCAACGACCAATGTCGCGGGCATAGAAATAGGCGGCTAGACCAAATGGCGTATCATTGGCCAGGCGAAGGGCTTCTTCCTCGGTATCGAAACGGAAAACCGGAGCAACCGGGCCAAATGTCTCTTCGCTCGCCACTTTCATGGCAGGCGTTACGTCTGCAAGCACAGTGGGCTCAAAGAAGGTCCGGCCCAGCGCATGGCGCTTGCCGCCCGTGAGCACCCGGGCACCGCCCGCCACGGCATCGGCGATATGCTCCTCTACCTTTTCAACCGCCGCCATGTCGATGAGCGGGCCTTGCATGACCCCCTCCTCCAGACCGCCGCCGACCTTGAGGCTCGCTGCGGCAGCGCTCAGCTTTTCAACAAATTCGTCATAGACACTAGATTGAACGAGGAAGCGGTTGGTGCAAATGCAGGTCTGGCCTGTGTTGCGGTATTTGGAGGCGATGGCGCCTTCCACTGCGGCATCAATGTCGGCATCATCAAATACAATGAAGGGCGCATTGCCGCCGAGCTCCATCGACATTTTCTTGATGGTCGATGCCCCCTGCTCCATGAGCAGCCGCCCAACCTCGGTGGAGCCGGTAAAGGTGAGCTTGCGCACAATCTTGCTTGAGGTCATCTCTCCCCCGATTTCCCCCGCACGACCCGTGAGCACAGAAAAGACCCCCTTGGGGAGCCCCGCCCTTTGCGCCAACTCCGCCAGGGCAAAAGCGGACAGGGGTGTCAGTGTCGCAGGTTTTGCCACAAACGTGCATCCGGCTGCCAGGGCAGGACCGGCTTTGCGCGTAATCATGGCAGCGGGAAAATTCCAAGGCGTGATCGCCGCCACAACACCAATCGGCTGTTTGAGCACAATGATGCGTCGGTCAGGAGTGGGAGCTGGCACAGTGGCGCCATAGACCCGCTTTGCTTCCTCTGCATAAAATTCGAGGAATGAGGCAGCGTAAGCAATCTCGCCCTTGGCCTCCGCCAGGGGTTTGCCCTGCTCGGCGGTCAATATGGCAGCCAGATCGTCCTGATTTTCCATCATCAGTTCAAACCAGCGCCGCAAGATCGTGCTGCGCTCTTTCGCAGGTCTTGCTGACCAGTCCTTGCCTGCCCTCTCTGCCGCCTCTATCGCGGTGCGGGTTTCGCTCCCGCCCAGAAGGGGCACCTGGGCCAGTTCTTCACCGGTTGCCGGATTAGTGACAGCGATTTTTGAGGCGTTCTCGCCCACCCATTTTCCATCAATGAAGCACAATGTGCGCAGCAGGTTCGGGTCACGAAGGTTCATAGGTGTCTTTATCCTCGATTATTCAGATGCCTGTTTAGGAAGACATCCCGGCCGCTTCCTTGGTATCATTTCCTGGGCGCTACGTTAACGCAGGACCAGCATCCAACCGGCCTGTTTCGAGGTTACGTCGCAAAATAATCAACAGTGTGGCCCCAAGTGGCCCAGAACAACCAGAAGCATGATCGGGACAGGCCCTTTTTCAGCAACATATGAGGAGGCCCGCGCGCGCTTTGTCGAGGCCGCAAAAGCCGCGGGCGGCACACTCACGCGCCATGTCACGCCTAATGTGGTGGGGCCGACAGCAGAGACCCTTTCCATGGATACCGCCTGGTTTGGCCCCCACAATGCGCGGTCTGTGCTGTTGAACACCTGCGCCACGCACGGGACGGAGGGTTATACCGGATCGGCCGCTCAGCTTGATTGGATAGAGAACGGTGGACCGGCTTCTCTGCCACCCGGCACCGCCGTGCTCCTTATCCACGCCGTCAATCCATATGGGTTTGCCTGGGGCCTGCGAGGTACGGAGAACAATGTTGATCTCAACCGGAACTGGCTTGATCACAGCCTCCCGCACCCGGAAAACACGCTTTATGCGCAGATCCACCCGCTGCTCTGCCCAAAGTCGATCAATGACAAGGCCATGACCCGTCTGCTTGAGGAAGGCTCCCGCCTGATTGCCAAACATGGCCAATGGGCGGTTGAAGACGCCATCAGCCGGGGACAGTACAGCCACCCGGACGGCTTCCACTTCGGCGGCAGCGATCTTGAATGGTCCACCGCAACGCTGAAACAGATCGTGGAGACCGATCTGGCGACCGCAGATCATGTCGCCTTTATCGATTGGCACACCGGCCCCGTGGGCGACGGCGAACTCATTTTCCTGTGTTTTTCGCCGCCACGGAGCCCCGGCTTTCGACAGGCGGAAAGCTGGTGGGGCCGCGAGGCTCTGGACGCCGCCCATGTAGAGCAGCTCTGGGGGTCTAAACGGCCGACCCGCAACGGCATCCTTTTTTGGGGTATTGAGCAATCGCTGCCCTCTGACACCGCCTTTGCCGGTGCGGTGATCGAATTCCGGTCTGCGATCCAAAAACGAAATGCTGCGGACTCCCTGCGCATATCAATGCTGGAGCGCTGGCTCCGCTTCGAAGGGGGGTTGGATGCGCCGGAGGCGGAAACCTATCTTCAGGAAATCCGAAGCGACTATGCCCCCGACCGCGAGAGCTTCCGCAGCAATGTGATTGCCAACGCGCGCACAACCTACGCCCAGACCCTGACTGGCTTGACCAGTTGGCAGATGCGTGACGCAGCGGACTAGGGAAGTTGGACGGGCTTTTTCAGAAATCGATTCAAGAAGGTAATGTGTGTGCTCAAGGCATTAAGACAGAAGGTGAAGATGCCGGTTTTCACTCCCCCTCCGTTTCAGTCATTTACAAGTTGAGTCTGGACATCGGGTGAAGCCATTGAAAGAGAATCCTTTTCGGACTTATCCACAATATGGGAGAAGTATCTTTCTCCCCGCTCTTCACGCAGAAGTTGTTAGATGCCGTTTGAATTGAAAAGACGAGACCAAGCAAGATGAGCCCCCAACCCACCATCCTTTTTGACCTGGACGGGACCCTCGCCGACACCGCGCGTGACCTTTGCCACACCATGAATGTTCTATTGGAGCGTCATGGGCGGGCCCGTGTGCCCGATGATCAGATCCGCAATATGGTTGGCGCCGGGGCACGGAAAATCATGGCGCGCGGGTTTGCCGCCACGGGCTCGCCCGCCACATCCCCCCTGCTGGACCAGCTGTTCGAGGAATTTATTGAGCACTACAGTACCCATATCGCGGACCATACGGTGCTGTTCCCCGGTGTCCGAGAGCAGTTGGAAGCCCTGTCAGCGGCAGGAAGTCACCTGGCGGTCTGCACGAACAAGCCGGAACATCTCACCCACCGGCTTCTTGAGGCGCTCAATGTCGCCCATTTCTTCCCAGTGGTTATCGGGGGGGACACACTCCCCGTCCGCAAGCCTGACCCACGGCACCTGCTTGAGGCCATAACGCGCGCGGGAGGGTCGGCCACAGCAGCTGTTATGGTTGGCGACAGCGCACCAGACATTGAGTCTGCCCGTGCAGCCTCTATCCCCTCCATTTGTGTGACATTTGGATATACAGACCAGGCCCCCGACACACTCGGTGCCGATGTGCTGATTGATCATTTTGATGCGTTGCCCGGCGCCCTTAGTACCCTACTACCGAGCCATTTTTCCCCTAGAGCATAGCTTGACTTCACTGCCGCCCGCGCCTTATGACAACGGCCAAGGGCGTGTAGCTCAGCGGGAGAGCATTCCGTTCACATCGGAAAGGTCGCTGGTTCGATCCCAGCCACGCCCACCATCCCCCTATTTTTCGGCTCCCTCCACGACCCACGAAGGGGTCTTGGACAATGGTGATTTTCTGTCTCTTCTGACGGAATTTCCGGCTAGCCCGGTTGGCCTGGTTGACGTTGTCACCGCAAAACCGCCCGTCATTTGAGCCTCCCGGCGCTCCTCCAGCTTCCTGCTCACAAGGAGGGCGAGACTGGTTATTGCCCAGGCGATCAACATCGTCGCCACTGTGTGGGACAGATAGTGTTGTCCACGGGCCATCTGATAGAGACCCATGATCCACCCCACGATCAGCCCTGGGGCCATCCACTTCCATTCATTGCTGCCGTCCCCTCGCGACCACAGGCGCGCTACCAACAGAGCAAAACCGCCCGATGCATGTCCCGCAGGCCAGCAATGCAGGTTGTAGCCCAGAGACTTCCATTCACTGAGCTGCTGCCAGATTACAATATGGGCAACATAACCTCCGTAATCGGTCTCCTGGACGGGACAGGAAATCCCTGTTGTCTTTTTGAGGAGTCCCACAATTACGGGGGTGGAGATGGCGGCAATGAGGCCAACAGAAATTCGTGTCGCAAGATCATCCCAGCCCTCCATCCAGCTGCGAAAAAGGAGCCAGGCTGCAAGTCCGGAAATGGCCAAAACCAGCGTGAGTTTGATACCACGATAAAAAACCAGATGAACAACGCCTCGCGCCTCCGGCGACACCAACCAACGGCCGTCCGACCGGCTGTAAAAAAACTCTTGAACCCAGTGATCGATACCATTCATCACGGGAAGTGCGCTTATGGCCGCCAAAGCAATGACACAAACGACTATCTCCCCCACATATCGACCGGCGATATTCATTCGGCATAGCTGGTGGATGGAAGCGCGGCTGTCAGCGGCAAATTCGACGTGCGGCGCATACAGGGTTCTGCAAAATCGAGAGAGCGGTCATAGACGTCTGTATGGACCCTCAACATACCCAACACAGAGTGAAAAACATTGTCGTGTGACAGAGGGCTTCCGGATATTTCCTGGATACACCCGTGGTCGATAGACTGTCTCTCCTCGAACTCTGTTCCCATCCAAAGGATCATCGGCACTTCGCGCTGCACCGCCGGGGAAAACGCATAGGGCATACCGTGGAGATACATTCCCATTTCTCCGAGCGACTCGCCGTGGTCTGATATGTAGAGCATTGACACATCGAGCCTATCGGACGAGGCCTGGAGCTCCTGGACAACCCGTGCGATTACATGGTCGGTATACAAAATGGAGTTGTCATAGCTATTTGATATCTCCTCGCGCGAGCAAAGCTGAAGTTGGCTGGTGTCACAGGTTGGAGAAAACCTGCGATAGGCGTCTGGGTAACGTCTGTAGTATGCAGGACCGTGACTGCCGATCTGATGTAGGACAATGACGGTATCGCGGGTTATCCCCCTGAGCTTTGTTCGAAGTCTTTCTACAAGAGCTTCGTCACGACATCCTTCTGCGTCACAGAATTCTGAACGCCCGCCGGAGACCATTCTTTCCGATGGCACGCGATCACATACTTCCTTGCATCCGGTATTGTTTTCGAGCCACTGAACATCGAAATTCGCGCGGACCAGAATATCGAGCAAGTTTTCTCTTCGCCCGGCTTCTTCTACGTCAAATTCAGACCTCGCCTGGGCTGAAAATAAACATGGAACAGAAACAGCGGTTGATGTTCCACACGATGTGACATTCCCGAAATTGATGATGGGGAGTCCCGCCAGGGATGGGTTTGTCTCGCGGTCATAACCGTTGATGCTGAACCGATCTGCCCTGGCTGTTTCTCCCAACATAAAGACAAAAACCATGGGGTGATCATCAGTTGCCACATCCCGTTCGACGGACATCGCAACCTGCCGATATTCTTCATCAACATTTCGAAGGTTCGGCGCGATTACACGAAAGCCATAATAGATTGGAGACGTCGGGTTGATCGCATAGCGAATTTGCCGGTTGTTGCGAACAAATGATGCGTATTCCTGATAAAAACTAGCCCCCGTCACCAAAACAAAAACCAGACAACCCGCAACCGTTGCCAACCGAATGACGGTCTCTTTTCGCCACGCGAAAGTTTTGATCGGCATGACCATAATGAGCCAGGTTGGCAAAACCCCAAACGCCAAGAGGTGCGATACCAGGCTTGAAGATAGGAAATCACCAGCCTCGCCGACGTCCGTCTCAATGATGTTCAGTATCATTGTTTTGTCGAAGACGACCCCGTAATTCCCAGAGAAATAGGAGACGGTTGCAGCGAAGAGAATTAGAAAGATGAGCGCGGGCTTCACCACGCGAGCACTGGAGACCAACAGTGAGACGAGGGTAAAGGCGGATATCAAAACCCCACCAATTGACAATAGGAAGAGATAATCGCGAAGGCCTCTGTCTTCCCATGCTGAGAAGGTGAAGCTCCAAAGGCTGGTGTTGTAAAAGATGACCAGAGCCACCGAAACAATGAAACATAGTGCTACGGGATGGACAGAGGGGAGTGCCGACAATGTCCAGTTACGCGGCAAGGTGAAACGCATATACCAGTAGCCAACTCAGCGTGTAGCGGCCAACATCGTACCAACGAGCAGCCGTCCTCCATTAGGAAGAACCACTGCATCGTTACAATCTGCTGCTTACACAGACCTTACGGTGCCTCTGAAACATCCAAGTCGTCACCCGGCATCAGCGTGATGGTAAACGCAGCGCCGTGGCCTTCTTCACTGTCGACACGAATGTTGCCGTCATGGGCAGCGATTATGCGATCCACAATTGAGAGGCCTAACCCCGCACCGCTGGCTTTTGTGTTTTTTCCCCGAACAAACCGAGAGAAAATACGAGGCCTCAGTTCGGGCGAAATCCCCGGCCCGGTGTCTCTGACGGTCAAGCTGGAGGGAGCCTCCAGAACAACGCGCACAATCGCACCGCTTGGTGAAACGGACAGTGCATTTTCCAGCAAATTGCGGATGGCCATGGCAAGGTACTCTTCATCCCCTTTGACCATTAGCGGACCTTCTGCGCCTTGAAGCTCAATCTCTTTGCCTTGTTTAAGAGCGAGAGGTGCCATCATGCTAATGGCTGTTGTGGCAGCAAGTCGAAGATCTGCCCGCTGGCTCCCATCGACGATCAGGTTATCGGCTTGCGCAAGCCTCAAGAGCTGGGTGACTATTCGCTCGACATTGCCCAAATCACGTAAGAGGTCCGGGAGTTCATCAAGACTGGTGAGCATTTCCGCACGAGAATGCAAAACGGCCAATGGTGTGCGCAATTCATGGGCTGCATTCGCGGCGAACTCTCGCTCGCGACTAAACCCATCCTCAATGCGGTCGAGAGCTGTATTGACCGCGTTCACGAGAGAGAGAACCTCGTCGGGAACATTCTGCCGGGACAATCGTCGGCTCATTGTTAAAGGCCCAATGGTAGCCGCCTGCTTGCTGATTTCCGTCAATGGTCTCAAGGACCCGCGCACGGTCCACACGACCAAGGGTATGAGCAACTGCAAAAACACCAGCCCCCATGAAAACTCAACCAATTCATCAGCGAGTGTGTCTTCGTAGCTAAGGTCCGAGTTTCCCATTCCCGCCTGCAAGACATATGGCTGCCCAGCGAGTGTGAAAGGAAAGGCGATGCCGGTTGATTGCTCCCCCGAGCTTGGATTCTGGTAGTCGACGTAGACAAGTTCAGCCGTAAGAGCCGAACTTTGGAAAAGTGGCGCGCGAAGCTCTGGAGATGACGCGACGACATCGCCCCGAGCGTTGATGACTACATATCGCACATTCCGCTCAATTTCGACGACAAGCGATGGTTTCTCAAATGCAAAAAACGGCTCGTCTTCTACAGAAACGATAGTGGTTGCGGCGTATTGTGCTGAGACGTAGGTAGCAAATGATCTCAAAGCAAGATGCCGCTCATCGCTCTCTTCTGCGCCAAAATGAATGTAGGCGGCAATAAAAACAACCAAAAAGTAGATGATAGAGAGCGCCAACATGCGGCCCACCAAAATCTTGCTAATCGACATTGTCGTTGGGGAGACTGGTGTTGTCATTGATTTATTTCAACCAGAAGATACCCGACACCTCGTACGGTGTGCACCTCAATGGAAGCCTTGTGTTCAATGAGTTTTTTACGAAGGCGGTGGACTGTGACCTCCACCGCGTTTGGCGTGATCCCATCTGAGGAATAAGTCGTTCCATCAAGGAGAACTTCCTTGGGGATGACCCGGCCAAAACGCCTCAGAAAAAACTCGAGGAAATCTGTTTCCCTGCGCGTGGTCGGGATAACAATGTCATCCACTTTCACATCCCGCGCGGTGGTATCGAGTTTGACGTTTCCACATTCAAGCACAACACCCAGGGCTGCACCGGGCCGGCGGAGCAGCGCCCTCAAACGCGCAACCAGCTCCTCCATGTCGAATGGTTTGGTTAGATAGTCATCCGCACCGGCGTTAAGGCCCCCAACGCGGTCGTGAACATCATCCCGGGCCGAGAGAATGAGCATCGGCAGATCTAGACCTAAAGACCGCACGTGTTTTATCAGGTCTAACCCATCCCCGTCCGGTAAACCGAGATCAACGATGGCGACTTCATAACTTGTAGTATCAACAGCTGAGGTCGCCGTGGCGAGATCTGGGCAATGGTTGACGGAAAAGCCGGAAGCAGCGCACCCCTTCTCGATCAGGTGTGCAAGGCTCATATTATCTTCGACGAGCAACAAGCGCATATGAATGTCCGGTAGGTCCCAGGGAGATGCCCAACAATAGACTATCGCAAATTTGGCTTACACTCACCTTACGCAGATTGATAATCTCCATAGGAGGCCCGTCCAAATATGACCGCCCTCTGTCTATAGCTGAGCATTAAGTGATGGAACCGCTGATTACCGGGCCTCTCTGCAGCGACGTGGCTGTTCCCGCAGCCGCAGCCGCACCCGACGTTAAAACGGTCTATAAATTGAGAAATGGATTTGTGGGCCTCTGTCACCGCTGCGAGAGGTATCTCGTGTCAGCGGTTTGCCAACTTCCACGGTTGCGCTCAGATCACCGATAATCCGCATACGCACACCGCCTCCAGCGGAAGCGAGGGAGAGGCGGGACGACGAAGGAGCGTGCCTGTTCCACACAGCCCCGATGTCATAGAAACCAAAAAAGGTGAATTGGTCAGCAATGGGCGTGCGAAGGTCAGGTGAAAATTGCAACTCCACGGACGCGGCAACACCGTCATCCCCTGTCAACTCACCATATTCATATGCCCGGCCAAATCTGGCTCCACCTAAGCCAAATTCCTCTGCCGACAAAAGCGGCGCGGTTGATTTTTGACCACTCGCACGAAATGCGAGGGCCCATTCGTTTCCCCATATCTGCTGGCGACGATAATAGTTACCAAAAATTTTGGTGAACTGAACCTCACCGTCGGCGCGGGAGGCCCAGCGATGGCCAGCACCAGAGGCACCGAGAATATCCAACCCTTGCGCGACGCCAATGCTGACGAAGTTCGTTCCATTCCATTCGTCTCTACGGAAATAGTCGATCTTTAATCGGGCAACGCGCAAACGATCGTCGGAGACGGTGCCCAAATCCGTTTCTTCGCTTGAGTTCCGCACATCAAAACTGCCGCGAATCCACAGAGCTTCATTGCGCATGCGAATGAGTGGGTATTGCACATTGATGCCACCAAATATGGAAACCCCATTGCGCCCGAATGCGCTCAACGAGGCCCCAGGATTGGTGCGGCTGTAGGAGCCGCTCAACCCAACTGCCAGGCCATCTGATCCGAGAGGTTGCTGATAGTGGAGTTGGCCAAAGAGCAATTCCTCAGGATCGTACGGCACAGTGTAGACCGATGAGGTAAGTGCTTCACCGCCGCCAAATGGTGAATTTAGGGTAGCGGTGAGACCAAGCTGCCCAGGGCCGACAGCACGTGTCCCCCTATTGTCTGCATAAAGTAATCCAGCCCATGCGTCGTAGCTGACGGTCAGCCCAAGAGTGTACGCTCCGCTTCCTTCCACCGCCTCGGCGAGTGCGATATCGGTTACTTCCAATCCAGCAAGGTCATTGATAAGGAGAAGATTGCGCTCAAATGTCGATTGCGTCAGAGGGTGTTCCGCCAGAATATTTTGCGTATAGGGCGTTATATCGACACCACCTGTCTCACCGGCAACGATCAGTTCTTCGACATACCCTTCGACGATTTTGAGTTCGACAACACCTGCGATAATCGATTGGGGCGGAATGTAGGCGCGCGAGAGCGTGTAACCGTGCTCCTGATAAAGCGCCGTTGCTGCATCAGCGATGTCCATGAGGTCGGAGCGGCTTACCTCGCGGGCCAGATAATGTTCATAGAATGGGGCTAACGCATCGCCTGTGAAAACCGTTGCTCCCGTGACAGTGACCCCCGTCAACGTGAAACTTTCGACATCGGGCTGACTAAAAGGCGTCACACTTGGAACGACCGGATCAGAAGGCTGATCGACGGGGTCTTCTCGTACTTGCTCAAGAATACGCCGCTGTATCTGGCTGGCATCGTTTGCCCCACCTGCGGCATAGGCATTGGGTATCGTCAGTGTTCCCAATAGAAGCACCGTCGATAAACCCACGCTAAAGCTGTGCCGGTACCGTTGGAACGTAGTCATCAAATTTTCAGCTGCTCTGTAATCCTATCCCGCATTCATACTGCGATTTTATTGTTATCAATTAGTAAATACTTAAAAAAATAATAAAATTGATGTTCTGATTTAGTAATTTCTTCGTCTAAAATAATTGTTTCATTTGTATTCGCAGCATCTTTTTCTAAAATTCCACCATGCGCTAAATGCGCTGATTGTTTTTGAAGGAGGTGTGCCTTGCGTATCAATGGTCTGTTTCAAGTCTTAGGTTTCGTCGCGCTTGCTTTGACGGGATTTTCTTCACCAACACTTGCGCTCGAAGATCGCGCCTGGAGTGTTGAGAGTCATGCGGGTACCGTCTGGGTGCGTCAGGATGCATTACAGCCGGTAGCGTTGAACCCAGCGCAACGGGTACGTGCTGGGTCAACGATCGAAACCGGTGCTGACGGTCGGGTTGTGCTTGTGAGGGGGGATGAGTCAATCATCATCTCTCCCCGTACATCTATCGCGCTGCCTGATCAGAGCGAAACCGGGATGGCGACAACTATTTTACAGAGCTTTGGCACAATCCTTTTGCAAGTTGAGAAGCGTGCACAGCGGCACTTTGAGGTTGAAACACCCTTTCTGGCTGCTGTTGTAAAAGGAACCAAGTTTACCGTCACCGTTGATGAAAGTGGTTCAGCTGTCCATGTTGTGGAAGGTGCTGTGGAGGTCACAGACTTGGATACAGGTGATATCGGAATGGTCCGCCCCGGACAAACCGCGTATACGCCTGCAGCACAAGGCATTGGCCTCTCAGTGCGTGGACCGGGAGCGGTAACCCCCTCACGTGCGGCCGTTCCAGCTCGCCCCAACAAGCCGGTTCCTGCCCCCGCACAAAGGCAGGCTGCCTCACCAAACGCAGCCGCTCCGATCATTCTCGCGTCCGTCGGCCGCATTTCACTTGATGTGGGAACAACCACACACGGTTTGGCCCGTGCTGCAACGGTCTCCAATGGTCGTCTAAGCGCGCCCGACGCTACAGAGAGGACTGCGAACAACAATGCTACTGGCTCGAAGGACGCAAGCACTGACCGCGCGAGAACCACGACACCTCCAGGTCTTGTAGATAACAGCAACGCCAGTGGAAATAGCGGTAGCCTTGGTGGCGGAAGTGCCAATTCCAACGCTGGTGGTAATGGCCTGGGTAGTGGAAGCGCCAATTCCAACGCCGGAGGTAATAGCCTCGGTGGCGGAGGTGCCAATTCCAACGCCGGAGGCAATGGTCTGGGTAGCGGAAGCGCCAGCTCCTCCAACGCTGGTGGTAATGGCCTCGGTGGCGGAGGTGCCAATTCCAACGCCGGAGGCAATGGCCTGGGTAGCGGAAATGCTAACTCAAACCCCGGTGGTAATGGAAATAACGGGAACGGGAACGGGAACGGGAACGGGAACGGTCGGGCTTAAACCCACAGTAACTCTCTCCCTCTAAACTCTCCCCGCCGCATGATTGACCATGCGGCGGGGATTGCTTTGGCGGGCATTATGAAAACATGGCAGCAGACCGGCATCATTGGGTGCCTCGCGCTACTCATCACGCTTTTGGGTGTGATGGAACCGATCGAACGTGCGCTGCTCACAATGCGTTTTTCCCTCGACACTCGCCAGGCAAGTGGAGACCTGGTGGTTGTTCAGATTGACGCCCGAACAATCAGGGACATTGGCGTTTGGCCCTTTGCGAGATCGGACCACGCACAGGTGATTGACCGCCTGCGCGAGGCAGGCGCATCCTCCATCGCTCTTGATATTGAGCTGACCCGCAGCACGGACGACGCCGACAATGCAATACTTGTCGCTGCCCTAGAACGAGCGGCCGGCCAAATTATCCTCCCCTCCTTTATCCAACTTGCTTCAGCCGGACAAGAGTCAAAAGACACTATACGGACGGAGCCAGCCGGACTTTTTCTAAAGCACGCTTGGCTGGCGAATGTGAATGTCTACCCTTCCTCCGATGGCAGGATATGGACCATGACGTATGGCGGCTGGATTGGAGAAGAATTTCGATACTCACTCGCCGCAACTCTGGCGGGCCGCGCGAAACGCGATGACCGTGCATTCTATGTCGATTACAGTATTGACCTCACCACAATCCCTCGCCTCTCCTACATCGATATTCTGAACGGGACGGTCGATCCAAGCCTCATCGAGGGCAAGCAGATCATCATCGGCGGCACCGCTGTCGAGCTAGGCGACCAGCTTAACCTACCTGTTGTCGGTGTTGTATCTGGTCCTGTGCTGCAGGCGTTGGCGTTCGAAACGATCTATCAACACCGGGAAATATGGCGAACTAACCTGCCTGTCTCACTGGTGCTCGCCCTTTTTACACTTTTACTGTTGTCATGGGGACGATCCCGAACGTCGTTGAGTTTCTACATTTTCGGCGTTCTGCTCTTTTGTGTCACCGCAGAGGGTGCGGCCATTATGGTCCAGCGCCTGGCTGCCGTGAGCGTGGATACCGGCTCGATCTTGTTGGTTGCCACCTGCATGGGTATCGCGGTGACAATGTCTGAACTCGACAAACGCCACACGCAAGTCGCTCACGAACGTATCGAAAAAGAAAATCGTGGGCGAATGCTTGCGCGCGTCATTCAGGACAGCTTTGATGGCCTCATCATTTTTGATGAGGAGCGCTGCGTAGAGGGAGTGAACGCGGCTGCGCGTATAATTCTAGCCCTGGAGCAGGATCTAGTTCTAGACGGCTCTGCTCTAATAGAGCTCATTCCAGAGTGGGAGAAGAACCATCCCCTTGTCTGGAACGCTGAGGCATCCAACGGAGCTGACGAACTTCAAGAGCTCGCGTTGGTTAATCGCTCTGGCAACGAGCTGGTAATTGAGTTTGTCATCACACGATCAGTTCTTGATGGTGTGGGGAAAGCGGCCTCCAAGCCTATTTACACGCTCACCTTCCGTGACATCACGAAACGCCGGAGGGCGGAAGAAGAGCGCGATGTAGCATTGCAAGAGGCCATCGCCGCCAATACGGCAAAAACACAGTTCCTCGCCAACATGAGCCATGAACTGCGCACCCCTCTTAATGCCATTATCGGGTTCTCCGAAATCATGGGCCAGCAGTTATTTGGTCCTCTGGGTTCTGAGCAATATGTGGGATACGCCGGTGATATAGAGGGAAGTGGACGACATCTTCTCTCTATCGTGAACGATATTCTGGATGTCTCGCGCATTGAGACCGGAGAATTCGTCCTCAATGAATACGAGCTGGATGTTGATGATCTGTTCCGCGCCGTACACCGCCTCGCGGAGGGATGGCCTGCAACCAAAGAGAGAAATATCATTATCGATGTCGAGGACGGTCTGCCCGAGCTCTGGGCTGATGAACGTCTGTTTAAACAGATGGTGCTGAACCTTCTGTCAAACGCCGTCAAATTCTCCGCCCCGGGCTCAACCGTCACACTCTCGGCTAGCCTCAACACCAACAATTGTATCGTGGTACGTGTCAAGGATGAGGGAATTGGCATTCCAGAAGAGTGCCTGCCTAAACTCACAGAGGCTTTCTATCAGGTGGACGCGACCCTTGAACGTGAGTTCGAGGGAAGCGGACTAGGTTTGACGCTGGTCCACAAACACATGGAGCTCCATGGGGGCCGTTTAGTCTTTGAGAGTGAGGTTGGCACTGGAACGACGGCAATACTTGTCTTTCCAACGGAGCGTACACACAGCAGTGAACTGCGCTCACAACCTGCTTAGCCCCCCTACACCACTTTCGTGGTCCTAACTTTCATAAGCCAAGGCAGCACCAGCCCCCAGGAACGTCTCGATGGCGTCCGCGTCATATCCGAGTTCCGCCAATAGGGAACGCGTATGCTCGCCCAGATGGGGAGCAACAGTCCGGCCCTCTGCCTGCGTCCTGCTGAAGCGTGCTGCGGGGCGTGGCAGCCGATAGGTGCCCAACTCCTCTTCTTCGTGGCTCTCTACGATGGCATTGGCCACTATTTGAGGATGATCCAGCAACGTTGAGCGATCCAAGATAGGCGCACACGGTACTTGATGACTGTCCAGAAGCTTGAGCCACTCCGCGCTTGATTTGTTCTGTAGAACTTCCTGCGTCAGAGCCAGCCGTTCCGGGGCATTCACCACCCGACCACTGGGCGTGTTGAAACGCTCGTCCTCAAGCCACTGCGGCTGGTCAAGGGCAGCACACAGACCCTTCCACTCATCGTCTGAAACCGCCCCGACGGTGATGTAACCATCTTGGGTTTTGTAGATCAGATCTTGCGATAGCTGCGCTCGCGCCGCGTGCTTTTCCCCACCCGGGAATGTGAGCGCCACCAGTCCTTCTGCCCAAAGAAACGAGATCATCGCATCCAGCATGGAGAGCTTGATGTGCTGTCCCTTGCCTGTGCGTTCTCTGGCAAACAGTGCTGCACAAATCGCCTGAGCTGCCGTCACAGCCGTCAACTTGTCGGGGATGATCGTGCGGATCATCCGGGGTCGCCCCGTGTCCCGGTCCGCCTGAATGGCTGCGAGACCGGACAGAGCCTGAATGACAGGATCGTAGACCCGCTTGCCCGCATAGGGACCGGTTTCACCAAAGCCGGAAATGGAGACGTAGATGAGATCAGGCCTAAGCGCGCGCAGGGCAGCTTCACCAATTCCCATCCGCTCAGCGGCGCCGGGTCGAAAATTCTGCACCACGACATCTGCGGTTGCGACCAGCTTCTTCAGGACTTCCAGCCCCGCGTCGCTCTTCAGATCAAGAACCAGCGAGCGCTTGTTGCGGTTCGCCGCCAGGAAGGTGGCCGTTCGGTCTCCCCGAGAAGGTCCCAATCGTCGCACCAGATCACCCGTCTTAGGTTCGATCTTGATGACGTCTGCGCCTTGATCGGCCAGCATCATGGTCGCAATCGGGCCTGAAATCATTGTGGTCAAATCGACCACCCGAATGCCATCCAAAGCTCCCGCCATCGTATGTCCTCCACATTTTGCTGCGGCATTTTGACGAATTTAGCCGATCAAGCCAATCACACTTGCACGAGGAGAGATAATTTGCCTTCATGCGGCCATCGAAATTTGTATTTGGAGACACTTCCTATGTCACAGAGCGTTGAAACACCCCACCCCGAGGGCGACCTCATGTCTACACTGGGGTTTGTCCGAAATATCATGGTTGATGCAAATGAGGGCCGGGCGAAGCTGGAATTCGAAGCAAAACCCTCGCAATGCCATTCTGGCAATATTGTTCAGGGCGGGTTTGTGACCGGTTGGATCGATTCCGCCATGGCGCACGCGCTGATCGCCAAAACCGATGGCGCCCTGCTTCCGCTCTCTCTGGATATCAAAATTGCCTTCTATGCTGCGGCCAGACCCGGGCTTGTGCATGCTGAAGCGTGGGTTGAGAGACTGGGGCGTCGCACCGCGTTCGTCGAAGGGCAATTGACGACGCCGGATGGTGAAATCATAGCCAAAGGCATGTCCACGGTTCGGCTTGTGCCCGCCAACAGGTAGATCGTTCCTACTTTGCGCTATGCCCTCGTGTCTTAGACGCACAAAACCGTTAGTCTTGGACATATCCGCCTCACGATTCTGGACACGCGCAGGTACATGAAGGAAAAAGAGCTCAGGTTGGCGCTTGTCTGTTACGGCGGGGTTTCGCTCGCCGTCTACATGCATGGCGTGACTAAAGAATTTCAGAAGCTCGTTCGCGCTTCGTGTTTCTATCATCGATTGCCAGACCCGGCTGACCGGCGAGACAAAACCTACAATGATCTCAACGATGATCCGGACCGGGAAACCGATACTGAGGTGGTCTATTTTGACCTGCTGAAGGAGATCGGCCAGGAACTTGATCTGCGGGTTTTTATCGATGTGATCGCGGGGGCCTCTGCGGGCGGCATCAATGGCGTCATGCTGGCACGCGCACTTGCCCATGACCTGCCCCTGGATGCGCACCGGGAGATGTGGCTGGAAAAAGCCGATATCACTGCGTTGATGGATGAGAAGGCCATCGCCGGGAAATGGAGTAAGGCATTTTTGCGCCCCCTCTTTTGGGACATAAATGAGCGCTGGCTGAAGCGGATCGCGCCAGACTTTGAAATGCGAGAGAAGCTTTCCATCTTCCTGCGGTCTCGCTGGTTCAAACCGCCTTTCTCCGGGCAGTTGATGTCCAACATGCTGATTGATGCTTGCCAAGCCATGGGAGAGCCAAGATCGCGAGAAGCATCGCTGCTGCCTCTCGGTCACAAGCTTGATCTTTTTGTCAGCGTCACCGATTTCTACGGGTTCGAGCAGACCATTCCCCTGCACGACCCACCGGTTGTCTCGGAACGTGAACATAGACATATCCTCAAGTTCCATTATCTCAGGCATTCCGATGGGGAAATTATCAGCGATTTTGATATGTCCCATGTCCCGGGGCTTGTGTTTGCGGCACGGGCAACGTCTTCGTTCCCCGGCGCTTTTCCTCCGGTGCAGATTAATGAGATTGACCGGGTTCTGAACCAGCGAGGAGAAGACTGGCCTCATCGTGAGGATTTCATCTCACGCAAGTTCAAGGCCATGATCGACCTAGGGCACAATCCGCTGACCAGTTCATTTGTGGACGGCAGTGTCTTGAACAACAAACCCTTTGCAGAAGCTGTTGCGGCCCTTGCCGACCGTCCCGCCTACCGCGAAGTCGACCGGCGTGTGATCTATATTGATCCTGATCCAGAGGGAGCCGGGCCAGATCATGGAGGTGCCCTCCCTGGATTTTTGCCGACCATCATCGCCTCACTTTCGGACATTCCGCGCAACGAACCTGTGCGCGACGAGCTTGCAGAAATCAATGTGATCGGACAGCAGGTCCATTTGTATCAAGAGGTCGTGAAAGCAACGCGGCCCCACATCCAACTGGCTGTTGAAAAAATACTCGATGGCGACGTGCCTACGCACCCAACGGCCTATCAATTGGCGCAACTTCGCGAAAAAGCCAACACCCATTCTGCCCAAGATGCAGGCTACGCCTATGATGGTTACATCCAGATCAAAGTGCTTTCCGTTCTAAACTGGCTGGCCGATATCCTTGGAGACCTCGCACCGCAGATGGCCCATCCGAGCCATCGCTTCGCCCTCACCAAGTCTCTTGAAAACTGGGCGCGGGAGAAAAATATCTTTCCGGTTGAACTGCACGCTGAAGTCCCGCCCGATGAAAAACCGAACTGGATCACATTCCTCAAACGCTTTGATGTGAACTTCCGGCTGCGTCGATTGCGTTTTGTCATTCGCCGTCTCAATGAGCTTTATGTGGACCAGCCACGTGACAATCCCCAATTCGACAGCAAAGGCCTTGATGAATTCAAGACCGTCCTTTACGGGTCGCTGGAGCGACTGCAACGACGCCGCTCCTGCGCTTTTTTTGCACCAAGCCTTCATCAGATGGCGGGACAGATGCTCGCCCATACCGAAGGGAAGGCGACCTTCGAGCAATTGGACCCGCTGCTTACGGCGATCCGCGGGGAATTGTCTCTTGTAGAAGTTGATACTCTTCTGGACGATGATTTCTCAATTCTCTCGGTCAATTTTCTTCCGGAAGATATTCGTCGCGATCTCACACTCGCCTATCTCAGCTTCCCCTTCTTCGACGTTTTGACTTTTCCTCTGCTGAAATGGCAACAGCTTGACGACATCGATACCGTCCTTGTGGCGCGGATCAGCCCGCTTGATGCCTCTGCCCTTCAAACCGAAGGACAGATAGCCACCCTGCGCGGACGCGAGCTTGGACATTTCGGGGCTTTCTTCAGCAAGGAAGCCCGCGAGCATGACTATCTGTGGGGCCGACTTCATGCCGCCGAGCGGCTGGTGGATTTTGTCACGGATGTGGCGTCGTCATCCTTACAAAACGTCACCATCAATACGGATCTGGTGAAAGGTCGCCTGTTTCGCGCAATCCTGCAGAATGAAGCAGCGCATTTGACCCAAAGCAACAAACTGCTTAGCGAGCTTGGGGCGAAAACAGATGCGATGTTCGCGGGCCTGACCAGCGATACGGACTAGTGCTGTGCGCCCCGGTCTGCCGCAACCTGCTCCATCCAAGACAGAATATCGCGCCAGACCTTCTCGCGTTGATGATCACGCAAAAGCATGTGCCACCCCTCCGGGTACTCTTTGACGCTCACCTCAGTGGTAAACCTTGGGACAATGTTTTCAACCGGACGCCTGGGTATAATTTCGTCACGTTGTCCATAGAGGAGCAATGTCGGGAGCGCAATTTTCCCAACTGAGAGGTAGGCTTGGTCCATCAGCCCTACCAGTCCGTAAATAGCATCAACACGGGTTTCCTTTATCACCAAAGGATCAGCGCCGAGGGTTCTCAGCATATCGATATTATCAGAAGGAAGCCGCCCCAACCCCTCTCCCGTCAAAGTCATTTGCGGCACGGCATGAGCGCTGAGCCAAAGGGCGGCTTGGTAGATTTCGTTCATCGACGACCAACCCCACACTGCAGGCGCGACGAGAATGACACCGTCCGCAATGAGTTTGCCCTCTCCTGCTGCCGCGATCGTGACGGCGCCCCCCATGCTGGTCCCGATGACAAAAAGCGGTATTTGTGGATGCCGGGTGCGGAGCAGCGCGACGACGGTTCTCAGGTCTTCAACCATCACCTCCCCACCCGCCCACTTTCCACGACCAGTGGCCTCCCCAAAACCCCGTTGATCGTAGGCGTAGACCGTGGCGCCGCGCTCGGCGAACCATGAGCCAGGCATTTCAAAGGCGCGGGAATAGTCGTTGAACCCGTGCACCCCCACGATCACAGATGAAGGCTGCTGCGAGGCCCAAACACGCAAGGGTAAACGCGCTGCATCGGTCATGATGAATGTCTCGGACGTAAGTGCTGCGCTCCGGTACGGTGTTCCAACGGTCTGCGTTTGGGGTGCACATGCAGCGAGCAGGAACACAGCAGCAATCCATATTTTCATGCTGCCCGGTCACTCCCTTTCAGGTTCTTCGCAACCTGCTTTCTCAGCACGGGCAGCACCTCTGCCTCGAACCAGGGGTTCTTCTTCAGCCAGACATTGTTGCGCCACGAGGGGTGAGGGATAGGCAGATGCCCCGGCATATAGTCACGCCAGTGAGCCACTGTTTCCGTCAGGTTTTTCTTCCGGGCCTTGCCCAAATGCCAGGCCTGCGCATATTGTCCAATTACCAGAGTGAGTTTGATGTTGGGTAACATCTCGAACAATTGCTCTCGCCACAAAGGCGCGCATTCCTTTCGCGGTGGCAGATCGCCCCCTTTGGCATCAAGCCCCGGGAAACAAAACCCCATCGGGATGATGGCGAAATATTTCTCGTCATAGAAAGTATCGCGGTCCACCCCAAGCCAGTCGCGCAACCGATCACCACTGGGGTCATCGAACGGTACGCCTGATGCGTGAACACGGGTACCCGGTGCCTGTCCGACAATGCAGATACGAGACTTTGTCGATACGCGGAGAACAGGACGCGGCGCATGGGGCAAAGGTTTTGCAACTTCCTTGGCCACACACGCCTGGCATTTTCGAACATCCTTCAAAAATGTCTTTAACGCCCTTTCACTCATGCGTCCCCGACACTCCTCATGCCTCAGATGCTTCGCGGATCATGGCGCGACCAATAATGATCTGCTGTATCTGGCTGGTTCCTTCATATATCCGGAAAATCCGCACATCGCGGTAAAACCGCTCGATGCCGTAATCAGCAACATAGCCAGCCCCACCGAATATCTGGACAGCCTTGTCTGCGACGCGGCCAACCATTTCCGAGGCAAAATACTTACAGCACGATGATTCAGTGCCTACGTCTTCACCGGCGTCACGGCGCTTGGAAGCGTCCATCACCATGCAACGTGCTGCATAAGCTTCCGTTTTACAGTCGGCCAACATGGCCTGCACCAATTGATGATTACCAATGGGCTGACCAAACTGTTTGCGCTCGGCGGCGTATTTCGTCGAATCCTCGATCAGTCGTTCGGCGACGCCGACGCAAACAGCAGAGATATGCAGGCGTCCTCTTTCCAGAACCTGCATGGCGGTTGCGAAGCCCTTTCCTTCCTCTGTGCCCAGAAGACAGGATGCCGGAATGCGGGCATCGTCAAAAATGACATCACAAATATGCGCGCCCTGCTGGCCCATTTTCTTTTCAGATTTTCCAAGCGAAATACCGGGGGCGTCTGCTGGACAGATAAAGGCCGAAATACCCTTGGCGCCGGGCTTGTCCGGGTTAGTCCGTGCCATCAGCGTGAACATGGTCGCCTTGGCGGCGTTGGTAATATACCGCTTGGTTCCGTTGATAATATACTCGTCGCCATCGCGGATGGCGGTGGTCTGCAAGGAGGCGGCATCGGATCCAGCCTCTGGTTCGGTCAGCGCAAAACTCGCGATGGCTTCGCCTGTCGCGAGTTTGGGAAGCCATTCTTCTTTTTGATCCTGTCGACCGTGCATCACAATGCCTTGCGATCCAATGCCGACATTGGTGCCAAAGACGGACCGGAAGGCCGGCGACGTGCGTCCCATTTCGAACATCAGGAGGCATTCTTCCTCCATGTTGAGACCAAGACCGCCATATTCAGTGGGGATCGAAATGCCGAAAAGCCCAAGCTCGCGCATTTCCTGCACGATGGAGGCAGGCACCTCGTCATTTTCCGACACTTGATCTTCGATGGGTCGAAGGCGCTCGTCAACAAAGCGTCTGATCGTTGTTAAAAGGTGATCGCGTGTTTCGAGATCAAGAGCCATACGTCTACCCGCCTGATAAGTCGTGAATTTGCGCGACTTTAGGCTATGGGCTAGGTGGGGGGCAAGACGGGCATCAACACAAAGCGGTCAGGGGGTTATTCAGTCCCGGTAATAGACAGCCGCACCCAATATCCGGGTGATTTTGGCACTCCCGTCAGAGAATGGCAGATAGACCGTTTCCTGGCTTCGGTAGCCGTTTACCAAGGCGCCGTTGGGACCTTGCATGGCAACAGGGTTTCGCTGGGCAATGATCCAGGCATATACCTCGTGCATGAATTTCCCCACCGGCAGGTCAAAGGCCACAATTTTTGAGACCTCTTCACCCGCCACATGCCTCCCAAACGCTTCGTTGGGGTTTTCCCCAATCACACGAAAGGTGAAACGGAGCGGGTCATGGTCGACTTGAATGAAAAATATCTGCGAGAGTTGTTGTGGTATCGAGATCGGACCAAAGCAACCGGCACAAGGCAGCGGCATGCCGTCTCGAGCCTTGTTCCAAAAATCCAGCAGTGCATGCAACTGCGGGGCTTTGATAGCCGCCATGTCCACCGGGAGAAGCTTGCCACTACCGATTTTTCGGGCAATCTCAGCTGATTCCGGGCTGAGGATGCTCTCCAGCGTCAATTCGTTGTAAATACCCATGTCACGTCACTCACGGCTTCTGATCACCTGCTCATAATGTTGGAATTCTCCTAACGAAGACCTAAATAGAGAGCAATTGGACACGCCCACCCGATTCATACTGGCAAGGCGACGTGTCAACGGTCGATAGATGAATAAAAGCAAGAAAGTAAAAACATGAATCCACCCACAGGACGTTTGGTCGGCTACCACACCTGGGCAGACGGGACCGACCCGTTTGAGGACCATGCCGGTCCCTATTTCAAAAAAAACCTGGATGATGGGACGGTCACTTGCGCCTTTGAGGCCCTGCCCCACCATTGCAATGGCGGCGGTTTCCTCCACGGAGGCGCGCTCATGACCTTCGCTGACTATGCGTTGTTTGTGATCGCGGGTGATGTGCTCGACGGCCCCAGTGTGACGGTCAGCTTCAGCTCAGAGTTCATCTCCGCCGTTGGCAAGGGACATCTGATTGAAGCAACTGGCGAAGTGATCCGCAACACGCGCTCTATGGTTTTTGTGCGAGGTCAGATATTCTCTGGCGATGAGATTTTGTTGAATTTCAGCGGCGTCATTAAGCGCATCAGCAAAAAGAACTGAGGCAGATATTATGGTGACGTTGAGCGTTCTCGATCAATCGCCGATCCGTGAAGGCGGGTCGGCTGCACAAGCCCTTCGGGAGACCATTGATCTGGCCCGTGCTTGTGAAACAGCCGGATACCAGCGCTATTGGGTTGCAGAACATCACAATACCAGTTCGTTTGCAGGCTCGGCGCCGGAAATCATGATCGGCGCCATTGCCGCCGCCACTGATACAATCCGGGTCGGCTCTGGGGGTGTCATGCTGCCGCACTACAGCGCGCTGAAAGTCGCCGAGACCTTCCGCGTGCTCGAAGCGCTCTACCCCGGCCGCATCGACCTTGGCCTTGGCCGTGCGCCTGGATCCGACCAGAAAACCAGTCACGCGCTTCAACCCGGTCCTCAGGCCTACGGTATTGATGCCTTCCCCCAGCAGATCGAGTTGCTGATCCAGTTCTTGGAAGATGCACAGGGGTTGGAAGGTGAGCACGGTGGGTTTGCCCCGGACCATCCCTACAAGGGCATCCATGCCATCCCCCAGGGTGAGGGGGCACCTGATCTGTGGATGCTGGGATCAAGCTCCGACGGGGCCATGTATGCGGCACAGTTCGGGCTACCCTACTGTTTTGCTCACTTCATCAATCAGGATGCCGGGGCTACCCCCCTGGAACTCTACCGGCAGAATTTTCGGCCCAGCCGCAACCGCCAAGGCCCCCTCGGGTCCATTGGTGTGTCTGTCACCGTCGCTGAGACTGAGGAAGAGGCAAACCGCATTTCCGCTTCACGTAACTTGTGGGTGCTGCATCTGCTGCAAAACAAGGCAGGCCCCTTCAAACCTATTGAGGACGCCCTCGCATTCCCGCTCAGTGCAGAGGAACAGGTGATGCTGAGAGCGGTCAAGCAACGCAGCCTGACCGGGACGCCCGAACAGGTCCGTGGTCGTCTGCTCCAACTTGGAGAAGAATACGGTGTTGATGATTTCGTGATCCTCACGATCACCCATGACCATGCGGATCGTTTGAAGTCCTACCGCCTGCTGGCCGAGGCCTTTGGCCTATCAGACAAATCCTAGTCTGCCAGGCTCAGCTGAACCGGTTTTCCAAGACGTGCAGATTTGCGCGCATAGGCCGCGCGAATACGGGCATGACGTTCTGCTGTCAGAGGAAAATTCCAGATTACGGCGACGGAGACGATCCACAGGGCCAAGGGTACCAGGCAGTAAATCATAGTGATCGCAAATGTTCCGAGCTCTGTCTGACTGTCTGCCTGCGGGTCGAACCCCATATAGGCAATAAAGGGCAGTGCTATGCCCACCCCTGCAGCTTCAAATATCTTCCGGACCATGCCCAGAAATGCGAACAGAAAACCCGTGCGATGTTCGCCGGTGCGCATGGTGTCGAGATCAACAACGTCAGCCAGCATTGACGCACCAAGGATTGGTGTCGCGCCTGCGGCCAAGCCCTGCACCAGGGTTATCGCCAGCATCGCTGCAAAGATGAACTCGGGTGCGTTTGGCATCACAACATAGACAATCAGTGGAACCGCGGAGAAAGCCGCCAGGGAGAAACCTGCGGCAACACAGAGCGCCCTGTGCTTCCCGATCCGCTTGCCCAACCCCACCCAGATCGGTGCGCCAAAAAAAGCCGCCACAAACAAGACGAGGATCAGGAGCAGTCCAATCTCTCCCAGTTTAAGAATGTGATCGAAAAAGAGAATAGCGACGGACACGTTCAATGACCC
>CAZFHW010000014.1:0-5401 GCA_964518885.1 uncultured Parvibaculum sp. | reverse complement strand
CATTGCGGTAAATCGCCCGAAGCCCTTCGGTGAACGATATGTTCTGCGCCGCCTGCGGTTTTGGCTCCGTCACAAAGCCAATCAGGATGAGGACGCTAATGGGAAGCAGGATAATCGTCGCCCAGCCAAGCGCGCTCATCGCCTCTGGCGAAGCGGAATTGACGGGTGACGATCCGTCGACGTCTGGAGCCGGATCACCGGCAATAGACAGAGCAACGATGGGTACGCAGATCGCTAGCACAAGACCCAGTAGCTGAAACATTTCTCGGGCGCCGGTTACCCGGCTGCGCTCATGATAGTTGCCCGAGAGTTCTGCCCCCCAGGCTGCGTAGGGAATGCCGATCAGCGTGAAGCCAAAATAGATCGCGGCAATCCAGAGAAACAGATAGCCCAGACTCACCGGCTCTGTAGGCACAAACAACATGTAGGCAGACAACATCATCAGCGGCAGACCGGCAGCGATCCAGGGCCGCCTTCGCCCAAAACGGGTTCGTGTCCTGTCGCTCAGGCGTCCGATCAGAGGGTCGGTGATAACATCGCTAAAGCGCGCGACCATGAGCACCAGACCAACGGCCGCGAGATCCAGACCCAGCGTCCCGCTGTAGAAAGCCGGAATGTAGATCGCGATCGGCAGACCGATAATCGAAAGAGGCATAACCATCTGCGCATAGGAGATGAGTTGCTTTCGGGAGATTCGGTCCTCCGGACTCACCTCCTCCATCTGACCTTGCGACGCTTCTCCCATGTGCCCTCCCCGGCTCATTTGGCTTGCGTCAAACAGTAACACAGAGTTACGATCCAAAAACCCCAGGTTTCCGGGTTTTCTCTACCCCACGAACCTGACTGCCAGTTATGCATCTGGTTCAGGAACTGTTCAGGTCCATCCTGTCATTTTCAGGTCAATCGCTGGCAACAGCGGTATGGTTGTCCGGTCAGTTGTTATGCGTTACTGGCCAGGCTCCTAAGGGGGTAAAGACAGCGCCTGAATGTACCCCCGGGCCTGTCTTTACCCCCTTTTCATCTCAATTTTTTGATCTCTCAAGCCGCGGCACTTGGACGTTCGGAAATCCGGGTGTGCCAGGCTTTTAGTGTGCTGGCGTTGTCGGGGATGGGCACGCCGACGAAGGTGGCAAAGTCGATGACGCAGAGAGCGGTGATGTCAGCCACCGTAAAACTGTCACCAGCGAGATAATCCCGTCCTTCCAGATCTTCATTCAGCCAGTTCAAAATAAACTTGGCGCGCTTTTTCCCTTGTTCGCCAGCCTCCGGGATACGCCCCTCCAGCGCTTTCGTCAGTTCGTGGCAATGACGCCAGTAAGCCCCGACGGTCCCCAGCAGCTGGAACTCAATCCGGCGGTTCCACATTTCAACGTTGGCCTGCTCCAGCGCCGTTTTTCCAAACAGCGGCGGCTCGGGATTTTCCACTTCGAAATACCGACAGATGGCGAGTGTCTCCGAAATGCAGGTGCCGTCATCTAGCTCCAGCACGGGAATTTGTTGCAGCGAATTTTTCTTCTTGAAAGCTTCCGTCCGGTTCTCTCTCGTCATCACCGATATGGGCGCAAGCGGAACGGTGATGCCTTTCTCCGCAAGGTAAATGCGCACCCGGCGAGGGTTGGGGGCTCTGGTGTCGTCGTAGAGTTTCATATTGTCTTTCTCACTTTTGGATAATGCTAATTGGCGGATGAAATATTGGGGTGCTAGGAAATCATGCCGATCACGGCGCCGGTCATGGCCGCCGCAAGGGTCCCTCCGACCAGAGCCTTCATCGCCAGAGACGTGATCTCTTCGCGCCGGTCGGGCGCTATGGCCGAGAGCCCGCCAATCATGATGCCGACCGAGCCAAAGTTCGCAAATCCGCACAGGCCATAGATCATGATGAGGCGGCTACGGGGCGACAACACCTCCTCGGGCGTGTTTGTCAGGTCGAGATAGGCAATGAACTCGTTGAGCACCGTCTTGGTGCCCATGAGTTGTCCGGCAGCCGAGGCTTCCCCCCAAGGGATGCCCATCAACCAGACAAGGGGAGCAAAAGCCCATCCGAAAAGGCGTTGCATGGTCAACGGAGCGTCGAAAATATCAGGCAGCAGACCCAGCAGGATGTTGGCCAGGGCGACAAGGGCCACCAGCACGAGCAGCATGGCGAGAATATTGAGGAACAGCGCAAGCCCATCAAGGGTGCCGCGGGTCACTGCATCCATGCTGCTCTGATAGCCAAGGTCCGCCGAGGTGACATCGCCTGAGGTTGGCACCTCATCGGCACTTCCTGGCACCATGAGCTTTGCCACCAGCACAGCGGCAGGCAGAGAGATGAGCGAGGCAGTAATGATCTGGCCCATTGCGCCATCCAGAATGCTCGAGAGTATAAAGGCATACAGGACAATCACGGTGCCCGCGACAGTGGCCAACCCCACCGTCATCAGCACGAACAATTCCGAGCGTGTCAGGCGAGAGATGTAAGGCCGGATCAGCAGCGGTGCTTCCACCATGCCCAAAAAGACGTTGGCGGCGGTGCCGAAGCCAACAGCGCCCCCCAAATTGAACGCCCGTTGCAAGGCAAAGGCGAAGCCCTTTGTTACCCAGGGCAGGATGCGCCAGTACCACAACAGGGCGGAAAGGGCGGATACCACGAGCACCAGGGGCAGCGCCTGAAAACCCAGCACAAAAACGTTCTGGGGATTGGCGATCTCAAAGGGCGCTGGCCCGCCTCCCAGGTAGCCAAAGACGAAACTCGTGCCCTTGTTGGTAGCGGCCATCAAGGCGTCCACAAGACCGTTCAGAGAGACGAGGGCATCCCGCGCCACGGGCACCTTGGTCAGCACCAGCGCAATGACGACCTGCAGCCCCAGGCCTGTTGCCACAAGCCGCCAGGAAAGACGGGTGCGGTCTTCGCTCAGCCCCCAGGCAAGAAGGGTCAGAACCAGCAGGCCGAACCCGCTTTGGGCCGCATAAATACTCATGAATTTCCCCAAAACCCTCAAAAACGGGCGCACCCACGCGCAAAACCCAGTGTCCCTTTTGAATGCGGAACATCTTACGGCCCTGACAACTTGTCGCAATGAAAAAGCCCCGGAAACTGCGGGCTTTGTTGAGATCAGCACCAGGTGCTCCGTCGCATCTTGACCATAGGCGGCACGTCGGGCACAAAGAGCGCCAAATTCCCAAGCATCGCAATGCCTGCGGTGCTCATATTCCTTTTTGGCTCCTTTGCCCCAGCAAATCAGACAAAACCACCTTCAAGGAGACACCTCAGACATGAGCATTAGTTTCGACGGCAAAGTTGCAATCGTCACCGGCGCAGGCGGCGGGCTTGGCCGCTCCCACGCTTTGGAGCTTGCCCGCAGGGGCGCTAAAGTTGTTGTGAATGACCTTGGTGGTTCGGTTGATGGATCGGCTGGATCCTCTTCATCTGCTGACGCTGTGGTTGCGGAAATCAAAGCAGCGGGTGGCGAAGCCATTGCTAACGGCTCATCCGTTACCGACGACGCGGGCGTGGAAAACATGGTCAAGCAGACCATGGACGCATTTGGCCGGATCGACATCCTGATCAACAACGCAGGCATTCTCCGCGACAAAAGCTTCATGAAAATGGAATTCAAAGACTTCCATCTGGTCGTGGACGTTCACCTGTTTGGCACAGTGAAGCCAACCAAAGCCGTGTTCCCGATCATGAAAGAACAGGGATATGGCCGGATCATGGTCACCACCTCTTCTTCCGGTCTGTACGGCAATTTCGGCCAGACAAACTACGGCGCTGCTAAGCTCGGCGTGGTCGGCTTCATCAACACGCTGAAGCTTGAAGGTCAGAAGGACAACATCCGCTGTAATGCGTTGGCCCCTGTTGCCTACACACGTATGACATCGAACCTGATGCCGCCTGAAACCGAAAGCATGCTGACGCCAGAAAGCGTGACACCTGGTGTGATACACCTTGTGTCTGAAGATGCTCCGAACGGTGCCATCCTGTGTGCTGGTGCGGGTGTGTTCTCTGTCGCCAAGATCATGGAATCTGATGGCGTGTATCTGGGTCGCGAGGGCCTGACAGCCGAAATGGTTGCTGAAAACTGGGACAAGATTTCAGACATGTCCGAAGCCAAAGCCTTCTTCATGGGCGGCGAGCAGACCGGCAAGTTCTTTGAGAAGGCAACAGGCAAGTAAGCCTCTTCTCACACTGATCGAATTAGGGGAGCCTCGTGCTCCCCTTTTTTGTGCCTGCAAGCGGCTACGCCATCTACAGATAGACCAGCGTAACCTTCTCACACGTGCTCACAAATGCAATCATCTCGCATGTACAAATTTCTTTTCCTGACGCTGGGTCTGCTTTTTGGTTCGGCGGGCGTCGCGACAGCTCAGACATGTGAGGTTGATCGGCCCATCGTCTTCGGCGGGCTCGATTGGGACTCGAACGCCTTTCACACAGAGGTTGCCCGTCTCATCCTTGAAGAGGGGTATGGCTGCGAGACAGACATGATCCCGGGCTCTACCCTGCCATTGGTCACAGGTCTTGGTCGCGGTGACATTGATGTGCTGATGGAAATCTGGCGCGACAATCTTGTGGAGCCCTGGCAGGCGGCACTGGCGCGGGGCGAGGTGGTTGACCTGGGGATCAATTTCCCCGACGCCGTGCAAGGCTGGTATGTGCCGCGCTATCTGGTGGAGGGGGATGCTGCGCGGGGGATTGAGCCCCTGGCGCCAACGCTCAAAAGCGTGTTCGACCTGCCGCGGTATGCCTCTCTCTTTCGCGACCCAGAAGAGCCGGATAAAGGGCGTTTCTATAACTGCATTCTGGGCTGGCAGTGTGAGCTGCTGAACAGCGCGAAACTTCGGGCCTATGGTCTGGAATCCCATTTCACTAATTTCAGACCGGGCACGGGTGCTGCCCTGTCTGCCGCCATCGCGTCCGCCTACACGAGAGGCCAGCCAATCCTTTCCTACTATTGGGGCCCTACCTGGGTGCTGGGCGCCTATGACATGGTGAAGCTGGAGGAACCGCCTTATTCGGTAGAGGCCTGGCAGGCCTTTAGTGACGATCCGACCACCGCCCCGCCCACCGCCTTTCCCGATGTTCAAGTGGCTATTGGGGCCAATAAGATTTTCACCGAGAGCGCGCCGCAGATCACAGCGTTTCTACGAGCGTATGAGACCAACAATGCACTGGTGAGCACAGCGCTGGCCTATCTGCAGACCCACCCCGAAGCCGCCGCGAGGGATGCAGCACGCGCCTTCCTTGAGCTGCGCCCGGACGTCTGGCGGCAATGGGTGCCCGAGGACGTTGCTACACGGGTTGGGGGAAGCGATACGCTTGCCACCCCCTCTGCCTTTCCACAAGGCTGGCAGGTCCCCATCAACGGCTGGGTGAACACAGCCGTCACCGGGTTTGTGGCCTCCTATGGCGACTATT
>CAZFHW010000013.1:0-34651 GCA_964518885.1 uncultured Parvibaculum sp. | reverse complement strand
CGCCATCCTCCGGCTCAATGTTGGAGACCACGATGAAGCGCGGAGCGAGTGCGCCGGTCTTCGGGTCCTTGAGCGCAAAATATTTCTGGTTCGCCCGCATGGTCGAGGTCAGAACCTCCTGCGGTATGCTCATAAATTCTTCGTCAATGCTGCCCATGAAGGTCGTGGGCCATTCGACCAGACCGGCGACCTCGTGCACCAGCGCCTCATCATCAATCAGCTCAAGGTTCTGCGCGTGCGCCAGGTTCTTTGCGTCTTCCAGAATGTGGGCGGCGCGGTTCTGACCGTCGAGCATCACTTTCTGGCGGTCGAGCTTTGCAACATAGTCGTCAAACTCGCGCACTTTGATCGCGTCCGGGCCCATGAAGCGATGGCCGTAGGTCACGTTTCCGGATTTGATGCCGTCAATTTCAAACGGCACCACTTCACCCTCAAACGTGCAGACGATGGAATGCAGCGGGCGCACCCAGCGCAACGTGCCTGTGCCCCAGCGCATGGATTTAGGCCAGGGAAAATTGCGCACCAGTTTGGGCACAATCTCAGCGATCAATTCATCGGTACCACGCCCGGTCTTTTCAATAACGGCGACGTAATACTCGCCCTTCTTGTCTTCGCGGGTCTCGCACTGATCGAGGGTGAGGCCTGTCGACTTCAAGAAACCAGCCATTGCCCTTTCAGGCGCGCCGACGCGAGGGCCTTTGCGCTCATCCTTGCGGTCTTGTTGACGCACCGGCAGACCGGAGATCATCAGCGTCAGGCGGCGCGGCGTGGCAAATGCTTTAGCGGCCTCGCCAAACACGTTTTCTTTCGCCAGCGCATCGGTGACGAGCTTTTTCAGATCGTCGGCAGCGCGCGCCTGCATGCGGGCGGGAATTTCTTCGGAGAAAAGTTCGAGAAGAAGATCAGGCATTGGACCCCTCCTCTGCGAGCGCACCCGCTTGCGGTGTTTTGAGATATTCCTCGCAGCAGGCCTTGGCCAAGGTGCGGACACGACCGATATAGGCCTGGCGCTCTGTCACCGAGATCACGCCGCGCGCATCCAACAGGTTGAAGGCATGGCTCGCCTTGATGCACTGGTCATAGGCGGGCTGCACAAGCGGTGGATCGTAGGCCAAAAGCGACATACATTCCTGCTCAGCATCTTTGAAATGCTGAAACAGGAGCCCGGTATCTGCCGCATGAAAATTATAGTGCGAATAGTGCACTTCGTTTTGCTGAAAGATGTCGCCATAGGTGACTTTCTTGTCGCCTTCCTGGCCATTGAAATTCAGCTCATAGCCATTGTCGACGCCCTGCACATACATGGCGAGACGCTCCAGGCCATAGGTCAGCTCGCCCGTCACCGGGGAACATTCAATGCCGCCCACCTGCTGAAAATAGGTGAACTGAGACACTTCCATGCCATCGCACCAGACCTCCCAGCCCAGTCCCCAGGCACCGAGTGTCGGGCTTTCCCAATCATCTTCCACAAAGCGGATGTCATGGTTTTTGGGGTCAATGCCCAGCGCATAGAGGCTTTGGAGGTAGAGCTCCTGAATATTGTCGGGGCTGGGCTTCAAGATCACCTGAAACTGATAATAGTGCTGAAAACGGTTGGGGTTTTCCCCATAACGTCCGTCGGTCGGTCGGCGTGACGGCTGCACATAGGCCGCGTTCCAGGGTTTTGGCCCCAGCGAGCGCAATGTGGTGGCCGGATGAAACGTGCCCGCGCCCATTTCGATGTCATAGGGCTGCAGGATCACGCAGCCGTAATCCGCCCAATATTGCTGCAGGGTCAGGATCAGGGACTGGAAGGATGTGTTCCGGTCGCCTTTACTGGGCGCAGAGAGGCTGGACATTGCTTTTGCTCACATTGGAGGCCGTTTCACGCGGCTGATTGACGGTCTGTCACGGGGAGGCGAAAGCCCCCCTGAGAAGCCGCGCGCAAGGTAGCCGTGTGCCGCGGGAGGGTCAAGAAATCCGCCCGAATTTCAGGGATTTTGGGGAAGAGGCCTGAGGGAAATTGGATCAGTGCTGGTCCGGTACAAAAGTCCCGTCAGGGGCTTGCGTCAGGGAGCCCAAATCGCGGGGCTCTGAGGGCGTCGATTGCTCCTCAAGACGCATGCGGGCGTTCTCGCGGATTTTGCGCACCAGTTTCATGATGCCGTATGCGCCAGCCATCACCAGGCCTGTGAATACGATGTCACTCATTGCTGTCGTCTCTCCTGCCGAGGTACCCGCGCGCCCATTGCCTCAACATTAGAGACCGAATCGCGCCCAAAGGGAACGGGATTCCGCAGCGTTCAGCAGGTCAGAGGCGAAATTGACCTGTAGGCTTACTTCACTGGCGATGCCGGAGCGTTTGCGCCACCAGGGCCGGGGGCCGCCGATCAGCCGAAGCCGCACTTTTTTGCCAAACTTCTCCCGGGTGACCGCCCGCAAATCACCAATACCGTCGATCAGGCCCAGTTTGATCGCCTGGGTGCCGACCCAGAATTCGCCTGTAAAGAGCTTGGTTTCCGTCTCGGTCAGCCGGTCACCCCGCGCTTTTCTCACCAAATCCTTGAAACCACTGTGAACTTCGGCCTGCAGCTCTTCCAGGCGAGCGACATCTTCCGGGTTTTCCGGCTTGAACGGGTCCAAGGTCGCTTTGCTCTCGCCTGCGGTGTGTATCCGCCGGTCGATCCCCAGTTTGGCGATCAGGCCGTCAAAACCAAACCCTGAACTCACCACACCGATGGAGCCCACCACAGAATGCTCGTCAGCAAAGATTTCGTCCGCCGCGCACGCGATCATATAGCCACCGGATGCCGCCACATCTTCGACAAACGCATAGACGGGGAGTTCTTTCTCCTCCGCAAGTGACCGGATGCGCTTGAAAAGGAGAGAGGATTGGACAGGAGAGCCGCCCGGGGAATTGATCACCAGCGCTACGGCCTTTGCCCCTGTCATGTTGAAGGCTGTTTCCAGATCGTTCGCGACGGCCGACAGATTGAGGCTTTCGCGCAACGGGACAGATGTGGCGATGACGCCAGTCAGGCGCACAACCGGGACAATGGCGACATCCGGGTCAACGCGGTCGAGAAGACGTTGACGCAGGCCCTTGTGGGGAATGGCTTTGATGAGTGTTTTTTTAATCATGGGCCTTACATAAGGATTTTCTGGATCATCTCAAGCAGAACCCAGAGAAAGCGCCTTCCCTTCCCTCAATATCGCAGAGGCTGTATCCGTGAAGCCGCCATTTGCCGTGTGCAGAACCAAACCTGATGCCAAAGTGAACGGCGCGCGGGACCCCTTCACGCCCTGCAGCAATATCCGTGAGGCATTTTGACCCGCGGATTTAGCATCCGGCCAGAGCGGAAAAGCTATGAGCCCGCCCAACCGACCCTGAACTTGTGCCAGAAGCTCCGGCAGCGCGTCGGCCCGATGGACAAATGTCACCGTGCCTTTTGGCCGCGCCATGGCGCAGGCAACGTGCACCCATTGTTCTAAATCCGTACCGTCGAACGCGTGTGCCATGGCTTTCCCCGCATCGGGAGAATTCAAGACTGTGCCCGCGTCATAGAAGGGCGGATTGGTCATCACATGATCGAAACTGCCATAGGCCACTTGTTTTTTTTCCAGAGCCGCGGCTTTTTCGCTGACGGAACCTTCGACAATCCGAACCCGCTCGCTGAGTCCGTTTCGACGGGCATTCTCCTTGCCGGTCTCCACCAGGCCCGTCTGGATCTCAAGGCCAGTGACCGCGACCTCCAAACTGCGCGCAGCAAGACAGAGCGAGGCGACACCCACGCCAGCGCCAAGGTCGAGGACCCGCTCCCCCGCTTTCGCAGGCACGCTGGCCGCCAACATCACGGCATCAATGCCCGCCCGGTATCCTTTTTCCGGCTGGAGAATGGCAAGACGGTGGCCAAGAAAACCATCATCGCTGAGCCCTAAGCTGGAAGAAAAGCTGTCGTTCATGATTGTATGGATGTCCAATGGCCGGTCAGCCGTCAAGCCAGCGCATATTCAGCAGCCTGACATCAATTTCTGCGATCTGTTGTGAAACACTCAGCCGGCCTCCCGCTCGGCCGCTTCAACCACACGCGTGGCATGGTCAAAATCCTCATCTATCACCATCAACCGGCGCGGCAGAACGCCCAGCGAGCCTTCTACAATGCTGGCGTTGGCATCAAACACCAGGGGCTCAATGCCCGCTTCTTTCAACCGCGTTTCCAGAAATGACAGCAATACGACATCATTTGTCCTCAGGAGTTCCTTCAAGTGATGTCCTTTCTTGTATGTACCGCCTTGTATGTACCGCCGTCCCGACCGGATCACAGAGCGATCACAGTCCGGGGAGTGACGCAGAGCCGCACTTGCCGGGTTACTTTACCCCTTATATTGTGGCAAAAGGTCAATTCAGGCAGATTGTTATCGGACTTATTTACCAGACTGGGGGTCCCATTGGGTGTTGTCATTCCGCTCGAAGGTGAGCGCAAAAACAGCGAGCAAGCCGTTCGCAACCTGCAATCGCTTGTCCGTGAGGATATGGAAGCGGTCAACGACCTCATCCGCGAGCGGTTGGGCTCTGACGTTTCCATGATCCCCGATCTTGCCAGTCATTTGATCGACAGTGGCGGCAAACGCCTGCGCCCCATGTTGACCCTCATCTGTGCCCGTATGTGCGGCTATACAGGCAGCGACCACCTGCGGCTCGCGGCCTCTGTAGAATTCATGCACACAGCAACACTTCTGCACGACGACGTTGTGGATGAAAGTGACTTGCGCCGTGGCGAAAAGACCGCACGGCTCATCTGGGGCAACCAGGCAAGCGTGCTGGTGGGCGACTTCCTGCTTGGCCGCGCCTTTAAGATGATGGTGGAAACACGCTCCTTGCGGGCCCTCGAAATCCTGTCTGATGCAGCTTCCGTCATTGCTGAAGGCGAAGTGATGCAGCTCGCAGCGGCGAAAGACACAGGCACCACCGAAGACGCTTATCTCAAAGTCATCAGCGCCAAAACTGCCGCCCTGTTCGCAGCTGCGACAGAAATTGGCGCTGTGGTGGCAGATGGAAATAGCGGCCATGCTGCCGCTCTTGAATCCTATGGCCGGAACCTTGGCATCGCTTTCCAGCTGGTTGATGACGCGCTGGATTACTCCGGCAAGGCCGCCACACTGGGTAAAAATGTCGGTGATGATTTTCGCGAAGGCAAAATCACCCTCCCGGTTGTCCTGGCCTTTCGGCGAGGCGACGAAGAGGAACGGGCATTCTGGCGCCGCACTCTGACCGAGGGCGCGCAGAACGAAGGCGATCTTGAAACAGCCTTCACGATCATGACCAAACACAATGCGATCAAAGACACGGTGACCCGTGCCCGCCATTATGGCGAGATGGCGCGAGATGCCCTTGGCATCTTCCCCGCATCCGATCGTCGGGACGCGCTGAGCGGACTGGTCGATTTCTGCATTGATCGCGCTTACTAGTCGCACTTTTTCGCATCGTGTTTCCGGACGGAAAACCGGTATCCACCCACGGATCAAGTCCGAGGGCATGCTTTTCCTGGAAACACTAGATTACCGGCTTGCTAATAGACGTGTGGCTTTGACCCACCAGGCCGGGTTGGCAGCACCCAAACCGGCTGCTCCCTCTGCCGCATCAAACGGATTGTCGTAGAGAGCAAAACAGGTCGCCCCGCTGCCGCTCATGCGGGCCAATCTGCACCCCGCGCTTTGGCGCAGTTGTTCCAATACAATTTCAATTTCCGGCACCCCCTCGACAGCGGGAGCCTCAAGGTCATTCTCGTTATTCCGACACCAGGCCAGTACACGATCAATTGTTTCCATTCCCGGCAGAGAGATCGCCCGCACCTCTGACGAGACAGGGCCAGCGTTCAATCGTTTGAAAATATCGGCTGTTGAGACGGATATTCCGGGGTTAACCAGCACGGCATGCAGTTCCGGCAATCGCGGGATGGGTGTCACGACCTCGCCTATGCCTGCCATAAGACTTGGTCGCTTGCGCATGCATACCGGGACATCCGCACCCAGTTTGAGGGCAAGCTCTGCAATCGATCCTGGCGGATCACCCCATAGGCGGATCATCCCCCTCAAGGCAGCCGCCGCATCAGCCGACCCACCACCAACGCCGCTCGCGACAGGTAGGTTTTTTTCCAACGTGAATGCAACACTAGGTTCACGACCGAGGATTGTCGAAAAGACCCGCGCGGCCTCCAGAATGAGATTGTCTTTCTCGGCTTCAAGTTTGCAACCAAACGGACCCGTGATCTCCAACGACAATTCATCTGCCTCGCGGCATGTTACCTTGTCTGCAATTGCTGCAAACATGACAAAGCTCTCAAGCTGATGATAGCCATCTGTCCGTTTTCCCAACACACGAAGGGACAAATTGATTTTGGCGTTGGCGATCTCGACAATGTCGCCTGACATCAGATGCCTGCGGTCACGTCCGGCTCGCCTGCATCGACAAGCCCGTCTTCCAGTTTTACCTTGATCGGTTCTATTTGATCAGGCTCTGGGTTTAACTCAAGGGCGTGACGCCATTGGAAGCGCGCCTCGATGCGCCGACCGACGCGCCACAACGCGTCACCCAGATGATCGTTGATGGTCGGGTCATCCGGTTGCAGCTGAACTGCCCGTTCCAGATGTTGCACGGCTTCCTCATACGCCCCCAATTGGAAGTGGGCCCAGCCAAGACTGTCCACGACATAGCCATCATTGGGACGCAGTTCCACTGCCTTGCGGATCATCGCTATAGCTGCTGTGAGATTTGCCTTCTGCTCTATCCACGAATAACCGAGATAATTGAGCACCAGCGGATGTCCATCGGAGAGCTCCAATGCAAGCTGCAGATCTTTCTCCGCAAGTGGCCATTGCTTCAGACGCTCAAAGCACATGCCTCTGGCATAATAGATTGTCCAGAAACGTGAGCTGGGCTCGCCGCTCAACTCGATGGCGTTGGAATATTGCTCCGCTGCGGCAGCGTAATCTTTACGCCCGCGCAGGATGTCCCCCATCGCTGTCACGGGCTCAATTGAATCGGGGTACTGACGAATCAGAGTCCGCAAGCGAGCCAGGGCTTCTGTGGAGCGGTCCAGCTGATCCAGGTCAACAGCGATCTGGATCTGAGCATTCTCGTACAAAGGAGACCCTCGGCCCACCTTTCCATAGGCAGAGATGGCATCTTCACGCCGGTCGCCGCGCTCAAACAGGTCAGCGAGCAACGTTCTTCCGACATCGAGATCAGAGCGTAAATAGAGTGCGAGCTGCACATACAGGATGGAAATATCGATCCCACTTTCCTGCGCCAGGGCAGAAGATAATCCATAAAGAGCTTCTGCCAAACCCTCTGCCGGGGAACCCACCAGTCGTGCAGGCGTACCGCCCGAGGCGATGCGTGCAAGTGCGACCTCAATGATCGGGTGATCGGGTGCGAGCCGTCCATAATTATTGTACATTTCTCGGGCAAGTTCGGTGTCACCCTGGCGCTCCAGGAAACGACCATAGGCCTGCACAATCCGCAAACTCGCACCACCACTCGCTTCTTGAGCTTTCACATAGGCCGTGCGTGCGCGGGGAATGTCGCCCATATAATCTGCGATCAAGCCCTCATGAAACAATCTGAAGAGGTCGAATGCCGGACGGTCTCGGAAGGTATTCAACGCCGCATAAGCTGCCTCGCCATCACCACCACCCGCCAGCGCCCAGGACTTGGAGAGTGTGCCGACAAGTGCCGTAAAAGGTCCGGGCGCAGCGGCATCGATTTCCGCAATTGCGCGCTCGTAGTCGGATGCTTTCAGGGCTGACAGAGTGAGGACCAGACGCGCCGTACGGTTGTCTGGATTTCGCTCAATGATCTGATTTGCGAGAGAAAGCCCCTTGGATACATTGCCGGAGGTGATCGACAGTAAAAACGCACGCTCAATAATAACCGGATTTCCGGGGTCTTCCCTCAGGGCTTGCGCATAATACTCTGCTGCCGCATCCATATCCCGAAGCGAGCCCGCATAACGCGCCGCCAGGTAATTCCCGTAAAGAGAGTTGGTGTTTCGTTGGCTCGTGCCGAAGCCTGCCCCCGCGCAAGCGCTCAGGACGACCGCAATAGCTGCAATTCCCAAACACTGTTTCCCAAGACGACCTATCACTGCGGGTTCAACCCTTTCGCCATACCTGTGCCCGGCCTAATACCGCGCAAAGGTCCACCTCGTCGCCTGCACACGCGCCAGCGACACCTGGGCAGACTCTAACCCAAATTTCTGGCACATGGGGCTTGATGAACGACAAATTGACCGCAAAGTCCGTCTTTCTTGCTCACATGTTGGGGTAGTTCGGGCCTCCGCTGCCCTCAGGTACCGTCCAGTTGATGTTCTGCGTCGGATCCTTGATGTCACAGGTTTTACAATGGACGCAGTTCTGCGCGTTGATGACAAAGCGAGGATTTGATCCATCATCGTCTCGCATCACTTCGTAGACGCCAGCCGGGCAATAGCGCTGGGCGGGCTCGTCAAACATAGGCAAATTGTGAGCAATTGGTACTGTGTCATCCGTCAGACGCAGATGGACGGGCTGATCTTCTTCGTGATTGGTCGCCGACAGGAAGACCGATGAGAGCCGATCAAAGGAAATTTTCCCATCCGGCTTTGGGTAGTCGATCGGCTTGCACTCACTGGCCGGTTTTAACGTTAGATGATCCGGCTTGCGGTGCTTCAAAGTCATTGGCAGGCCAATGCCCAGCTGGTTCATCCACATATCGATGCCGCCAAGACCAACGCCAATGATCGTGCCCAGTCGGGACCAGAGTGGCTTCATGTTGCGAACACGCTTTAGGTCTTTTTGAACATGGCTACCTTCATACAGGTCTTCATACGCATCCAGCGTGTCGCTCTGACGGCCATCTTTAACGGCTTCAAAGGCTGCTTCTGCCGCCATCATGCCGGTTGCCATCGCGTTGTGGCTGCCCTTGATGCGGGGCACATTCATGAAGCCAGCCGAGCACCCGATAAGTGCGCCACCTGGGAAAACCAGTTTGGGAACAGATTGAAGCCCGCCTTCCGTCATGGCGCGGGCGCCATAGGAAACACGTTTACCGCCCTCCAAGGTCTCGCGGATCATGGGATGGGTTTTGAACCGCTGGAATTCCTCAAAAGGAGAGAGGTACGGATTTTTGTAGTTCAGATGAACAACAAGGCCAATGGAAACCAGGTTGTCATCAAAGTGGTAGAGAAATGAGCCCCCGCCCACCGAGGCCTTCAGCGGCCAGCCGAAAGTATGCTGGATAAGACCCTTTTTGTGTTTCTTAGGATCAATTTCCCATAGCTCTTTGATGCCCAGCCCGAATTTTTGAGGCTCGCAATCGGCATCCAGATTGAATTTCCGGATCAGTTCTTTGGATAGCGACCCGCGCACACCCTCGCCGAACAGCGTGTACTTGCCCCGCAGTTCCATGCCGCGCATGTAGGTGTCTTTGTGCTCGCCGTCCTTGCCCACGCCCATGTCACCGGTGGCGACACCGCGAACTGAGCCATCTTCATTATAGAGAACTTCAGCCCCGGCAAAGCCTGGATAAATTTCCACGCCCAGCTCTTCTGCCTGCTCGGCCAGCCAGCGGCAGACATTGCCAAGGCTGACAATGTAGTTGCCGTGATTGCTCATCAGCGGAGGCATGACGAAATTGGGAATACGGATACCGCCAGAAGGTCCCAGAAAAAAGAAATGATCCTTCACAACCTCCGTCGTAATGGGCGCGCCTTTCTCTTTCCAGTCAGGCATAAGCTCGTTCAGGGCGATCGGGTCAATAACCGCTCCAGACAGGATGTGAGCGCCGACTTCGGACCCCTTTTCGATCACGCAGACCGAAAGGTCGAAATCTTCCTTTAGCGCCAACTGCCGCAGTCTGATTGCAGATGACAGACCAGCCGGCCCTGCTCCCACAATGACGACGTCGTATTCCATGAACTCGCGTTCAGCCAGCGCCTCAGTTTCTTCGCTCATTTTTGTCTCCTCGTCCTGTCGCCGTTGGTGGTACTAAACGGCGAGGGATTGGCAATGCTATTGTCTCCCTTGGTCCGGATTGACCTGCAGACAATGGCACCGAAATTTGGCCCCTCTTATGGTGTTTTGCCGCGTTGAGGTCAACCAAAGGCAGTCATGGTCGATTGGAAAATGAAGTGACGCGCGGGGATATGGGGGGCAGAATGCGACCAACCTTGAGAGTCTAGAGGGATTACCTTGGCGATCAATGCCTCAATCGTCGCAGCTAACGTAAGGGAAAGCTCTTTTTCGCAGGGAAATGCTTGGATTTACCCCAAGTTTAAGGGTGCAAAAACTGACAATGACGGCGCTAACCGAAATGTCCTTTGAAGAAGCCGGAGACTTGCTGAGATTTTACGTCGAGGCAGGCGTGAGCGAAGGTTTGTGTGACGATCCGGTCAACCGTTACGAACTGGGCCCTGTTTTGGACAGATCAGCGCCCCATGTAGAATCAGCTGTGCGGGCTGAGGCGGGTCGCCCTGCCCGGCAGATCCCCGTCGAACGCCCCACATTTGTTTCCGCCCCCCCCTCGCCCCAGCCCGGCTCTCCCCAGCCCGGCTCTCCAACGAGTTCGCCCACTGCCATTCCTCTCGATGCGATGGCGGAGGCAGGCACTGCCCGCACAATCGCGCAAGGGTGCACCACGCTTGAAGCATTACGCGAAGCGCTGGGCGCTTTTAATGCCTGCCCGCTCAAACACACCGCCAAGAGCCTGGTCTTTGCCGACGGCAATCCACAGGCACAGGTCATGCTGGTGGGAGAAGCGCCGGGCCGCGACGAGGACATTCAGGGCCTGCCTTTTGTGGGTCGGTCCGGACAATTGCTCGACCGGATGTTGGCCGCCATCGGGTTGGATCGCACGAACGTGTACATCACGAATGTGCTGCCCTGGCGCCCCCCTGGAAACCGTCAGCCAACCCCTATCGAACAGGCCATGTGTGCGCCTTTTGTGGAGCGCCATATTGAGCTTGTCGCCCCGAAACTGCTGCTGCTGCTGGGTGGCGTGTCTGCCAAACAGATGCTGGAGACCACCACTGGCATCATGAAACTGCGGGGCAATTGGGGGACCGTGAAGGTAGGAGACCTGGAAATTCCGGCTCTGCCTGTCTTCCATCCCGCCTATCTGCTGCGCCAGCCAGCTCAAAAACGCCTTGCTTGGCGCGATTTGCTGACCTTTAAGGCCAAATTCGACGCTTTGTGAGCCGGGTTAACCCCCATTAACCAGATCGGTTGAAGTCCCCCAGTTTTTGCTCCTCGCAACTTGTTGGAAGGCTTCGTCCGTGTAAGATGTCTGCCTGTATCAGGGGGAAAAGGCGTGCGTAAACGCGGGGGTTTTGTGAGATTTTTTAGTGCTGCCCGTTTTTTGGCGGGAACGATTATGTTTGGGCTGATTGGTCTGAGCGTATCGGCAAACGCGGCTGACCTGACCAGCTATTCAACAAGCGTTCTAACCCCCTCTGTATTGAGCGAGGCGGATCAGGACCGGTATCGCCGGATTTTCTCGGTTCAGGAGACCGGCGACTGGCGCACGGCTGATCGACAGATCGCGGCACTCGAAAACGACCTGTTGATGGGCTACGTGCTGCATCAGCGTTTCATGCACCCAACAGCCTATCGCTCGCGCTTTGGGGAATTGCGTGACTGGATGCAAAACTATGCGGACCATCCGGACGCCCGCCGCATTTACAAGCTTGCCCAAAGGCGCCGTCCGTCAAATGCCTCCACGCCACGCCGTCCGGTGCCGCGGGTCTATCGCCAGGTTGCGCATCTGCAATATGCCGTCGCTGAAGGCCCCCGCCGTGACTTTTCAAGAAACTTCCGCAACGCAGCGCGCAAGGTTCGCTCTCTGCTCCGCCGGGAACGTCCCACCCAGGCGCTCAATCACATTTCCCAAAGGTCCGTGCGGCGCGGGTTGAACCGGGTTGAGTTCGACACACTGCTTTCACGTATCGCGACCTCCTATTATATCGAGCACCGCGATGACCGGGCGCTGGAAGTCGCAACGCAAGTGACCGGGCGCAGCCGCGACGCGGTGCCTCTGGCGGACTGGTATGCAGGTCTTGCCGCATGGCGCCAGGGCAAGTTCGCGCTGGCAGCGGACCATTTCACGCATCTGTCGGCAGCGCCGAACGCCAGTGACTGGACCCGGGCCGCCGGTGGGTTCTGGGCCGCTCGCGCCTATGTCGCCAACCGTATGCCAGAGAAAGCCGCACCCGTTCTGGAAGTTGCCGCCAACACGGGCGCAACGTTTTATGGCCTTCTCGCCGCACAACAACTGGGCCGCGACGTGCAGTTCCATTGGGTACAGCCGCCGCTTGATCCGGCGGGCCTGAGCCTGTTGATGGCAAACCCGACTGTTGCGCGCGCCGTGGCGCTGGTGGAGATCGGACGGCGGGAACTGGCAGAGAAAGAACTCACGCGCGCGCACGGGCGCATTGACCCGTCGCTTGACCATGCGCTGATTGCACTTGCTGAACGGCTGCAACTGCCCGCAACCCAATTGCAGGTCGCCAATGCCGCTTACGTGCCGCCAAGTTATGGGCCGGACCGCTATGTCATGAATGCGGGACTGTTTCCGGTGCCTGACTATGAGCCGGAGGGAGGCTTTAGAGTTGACCGCGCGCTCGTCTACGCCTTCATGCGTCAGGAGAGCAAATTCAAGCCGCAGGCTCGCTCCAGCGCCGGTGCACGGGGCCTGATGCAGATTATGCCCGCAACGGCGAGCCACATCACCCAGGACCGCTCGCTGCGTCGGGCTGGCCGAACGGGCCGGGACCGTCTGTTCGACCCATCTTTTAATCTGTCCCTCGGACAACAGTATATTGAAGAGCTGATGGGCAGCGGAGAGCCCTACGGCAATCTCTACATGTTGATGACCGCCTATAATGGGGGTCCGGGCAACCTGCGCCGCTGGCTGCGAAGCACGGACTATCAAAACGATCCGCTGCTTTTTATTGAGAGCATTCCGGCACCTGAAACACGCGGCTATATCGAGCGGGTTCTTACCAATCTGTGGATCTACCGGGATCGTCTTGGCCAGGACAAGCCCTCGCTGGAAACAGCAGCAGCGGGGCTGTGGCCGGTCTATCAGCGCCAGGAACGTGGCGGCTCGTTCGCGCAACGCTGAACCTGGCGCCCAACGCTGAATCTGGCACCCAACGCTGAACGCGCACACTTCTGCCGCCACCCAGCTTTTGACCTGTTATAGTTGCGCCTCTGAACAGAGGAGAGCTTATGCCCGGTATTGATGAAACACGCAGCTTTGTGCCCATCCGCATTGCGGTGATGACCGTGTCCGACACGCGCACGTTCGCCGACGACAAGTCGGGCGACACGCTTGCCGCCCGGATCGAAAAGGCAGGCCACGCGCTTGCCGACCGGGTGATCGTGACAGACGATGTGCCACTCATTGCCAGCCAACTCACCAAGTGGATTGAAGATGAGACCATTGATGCGGTGATCTCCACGGGTGGCACGGGCCTCACGGGCCGGGACGTCACGCCGGAAGCGTTTCATTCCGTCTATGAAAAAGAGATCGACGGCTTTTCCGTGTTGTTCCATCAGGTGAGTTTCCAGAAGATCGGCACCTCAACCATTCAGTCCCGGGCGACTGCAGGCGTTGCAGGCGGCACCTACCTGTTTGCCCTGCCCGGCTCGCCTGGCGCGGTGAAGGACGGCTGGGACGAGATTTTGAAATTCCAGCTCGACATTCGCTACCGCCCCTGCAATTTCGTGGAAATCATGCCCCGGCTGGAAGAACACAAGCGGAAGTAGGCGGACCAGTGCGCGAAAGTCTGAGACAGAAAATTGTCGAGGTCTGCGACAAAAAGATCGCGGATAAGGGACTGGGCGTTGGCCTGTCCTTCTACGCCTTTTTCGCAAACAAGAATGATGATCCGGAGCTATTGATGGAAGCGGCAACATGGTGGATCAAGACCCACAAGCTCGACCATTTCGAGAAGGCTGTGAAGATCAAGGGGATGGTGGCGTGACGACAAGGGGAACTGCATCGCACCGGTGCATTATCTTCCCAAACTGTCATTGCCGGACTTGATCCGGCAATCCAGGGTTCCAATACAACGACGGTGTTTGTCGCCCTGGACCCTCGGAACAAGTCCGAGGGTGACACGGAGTGATTGATGCACCTCTTCACGACAAATAGAAGCTGTCACCCTCGGGCTTGACCCGAGGGCCCTGCTGTTTCTTCAGCACGCAAAATACATAACCGTATTCCTGTCCGTGCGCTTCAAAATGCCTCACGCAACCTGTTCGCGAACGAGCACCTCTGCGGGGATGTTGAGTTCCTCCGACAGGCTTCGGATCATCGGCAGAGTGAGACTTCTCTTTCCCGACAAGATTTCAGAAGCCCGACTTTTGCTACCGATGATGCGTCCGACATCCACCTGCTTGAGGCCCATTTGATCCATACGAAATTTTATCGCTTCGATCGGTGATGGTTTATCGATAGGGAAGTGTTCATCCTCATACGCAGAGACAAGGATACCAAGCACTTCAAGCGTGGCTTCTCCCTTCGCGGTTATATCTTTGCTCATTAGGCGTTCGATCCTCTTAAGAGCGGCAACGTGGTCTCTGCTGGTTTTGATGGGCCTAATGTCCATGGTTCTAAACCTTCTCTGCATTGATCTTGTCGTAATCGGCATGGGTGCCAATAAAGCGAATAAAGATGATTTTTGATTTGTAGTGGATTGCCACTACCAGTCTGTACTTGTTACCGCCAAGGTTAAACACAACCCGGTTACCCGGCAGGATACTTGCCGTTGAGTATTTGTTTTTTACGGCTTGAGGTGACACCCAACTAGCGCCCGTTGCTTCCTCGTACCATGCTTCACATGGGCCTTTTGCATTGGCGTTCCCCTTCACCGAGTAGAAAGCTCTCAGGGTTTGTCGCGATATCACTCTCATGGCTCAACCATAGAGAGTTCCCATTACGGGATCAAGCAGAAAGTTCCCTTTATGGGAACAAAATACTTTCAATTAGGCTTCCTGCTTCTTCAGCACATAAAACACATAGCCGTAATCTTGCCCGTGCGCTTCGAAGAGGCGGATTTCTTCTTCCTGCTCGTTGAGCATTGCCTCCACCCCTGCGTCGCCCGCAAACTCGCCCCTTGCTTTTTCGATCAGAGGCACGAGAGGCTGATAGTAATCCGTCCACCAATCTTCTTGCGGCAGGATCAATGTGTTCACAGCCGAAAAACCTGTGCGTTCAGCACGGGCCTTGTTCTCATCCACCGTACCCATATCTGGATAGGCGTTGCCCCAGAAATTACGGGCCGTCTCACCTGGTTCACCGGTCAGCCAGCTTGCCTCAGACGCAACAAGCAAACCATCCGGTTTGAGGTATTTCGACCAGTCTTTCAGACCAGCTTCGAATCCTACTGTGTAAATCGCGCCCTCCGACCAGATGAGATCAAACACGCCAGCGGGCAGGTCCAGTGCTTCGAAATCCGAACAGACGGTGAGAAGGCGCTCGCCGGAAATACCGGCGGCTTCCGCCTTTTCCTCAAGGCTCGTGATGAAGGGCTTCATGATGTCGACCGCCGTTACGCGCGCGTTCGTCTCGCGTAACAGGGTCAAGGCGTCATTGCCCTGACCACATCCCATGACCAGAATTTCGGGCTCGGCAGGAAGTCCTTTCAAGGTCCGGTAAACGGACGCCGTGGTGCGGTCACTGCCCGGCCCGTTGCGCGGTAGTTTCATCTGCATATCCAGAAAGACGCGAAACGGATCAGTTTCCATTGTCAGTTCCATGCGCGGCTTTCCATCGCGCAAAGTCTGTGCCGGTGTCGATGTCGGTCAGTGTCTCCAGCAACGCTACCCGCGCACCGACAAGGTTTGCTTGCGTATCGGCCAATGTGTGTTCGGTGGACCAACGCACGTTCCCAAAAATCTTGCGCACATGGGGGCGGCGTTTCAATCCCACGAGCCAGTACCCCCCATCCTCCGCCGGGCCAAACACCGCCTCGTGATTGCCCAGCGCTTTAAAAGCCGCTGCAATGTGGCTGGCGGAGACGTCGGGGCTATCGCAACCGATGAGGACGACGGGCCCCGGCGGCAGGCTCTGCATCATCTTGTCCATACGGGCGCCCAGATCGCCGCCGCCTTGGGACACGCGGGGCAGATCGTCCGGCCAAAAGCCACCGTCCTCCAGCGCTGCATCCGGCGCTCCGGCAATCACCGTCTGCCACCGGGGATCGTCGCCCAAACGCCGCAGCAGGTTTGCCGTGTTGCTTCGGTAGAAACGCAGTGCCGCCACTGCGCCAATGTCGCGGGCAAGGCGCGTCTTCACCGCTCCAATACGCGGCGCCTTGGACATGACGACAAGCCAGTTGGTGACGCTCATTTATAAATCCGTGCGAGAAACCGCGTTGGCACGCGCAGGAAATAGAGCGACAGCAGGCCAAGATTGGAGACCGAGCGCTTCAGATAGCCATCTTTTCGATAGCGTGCCGGGCTTGTGATCGCACGGGACCGCAACAGGGTCATGCGGCGCCAGCCAATTTTGCGCACCAAACCGACATCTTCCATCAGGGGCACGTCGGGATACCCCCCCAGCTCGACATAAAAAGCTTTGGGAATCAGCAGACCCTGATCGCCATAAGGAAGGCGGAAGAGCGAACAGCGCAGGCGCACCATGTATTCCAGCCAGCGCGCACCCGAGCCAAAATCGTCCAGCGCAAAGCGAAATGCGGCGGCGACATTCCGGCCACCAAAACGCCCTTGCCCCACCTGCTCGAGAAATGTTGAGACCTCGGCCTCCCAGCCCGCCTCCAAAACAGTGTCACCATGGAGAAAAAGCAGCCAGTCCTGCTTGGCGGCCTCGGCGCCAGCGCGCAATTGCCCGCCCCTACCCGGGGGCGCCGTTATTAAAGTGGCGCCCGCCATATCGGCGATCTCAGTCGTGGCGTCCGTAGAGCCCCCGTCAACGACCACCACCTGTCGCACCAGCCCGCTAACCGTCGCTGGAACCAACGCAGTCAGGCAGTTTGCCAGCCCGTCTTCGGCATTAAGTGTGGGAATAATGATGCTCAACATGGGCGCGGACTATAAGGGCGGAAGGGTGTTGATGCGAGATTTCTCAAAAATGTTCTTGTTTTGTTCTGAATATTTTCCTATTCTCTTTTCATGGACATTGGCACTGGCAACAGAGACATCGACCGACAAACTCAGAGAGATTGGACAACACAACACGCGCGCCCTGGCCCCCTCACATCCCCCCGTGTGACACGCCAGCCCCCTATCCCCCGTGCACCGGATGCCCCCTCATCCTCCGTGCCATCTGGGATGCCCCTTATGGGCAGGCGAGGCCGGGGCGCACGCTCCAATCAAAGCAGTCGATTTGAAACGCTGAGTTATGCGCAATTCGATGATGGCTGGGACACGATTGAGGAAACTGTTCCCCTCAAGACCCACGTGACCAACGAAACAGCGCGCAAGATCATTACGCGCAACACATCGCCCGACATTCCCTTTGACCGCTCCATCAATCCCTACCGGGGGTGTGAGCATGGGTGTGTCTATTGCTTCGCCCGCCCCACCCACGCCTTTATGGGCCTGTCGCCGGGCCTTGATTTTGAAAGCAAACTGTTTGCCAAGCCCAATGCTGCGGCGCTTTTGGCGAAGGAGCTTTCCAAGCCGGGATATGAGGTGCAACCCATCGCGATTGGCACCAATACCGATCCCTATCAGCCGATTGAGCGAAAATACCGGATCATGCGCCAGATCTTGGAAGTGCTGGATGCCTACAATCATCCGGTGACGATCGTCACCAAGTCCGCGCTGATCACCCGCGATCTCGATATTCTGTCCTCCATGGCCGGGCGCGACCTCGTGCGGGTGGCGCTTTCGATCACCACGCTGGACACCAAGCTCGCCCGCGCCATGGAACCACGGGCAAGTGCGCCGACCAAACGTATGGCAACGCTGGAAATTCTGTCTGCGGCAGGCATTCCTACGGGCGTGATGGTGGCGCCAATTATTCCGGGCCTCAACGATCATGAGATCGAGCGGATTTTGCGGGGCAGTCATTATGCCGGTGTCACCCAGGCGGGATTTATTCTGCTGCGGCTGCCACGCGAGATCAAAGACCTGTTTTACGAATGGCTACAAGACGCTGTTCCAGACAAAGCCGCCAAAGTGATGAAGCTTGTTCGCGATACGCGCGGCGGCAAAGATTATGACGCCGAATGGGGCAAGCGGATGAGGGGCGACGGGCCCTATGCCTGGACCATCAAGCGGCGATTTGAGATTGCGGCTCGAAAACTCGGGCTCAATGTCAGCGACCGCTCCCACACCCATGCGCTCAGAGGCGGCCTCGATTGTCGGGCTTTTGCTGTGCCCCCCAAAGCCGGTGATCAGCTGGCGCTCTTTTGAAGATTGGTGCTTCTTGTCTAATGGCATGGTGACGTGCACACTTTGGGCATGAAAGACGAAGCATCCTTGTTCGGCGGGCCGGACTTCAGCCTGGAACGTGCCGCTGGTGCGCCGAAAAAACGCATCGCTGGTGTCGATGAAGCTGGTCGGGGCGCCTGGTCAGGCCCGGTGGTGGCGGCCGCCGTGGTGTTTGATCCTGCGCGCATTCCCGACGGGCTGGACGATAGTAAAAAGCTGAGTGCTAAAAAGCGCGAGGTGCTTTTCGATCTCATTCTTGCCAGTGGCGATGTCGGCATCGGCTATGGCAGCGTGGAACAGATCGAAGTGCGCAATGTGCTCAACGCCACGTTGGACGCCATGCGCGATGCCATTCTGGCACTTGATCTGGCACCTGACCACGCCCTGATCGACGGCAATAAAACCCCACTGCTTTCCTGCCCGGCTGAAGCAATTGTCGGTGGTGACGGTCGGGCGGTGTCCATCGCTGCCGCTTCGATCATCGCCAAGGTCACACGGGACCGATTGATGCACGCGCTTGATGCAGACTTTCCCGGATATGGCTGGTCGACCAATGTCGGTTATGGCACGCCTGTGCATAAACAGGGTCTTGAACGCTTGGGTGTGTGCGTTCACCACCGTCGCTCCTACAGGCCGATACGCAACATCTTGCGCAAATCCTCCTGACGGTGACTCGATCTTGTGTTTGCTAAGAGCTAACTCATTGATTCATCAAAATTAATTGACGGTTAACCATGCCTGACTCATGATCGCCCCTCTTCTCAATAAAGGGGTTATGTAGCGTGGGGCGTAAGCGTCAAATGAGCCGGATTCCGGCCAACGAAATTCTTCAGGGTGATTGCATTGAGTGGATGAATGCGATGCCCGAAAAATCCATCGATCTGATATTTGCAGATCCTCCTTACAATCTTCAGCTGCAAGGTGAGCTCAGACGCCCCGACCAGAGCAAGGTCGATGGTGTCACCGATAAGTGGGACCAGTTTTCCAGCTTTGAGGCCTATGACAAGTTCACCCGCGAGTGGATGACGGCTGCGCGACGGGTCCTGAAAGACACTGGCGCTATCTGGGTCATCGGCTCCTACCACAATATTTTCCGGGTTGGCACCGCCTTGCAGGATCTGGGCTACTGGATGATGAATGATGTGGTGTGGCGCAAGACGAACCCGATGCCCAACTTCCGCGGCACACGGTTTACCAATGCGCATGAGACTTTGATCTGGGCGACCAAGAGCGCCAATCAGAAAAAATACACTTTCAATTATGACGCCATGAAAGCGCTGAACGATGATTTGCAGATGCGCTCCGACTGGCTGCTCCCTATCTGCACCGGTGGCGAACGGCTAAAAGGGGAAGACGGCAGCAAAGCACATCCGACACAAAAACCGGAATCGCTGCTGCACCGTGTCCTGCTCTCCACAACCAATCCTGGTGATATCGTGCTGGACCCGTTCTTCGGTACAGGCACAACCGGTGCCGTCGCCAAAAAGCTCGGCCGGAATTTCATCGGTATTGAGCGGGAGAGCAACTATATCGCCGCCGCCAAAGCACGATTGAAAGCGACTAAATCTGCAAAGGCAGAAGACATTCAGGTGACCAAGTCCAAGAAGCAGGAGCCACGTGTTCCCTTCGGGACAATTGTTGAGCGCGGCCTCCTGCAGCCCGGCACGGTGCTTTATGATCCAGCAAGTCGCCACGCAGCACGGGTTCGTGCGGACGGCACCCTTGCGTGCAAAGATGCAACCGGCTCCATTCACAAGATTGGCGCACATGTTCAGGGCGCGGAAGCGTGCAATGGCTGGACTTTCTGGCACTTTAAAAAGCGCGGCAAGCTCATGCCGATTGACATGCTTCGTCAGCAGGTGCGCAAGGAAATGTTCCCGACCTAATTTGCCGGTGCTTTACCGCCGCCGCGCAACTTTGACCCATTGAGTGGTGTCGCTGAGTGCCAGTGACACCACTTTTTTCATGAGGGTTGGCAGCGCGTAATCATCGAAGCTTTCCGGCTGCACCCACACCCCTTCTGTCTCCATCTTCTGCGATACTCGCGCTTCATATATATCCAGCACCAAATGAAAATGCGTGAAGGTGTGGCGCACATCGCCGGGTCGCTTTTTCCACTTTGCTTCAACAGGTGCTTGCCGCAGCAACTGTGCGCGTGAGCGAATTTCTCTTGATGGACTACCCTCCGTGTCGGCCAGCCATTCGGTTGACGGCACTTCCATCATGCCCCCCAACAGTCCCTTCGGGGGGCGCTTGCGGATCAGCACCGCGCCGTCCGCGCGCACGATCCAGAAGGCGGCTCCCCGCCGTGTCGGCTTATCCTTCTTAGGGGCTTTCACTGGTAAGGTTTCAGGATTGCCTTCTGCGCGCGCGATGCAGGGCTTCGTCCAGGGACAACGTCCGCAAGCGGGCCGCTTCGGCGTGCAGATGGTTGCGCCCAGATCCATCATGGCCTGAGCAAAGTCACCCGGACGCTTTGCGGGCGTTAAGGTTGTCGCCTTTTCGTGGATCGGTTTTTTGGCCGCTGGCAGGGGCTCGGTGATGGCAAACAGACGGGCAATCACCCGCTCCACATTTCCGTCCACAACGGTCGCTGCCTGCCCAAAGGCAATGGCAGCCACCGCTGCCGCCGTGTACGGACCAATTCCCGGTAACTTCAGGAGATCGGCTTGTGCCGCCGGAAATACGCCGGCGTGGGAGGCCACCACCGCCTGGGCACAGGCATGCAGATTGCGGGCGCGGCTGTAATATCCGAGCCCCGCCCAGGCATGCATCACCTCATCAATATCTGCCGCTGCCAGGTCCTGCACCCGTGGCCACTTGCGAAGGAATTTCTGGTAGTAAGGCCCGACCGTGACCACTGTTGTCTGCTGCAGCATGATCTCCGATAGCCAAACGGCATAGGGGTCAGCTTTGACGCCAGGCAATGCGCGCCAGGGCAGGTGCCGCGCATGGGCGTCGTACCAGGTCAACAATGCAGACGCCTTTGGCATCACCATGGATATCAGTTTCCCCTACCCCAATTGCCGCCCTCATGGCCCTGGGCGCCACAGGTGCCCCATCGCTTTCGAGCGCAAAATGCGGCACACTCTGCCCATGTCCATCCCGTCTTCACAAGGTCGCTTTCGACGCCGTCAGCTACTGCCGCCTGTTGCCAAACAGGTTGCGGCCACAGCACGCGCCATTTTTAAGAGCCGTGGCTTCCAGCAGGACCATATTTTGCGGCACTGGGTCGAGATTGTCGGCCCTTCGCTGGCAGAGATGTCATTGCCCGAAAAACTCGCTTTTCCCCGCGGACGGAAGGGCGACACGAACCGCCGGGCAGAGGGAGGCACGCTGACTGTCCGGGTGGATGGCCCTGCGGCCTTGGAATTTGCCCATCAGGAACCGCAGATACTTGAGCGGATCAATGGATATTACGGATACCGCGCGGTGACGCGCCTGAAACTGCTTCAGGCCCCTCTTCCGCTTCCCAAACCCGATAGAACACGCAGAATTGTTCCGTTGAATGAGAGCGAAGAGGCTGCATTGCGGGCAGAAACATCGACCATCGCCTCCCCGGACCTGAAAGCGTCACTCGAAATGCTCGGCCGGAAAGTTTTGGGATCCCGGAAGAAGGTGCAAACTTCGCAGAAATGGGGGAGATCGGGCGGTCCTACCCATAATGGTCGGCGCTAGACGTCGATTCTCACTTCTATGCAAGTGAAAGGATCGGTTGAGAGCCAAGGCGAGAAGCCTATAATCGCACTACATTTTGTAGGGATCGATGAAAGTGGAACAAAATATGCGCAATTTGCTCATTGGCGGGGGGGCCTTGTTGGTGGTTCTTCTCATCGCGGCAGGCTTCCTTAACTCCGATATGGGGTCGCCCAGCACGTCAGACAGCGCAGACGTATCTGCTCCAACTGGTCTCTCAACGGCCCTCAGCCATGAGGGCCCGATGGGTGATTTTGCGCTGGGCTCACCAGACGCGCCGATCACCATTTACGAGTATGCCTCCCTCACCTGCAACCATTGCGCGGCATTTCACCTGCAGACATTTCCGCAGTTGATGGAAAAATACATTGAAACAGGCCAGGTGCGCTATGTGATCCGGGCTTTCCCGTTCGATCCGGCTGCCACGGCAGCGGTGATGCTTGCCCGGTGTTCTGGTGAAGATCGCTATTACAAATTTCTGGACGTGCTCTTCGAGCAGCAGCAGCAATGGGCTTTCTCAGGAAATCCTGGAGAGAACTTAGAAGCGATTGCCAAGTTGGGGGGCTTCTCCGGTGAGGCCTATGAGGCCTGTATCCAGAATGAAGACATATTTGACCATGTGCGCGAGGTGCAAACCCGCGCACAGGAAGTGCACGGCGTGCGCTCCACACCAACCTTTTTCATAAACGGGGAGAAAGTTGAGGGCGCGTTGCCTTTTGAAGCTTTCGAAGAGGTTTTGCTTAGTCACCTGCCCGAATCGTGATCCATTCCGGCTCCTAGTTTTGGGGAACTAGCGACGTTCTGAACTTCTGTTATTTTTGGGGATATTCACTTGAAGTTTTCGCGCCTGCGTCTTTCGGGATTTAAATCCTTCGTCGAACCCACGGACCTGCTCATTGAGCCAGGCCTCACAGGTATTGTTGGTCCAAACGGCTGTGGCAAATCCAATTTGCTGGAGGCCATGCGCTGGGTCATGGGGGAGAACTCCTTCAAAAACATGCGCGGATCGGGCATGGAAGACGTGATCTTCGCCGGGACAGCTGGACGTCCTGCACGCAACAATGCCGAAGTAACGCTTGTCATCGACAATACGGATCGCACCGCACCTGCTGCCTACAATGATAGCGACACACTGGAAATTTCGCGCCGGATTGAACGCGATGCCGGGTCCCAATACCGGATCAATGGCAAGGAAGTACGCGCCCGTGATGTGCAGCTCCTGTTTGCCGATGCTTCTACCGGGTCCCATTCCCCTGCCCTTGTTCGCCAAGGTCAGATCGGCCAGCTAATCTCCTCAAAACCCGTCAACAGACGCCGCATTCTTGAAGAAGCTGCGGGCATTACCGGCCTGCACACACGGCGTCACGAGGCGGAACTGCGGCTGAAGGCAGCGGAAACAAACCTCACCCGTCTGGACGACGTGGTTGCACAGATCGAAACCCAGCTTGCAGGGCTAAAACGTCAGGCCCGTCAGGCCACCCGGTACCGCAACCTGTCCGGCCATATTCGCCGCGCAGAATCAACGGTTCTGCACATGAAGTGGGCGCAAGCGACCAGCACACTTGATGAAGAAGAGAGCCGCCTAAAAGAGACGGACGCGCGTGTTGCGGAGTTGACCCAATTGGCAGCAGCAGCGTCCACCGCGCAGGCACTGGCCGCCGAAAAACTTCCTGCCCTTCGTGATGCAGAAGCCCACGCCGCCGCTGGCCTCCACCGGCTGACCGTCGAGCGCGAAAACCTCGATGCCGAGCAAACCCGCGCCCGCGATCAGGCCACGCAACTCACTGCCCGCCTTGAGCAAATCTGCCAGGACATTGCCCGCGAACGCCACCTGATGAGCGATACAAGTGAAGCACTTGAACGCCTTGGTGGTGAAGAAGAAGAGCTTAAAAAGCAGGAAGCGTCTCAGAGCGAGGCCCACGAAACGGCCCGGACCAAAGTCGCTGAAACTGCTGAAGCGTTGCAGACCCGCGAAAACGAACTGGACACCCTATCCCAGGAGGCAGCCGCTCTGGCGGCTGAACGCCAAAGCCTGGAACGGGCTATCGGCCAGGCGGAAGAACGGTTTGCAAAGCTCACCAACCAATTGGCTGAGATTGCCCGCGAGCGCGACACGCTTGCCGATGCCGAAGAAAAGAAAGCCGCCATTGCGCAACAAGGTGCAGAGCTAGAAGAAGCGATCACCCGAGCCGAAGACGCGGAAGTTGCAGCTCTAGCCGCGGAAGAAGCCTTGCGGGTGGCGCGGACAGACGAAACAGAAAAACGCGAACCACTGCAAAATTCAGAGCGCGAAGTCGGCCGGCTTTCCGCTGAAGCCAAGGCGCTTGCCGATTTGCTGGCGGTTGATGAAGGTGGCCTGTGGCCTCCCCTTATTGACGCTGTCACCGTGGAACCTGGGTATGAAAAGGCCTTGGGAGCAGCGCTCGGCGAAGACCTTTCGGTCCCGACCGACAGTGCGGCGCCGATCCACTGGGATCTGGTGGAAGCCACCGACGATGCCCCCTTGCCAGAGGCGGCCCGTCCTCTTGCCTCCGTGGTTCAAGGCCCCGCTGCCTTTTCACGGCGGCTCAATCAGATTGGGCTGGTCTCACCGGAACAGGGCAAGGCGCTTCAAGCCAGCCTGAAGCCCGGCCAGCGGCTTGTGTCAGTTGCAGGCGATCTATGGCGCTGGGATGGATACACAGCCGGTGCAGACGCACCAACGTCGGCGGCCAAACGTCTGGAACAGCGGAACCGTCTCGCCGATCTTGAAGCGGAAATTGAAACCGCCAAAGCGACAATGCGGACCTTGCGGGATGGCTTTGAAGCTGCACGCCTGAAGACCGAAGACACGTCCGCCAAAGAACGGGAACTCAGAAAAGCCCTTCGCGATGCCCAGTCAGCTGAAGCCGGATTGCGTAAATCGCTGAGTGACGCGGAACGCCAGGCCTCGGCGCAGCTCAGCCGCCTTGCCGCCCTGACCGAAGCAAACGAACGGCTTACCGGCGATCTGGCTGAAGTCACACGCACTCTCGAAACAACCAAGGCTTCCCTCGCAGGGTTGCGCCCGGGTGATGAGCTTCAGGCGCGCGTCAATTCCGCTCGCGAGGCCGTCGGGGTTCTGCGCCTTTCTCTTTCAGAAGCGCGTGCAGCTCTGGAAGGTCTCAACCGGGACTCTCAAGCCCGCCAGCGCCGCCTGCAGGTGATCGGGAATGAACGTAACGGCTGGGAGCAACGCTCTGCCAATGCGGGCAAACAGATTACCACCCTTGAGGAGCGCAACACCGAGACTGCAAGCCAGCTCAAACTGCTGGCCCAGGTGCCTGCGCAGATCGAGGAAAAGCGATCCGCTCTGCTAACGCAGATTTCAGAATCGGAGATAGGCCGTAGCCAAGCTGCCGACGCGCTGGCTGAGTCTGAAAACAACCTTGCCGAATGCGACAAGATCGCTCGGGAAACACAAAATGCCCTGTCTGGCACACGTGAAGACCGGGCGCGGTTCGATGGTCTGGTTGATGGAGCGCGGGAACGCAAAACGGATACGGAAGCTCGCATCCGGGAAGTTCTGGAATGTGCACCGGAAGAAGCGCTGGCACTGGCCGAACTCAAGGACAATGAAGAGCTGCCGGAACTGGATTACATCGAAATCAAGCTCGACAAGCTGAAGCGGGAACGCGAAAGCCTTGGCGGCGTCAATCTCAGGGCCGACGAAGAAGCTCAAGAACTGACCGAACAGCTTGATACGATGATGCGGGAACGCGAGGACCTGGAAGGGGCGATTGCCCGTCTGCGCCAGGCAATTTCAAGCCTCAACAAAGAAGGTCGCCAGCGCATGCTGGAAGCCTTCGAGACAGTGAATGCGAACTTCACCCGCCTGTTCACACACCTGTTTGGCGGCGGTACGGCTCATCTGAAGCTCACAGAATCAGATGACCCGCTGGAAGCCGGGCTCGAAATCATGGCCCGTCCTCCTGGAAAGCGCCTTCAGGTCATGTCTTTGCTGTCTGGTGGCGAACAAGCGCTGACGGCCATGTCGCTGATTTTTGCGGTATTCCTGACCAATCCTTCCCCGATCTGCGTCCTCGACGAAGTGGACGCCCCGCTGGACGACGCCAATGTTGAGCGTTTCTGCGATTTGATGGAAGAAATGGTGCGCACCACCGACACAAGGTTCCTCATCATCACCCACCATGCCCTGTCCATGGCCCGCATGAGCCGTCTGTTTGGCGTCACCATGCAGGAACGCGGTGTGTCGACCCTGGTTTCGGTCGATCTGGAAGCTGCAGAGAAAATTCGTGAGGCTGTCTAAGCCCCCTTTCCGCTCGCCAGCCCCGGATTTAGTCCGGGGTGGGGGTCGGTTTTACGCTGAAGACTTTACGGGAATCAGTGCCGGAGCCGGGCCAATTGACGCACCTGCAAAAAGCTGTGAATTACCCTTATTTTTCAACTACTTAGCTAGCGCCCGGCCCTCCTTGACAGGGTTGGAGCACGCACGTAGGGTGCGCGCGGCTTGAGGTGAATTTCTGCAGTTTTGCAGGGGTTTCGCATGAGACATGAAGGGTCTGGGTCGGACAAATGACGTTACCGACCGATAATGAAGACGATGCTGTGGACAGTAAGGCTGATCTTGCCGACCTGAACGCCAAGCTTCGTGCCCATGCGAAAGCCCAGAAGCAGAAATACCCTGAGCCAGCCGACGGGGGAAAAAGAGGCACCGCTATCGGAATGGCCTTTCGATTATCGACCGAGCTTGTTGCAGGTCTGGTTGTCGGAGGGGTGGTCGGATGGCTGTTGGATGACTGGCTGGGAACCAAACCCTGGTTTTTGCTCATCTTCTTCTTTCTAGGGGCGGCAGCAGGAATTATGAATGTGTTTCGCACAGCCCAGTTAATGGCGGCGGCGGCAACACAAGATCAGAACGAACCGGATAATTCTTCCGGCGACAGGTAAGGGCAAAAGCGTGTCAGCATCAGCGGACCAAGAAGGCGGTGGCCTCGGCATCAATCCAATGCACCAGTTTGAAGTGCAAACCATCATCGAAATTAATATCGCGGGCATCAACGCGTCTTTCACAAATGCTAGTCTCTGGATGGTGATTGCAGCGGCAGGCATTGTTGCTCTTACTGTTTTTGCAATGGGTGGCCGGGCCATGGTGCCAGGTCGCTGGCAGTCAGTCGCTGAGATGTCCTACGAATTTGTGGCCAACATGGTGCGCGACAATGTGGGCACTGCAGGCCAGGCTTACTTCCCGTTTATCTTCACGCTGTTCATGTTTGTGCTGTTCTCCAACATGCTGGGCATGATCCCCTACTCCTTCACCACAACAAGCCACATCATCGTCACTTTCGCGCTGGCGATGTTCATCTTTGTGGCGGTGACAATACTGGGCTTTGTCAAACACGGCGCGCATTACCTCTCGTTGTTTGTGCCCAAGGGTCTGCCAGCGGTGCTGTTGCCCCTTATTGTGGTGATTGAAGTCATCTCTTACCTTTCCCGCCCAATCAGCCTGTCTGTGCGTCTGTTTGCCAACATGATGGCCGGACACACGATGCTGAAAGTGTTTGCGGGGTTTGTGATCGGCTTTATCGGGGCTGGTGGCGCCTATATCGGCCTTGCCGCTTTGCCGCTTGCCTTCATGGTGGCCTTCACTGGTCTCGAAATTCTGGTGGCGTTCCTGCAGGCTTATGTATTCGCCATCCTGACTTGCATCTATCTCAACGACGCGCTTCATCTGCACTAAGTAGTACGAACGCATCTCACGTCACTTGGGGCATCTGCCCCGCTAAATCGTTTGAGGCATCCGCCTCGCTAGACACTTGAGGCATCCGCCTCGCTGGATTAACTGAAAGAGGGCCCGCATCAAGCGGCCCGACGACAAACGGAGACACGGACATGGAACCTGAAGCAGCAAAGCTCATCGGCGCTGGTATCGCTTGTATCGCCCTTGCAGGCGCTGGTATTGGCATCGGAACAATTTTCGGCAACTACCTTTCTGGTGCTATGCGCAATCCAGCAGCAGCCCAGGCTCAGTTCCCGAACCTTCTGCTCGGCTTCGCCCTTGCAGAAGCAACAGGCCTTTTCGGTCTCGTGGTTGCTCTTATTCTGCTCTTCGTTATCTAAGACACTCACGTGTTGTGTTTGTGAACGCAAAACGGCGCCTTTCGGGGTTCCCCCTTTTGCGGGAAACACGAGAAAACGACTAGCCCTCTTTCACCTGAACCGGTGGCCCCGTTGGTCACCGGTGATGGCGAAACCCCCGATAATCGATTGGGGTTTAAGGAGACAGGCGAAATGCCTCAGTTAGATTTTGCCACCTTCGCGCCGCAGCTGATTTGGCTGACGCTCGTGTTTGGTGTCCTCTACCTCATCATGGCGCGCGTGGCTTTGCCCCGCATCGCAACGGTGATCGAAGAGCGCAGGGACCGGATTGCGGACGATCTGGATACCGCAAACCAGCTTAAGCGTGAAACGGAAGAGGCTATCGTTTCTTACGAGACCGCGCTTCAGCAGGCACGGGCAAAGGCGCATACGATTGCGCAGGAAACCCGTGATCGACTGACCGCCAAGACCGATGCCCACCGTGCTGACCTTGAAGGCCAGTTGGCAACGCGCATCAAAGAAGCGGAAACACGCATCAAGGCGACCAAAGATGCGGCTCTGCTACACGTCCGGGACGTTGCCGTTGATGTGGCCGACATGATCGCCAGCCAGTTGATCGGCGAGAGTGATCCCGCTGCGGCAGCCCGCGCCGTCGATAGCGAACTCGCTTAAAAGGAATATCGAGATATGACGCAAGATCCCGCTTTATGGCAAGATGCGACTTTCTGGGTCCTGGTAACCTCTCTCATGTTTGTTGGGCTGCTGGTCTACTTTGGCGTCCCTGCCCTGGTTACGAACGCGCTGGACAAGCGCGCGGACGATATTCGCAACGAACTGGATGAAGCCCGCAAGCTTCGCGAAGAAGCCCAGCAGGTTCTTGCCAGCTATCAGCGCAAACAGCGCGATGCTGAAAAAGAAGCTGAAGCCATCATCGAGCAGGCCCGCGCTGAGGCCGAACGGCTCGCCGATGAAACGCAGGCTGCGCTGGCGCAGCAAGTTGAGCGCCGCACCCAGTTGGCAGAAGAGAAAATCGGCCAGGCTGAAGTACAGGCGCTTCAGGAAGTGCGCGCCATTGCTGCGGATGTTGCTGTTGCTGCGGCCCGCCGGATCATCGAGGAGAAACTCGACGACACCAAGGCCACGCAGTTGATCGATAAGTCGATTGCTGAAGTGAAGGCAAAGCTTCACTAAGCTTCCTTACAAGCTTCAAAGAAACCCCGCATGGCACTCTGCCTCGCGGGGTTTTTTGTGGGCTGTCCTCAGTTGTTTTCCACAGTCAGCTCAGGCCAGCAGCCGAGCCAGCGGGCGCACTTTTCCTCATAGCGGTCTTTGCGGAAATTTCCCGTCAGGTTTGGCTTGATGTGCATCGCCGCCATGTCGCCCAAGCCCGGCACGTAGAAGCGCATCGCCCCTCTCCGTTGTGGCTGAAGCCCCACCATGTTGGCAAAGGCCAGAAAGCGATCAATGCCCTCGCAAGACGTGCGCAGCGGCGGATAGGAGATCTCGTGTTTATCTTCGTACCAAAGGTGGACGCGCGCCTGATTGCGGATCTCCACGTCAGCCTCAAGATCGTGAAAGAGGGTTTTGGTTCGCTGGATCACCACGTCTTCCGCCTCCCAGGACGTATCCGGGTCGAAATAGAAGATGTCGTAATCTTTGATGCCGTGAGTGACTGGGCGATCTGTCAGAACATTCCACACCGTCTGAAAGAGACTGCCCGACACCAGCCAGGCATCCTCAAGCAGTAGCTCCGGGAGGCGCTCCAGAATGGCGCGATTGACAGGGTTGTGCTGTACCAGCTCCAGAAATTCCGGCTCCGTCATTCGCCCTCCAAAACAGGAAAACGGGCCCGCTAGCGCGCCCGTTTTCTGAGGATAGCCGATTCGCCTGCCCCTACTCCAGCACCTCAGCAATGGCGCGGAAGAGTTCAAAAGTCTCGATCTCGCGATAAGCCTCTTCATCCTGCGAGGTCGCATAATTGCTGTTTGCAGACAGTTTGACGATGACGAGATTATGCGTTGGGTTCACGTAGATGAACTGGTTGTAAACGCCGATGGCTGAGAACTCCCCCTCATCGCCCGCAGGTATCCACCACTGATAGCCATAGCCCACCGGGAAAGGATCATTAGCTTTTGCCTCAGGTGTCAGGTGAGGTGCATCCGGGGTAATGGAGGCCTGTACCCATGCGGCCGGGACGATTTGCCGACCGTTCCACATGCCACCTAAGCGATACAATTCCCCAAGCTTGGCATAGTCACGCGCCGTTGCATTCAGCCCGCCAAACGCCATCTCCATGTTCTGATCGTCGATGAGCCAATATCCATCGGATTCCATGCCCAGCGGAGTCCAAAGCTTTTCGCTCATATAGTCCGTCAGCGTGCGCCCCGTTGCTTTCAACAACAGCAGGCCCAGGACCTGAGTATCCATAGAATTGTAGTGGTTCACGGTTCCAGGAGACCGCTCCTGCTTCAGCGTGGCCGCGAACTCATTCATGGAGCCCCCAAGGGCCATAATCCGGCCGAAGCGGTTTATATCCGAATCCGGGTCGCTATAGTCCTCGTTCCATGCAGCCCCCGAGGACATTTGCAGAATGTCCTTGATGCGCACACCGTCATAGCCCGACCCTGCAAGAGAGGGGGCGTAAGCGGTGATCGGTTCCTCAATGCTGCGGATCAGCCCCTCTTCGAGAGCAATACCAACAGCTGCAGAGACAAAGCTTTTGGCGACTGACATGGACATCCAGTTCACGTCGCGTGCGCCGGTGAGCCAGTATTGTTCAAAGCGAACCTTGCCATCCTGAATGACCAGGATGGCGCTGGTATCTGTTTCACTCAAAAAGTCTGCCGTCCTAACCGTCACACCCTTATAGGCAAAGGATGAGGGCAGCTGGATGGTTTCCCCCTCACCAAACTCAAAGACGACGGGTGCCGCCGGCATGGTGGCCACGGGAAACATCTCGGCCATACGGTTGAAGTTCTCGTACTGCTCAGCACCACTGAAAAGCGAGGCCGCAAAAGTGGCCCTTTCAATCTCACGCTTAAAATAGAGGCCTGTTCCCAAGGCGGCGACTACAATGAACGCGGCTGCGCCCAAGAGTATTTTCTTCATGGTGCGGCTCTTTCTCTTTCAGTCCTACTCCGCTGCTTGCGCGGGGGTGGGTGGGCGCCATCTCAATACCGGCTTTCGCGCCGCAGCGGTCTCGTCCAAACGCCTGCGAGGGGCCAGGAATGGCGCGCCGGCAAAGCGGTCCGTCTCGCCCTTTTTCGCACTCTCGGCCAGATCAGCCAGGGTTGCGATAAAGAGATCAAGGCTCGCCTTCGACTCGCTCTCCGTCGGCTCAATGAGCATCGCGCCATGTACGACCAGCGGGAAATACATGGTCATGGGGTGATAGCCTTCATCAATCATCGCCTTGGAAAAGTCCAAAGTCTCGACACCCGTGCCTTGCAGAAAACTGTCGTCGAACAGCGCTTCGTGCATGCACGGTCCTTCGTAAGGCGCGGACATCACATCCTTGAGCGAGGCCAGTACATAATTGGCTGACAGCACCGCATCTTCAGACGCCTGTCTCAGACCATCAGCGCCATGGCTCATCATGTAAGACGCCGCGCGGACAAACATGCCCATCTGCCCGTGAAAGGCGGACATGCGGCCAAAGCTGCTGCCGCCCACTTCTTCCACCTGCGCCACGGTCTCTGCAAACTTCAGGCGACCGTTCCGCTCGATCACCCACGGAAGCGGTGCAAACGGTGCCAGTGCTTCTGACAGCACGACAGGTCCAGCACCGGGCCCCCCACCGCCATGGGGCGTGGAGAAGGTCTTATGCAGATTGATGTGCATGGCATCAACGCCCAGGTCACCCGGGCGGACACGCCCCGCAATGGCGTTGAAATTTGCCCCATCACAATAGAAATAGCCACCCGCCGCATGCAGCGCGTCGGCGATCTCCCGAACATCCGGCTCAAACAGGCCACACGTGTTGGGATTGGTGAGCATGATGGCGGCAACATCGTGTCCGAGCTTGGCTTTAAATGCCGCCACATCCACCCGACCTTCTGCGGTCGCCGGAATGGTGTCGACCGTGTAGCCAAGCAGGGCGGCTGTTGCCGGGTTTGTCCCGTGGGCGCTTTCGGGCACCAGCACACGGGTTCGGGTCTCGCCTTCCCCGCGCGCCTGAAGCGCCGAGTGGATCGCCATCATGCCGCACAATTCCCCATGGGCACCAGCCTTGGGAGACATGGCGATTGCAGGCATGCCCGTCAGTTCCTTCAGCCAATGCGCCACCAGCTCCATCAGTTCCAAGGCACCCTGTACGGTTTTCGTGGGTTGCATGGGGTGAACATCAGAGAACCCAGGCAACCGCGCCATTTTCTCATTCAGGCGGGGATTGTGCTTCATGGTGCACGATCCCAATGGATAGAGCCCCGCATCAATCGCGTAGTTCTTTTGCGACAGGCGCACATAGTGGCGCATGACGTCCGGCTCCGCGAGCCCTGGCAGGCCGATGGGCTGGCGCCGCTGATTGCCGCCCAGCCGGTCTTCAAATGCAGCTGGTTCGTCCAGATCGACACCGCACGCGCCGCTGTCGCGTTCAAAGATGAGCAGTTCTTCCTGCTGCAATCCCCGGTTGCCGGTGAAGGTCTGCCGCGTGCTCCCGCCCGCTTCGCCTGGGCCGGTCGCACGTCCCTGCTTGTTCATGCCACTCATGAGAGCACCTCCTTCAACGCGGCCACATAGGCGTCCCGGTCTTCGTTCGTGTTTACCTCTGTGGAAGCCACCACGATCAGATTGTCCAGGCCGGTTTCGCCTGGCCAAAGCCGCGACGCCCGCACGCCCCCCAAAACCCCCTTGTCGACCAGCTCATCGATCAGCTTCAGTCCATTTTTGGGTGTGCGGATGGTAAATTCATTGAAGAAAGTCGGTGTGACAATTTCCACACCGGGCACGGCACCCAACTGATCAGCCAGCTTGACCGCGTTTGCATGGTTGATCCGGGCAAGCCGCCCAAACCCTTCTTCGCCCAACAAAGACAGGTGAATGGAGAAAGCCAGACAACACAGGCCCGAGTTGGTGCAGATGTTGCTCGTCGCTTTTTCACGGCGAATGTGCTGCTCGCGAGTGGAGAGCGTCAGCACAAAGCCCCGCTTGCCATCGGCATCAACGGTTTCGCCACACAGGCGGCCTGGCATCTGACGTACGAATTTCTGCCGTGCCGCGAAGAGACCAACATAGGGGCCGCCAAAATTCAGACCATTACCCAGAGACTGTCCTTCGCCCACCACAATGTCTGCGCCCATCTCGCCTGGATCCGTGACAAGACCCAGGGAGAGGATTTCTGTGACAACAACAATCAGCAGTGCCTTTTTCGCGTGAGCGGCCTCAGCGATCGGCTTCAGATCGCGAACGTTGCCAAAGAAATCCGGGTTCTGGACCACGACGCAAGACGTCTCATCGTCAATGCGCGCAATAATGTCTTCGGTGCCATCCAGCACAGGCGCTACAGATTGGACGGTATAACCGGCAAACTCAGAGAGATTGTTGACCACGTCGCGGTAATGCGGATGCAGCGCGCCGGACAGCACAGCCTTTTTCTTCTTGGTGATGCGGTGGGCCATCAACACAGCCTCGCCACACGCTGTCGAGCCGTCATACATGGAGGCATTCGCGACCTCCATGCCCGTGAGAAGGGCGACCTGGGTCTGGAACTCAAACAGGTATTGCAAGGTGCCTTGCGCAATTTCCGGCTGATAGGGCGTATAGGAAGTGAGAAACTCTGACCGCTGGATCAGGTGATCGACGGTTGCCGGCACGTGATGCTTATAGGCACCTGCACCCACAAAGAACGGCACCGAGCCCGCAGCTACGTTTTTCGCAGCCATGGCAGAGAGCTCGCGCTCAACTTCCATTTCGCCTTTGCGCAGGGGCAAATCAACCAGGCCCTCACGACGGGCGGCCTCGGGCACATCTTTGAAAAGATCATCAATGCTGTCCGCGCCAATCCGCGCGAGCATTGAATGTCGATCTGTCTCCGTCAGCGGTAGATAACGCATAAATCAATCCAATCCGTCGATGAAAATTTTGTAGGACGCTTCATCCATCAGCTCATCGAGCTCGTTCGCGTCGGACAGTTTCATTTTCACAAACCAGCCCGCCCCCATCGCGTCTTCGTTCACCGTCGCGGGAGCGTCATCAAGCGCCTCGTTCACAGCGATAACTTCCCCGGTCAGGGGAGCGTAAACTTCGCTTGCCGCTTTTACGGATTCAATGACGGCCGCTTCGTCACCCTTGGCCAGTTCCCGACCAACCTCTGGCAGCTCGACAAAAACCACATCGCCCAACTGACCTTGCGCATAATCAGAAATGCCGATGGTGGCGACATCGCCCTCAACCAACACCCATTCGTGGTCTTGTGTAAATTTAACTGTGCTCATTTTCTTAATCCCCGTTTTGGACGCGC
>CAZFHW010000012.1:0-37087 GCA_964518885.1 uncultured Parvibaculum sp. | reverse complement strand
ACTATCCCCGCTTCTTCGCAGCTTTCCGCTTAGGAGCTGCCTTCTTCTTGGCAACCTTCTTCTTCGCGGCTTTCCGCTTAGGAGCTGCCTTCTTCTTAGCAACTTTCTTCTTCGCGGCTTTCCGCTTAGGAGCTGCCTTCTTCTTAGCAACTTTCTTCTTCGCGGCTTTCCGCTTAGGAGCTGCCTTCTTCTTGGCAACTTTCTTCTTCGCAGCTTTCCGCTTAGGTGCTGCTTTCTTCACGGCTTTGCGTTTCGGCGCAGCCTTCTTCTTTGCGGCTTTGCGTTTCGGCGCAGCCTTCTTTTTCGCTTTTGGTTTCGTAGCCATATTCGTTTTCGCTCCTGATGTGTTGTTCCAGTAACCTCGGAACCATTAGGACTCACACACACATTTAATGAACGCCCCCTCAATTCAGGACGCAGAACACAATTACTATGAGCAACTGCGCGCGCGCAGGCAACAGTTTGCTTGACTTGCGCAAAGTCCTTCGCGCAGCACAGTCTGAAAAATGTGTTGACAAAACGTTTACCAAAAACAGACGCTAACAGTCAGGGAGCGGATTAGAGTCCTAGTTTTTTCGATAATAATCCGTTTACGGAGCTCGGATTTGCCTTGCCGGATGTGGCTTTCATGACCTGACCGACAAACCAACCCATCAACTTAGGTTTCTCTTTTACCTGCTCCACTTTGTCCGGGTTAGCTGCAATGATTTCATCAATTACTTTCTCAATCGCACCCAAATCAGTCACTTGGCGCAACCCCCGTTCTTCAACGATTTTTGGGGCGTCATCGCTTGTTTCGAACATTATCTCGAAAACGTCCTTAGCGATTCGCCCCGACAACGTATCGTCAGAGATCAAATTGATGAGCTCGCTGAGTTGTTTTGCACTCACCGGAGATGTCTCAATTGTCACTCCGGCTTTCTTCAACGCACCAAAAAATTCTCCCGTTACCCAATTTGCGGCGAGTTTGGGATCACATCCATTGGCAACTATTTCAAAAAACTCTGCCGATATTTTTTCAGACACAAGAACACCTGCGTCGTACGGCGTGAGGCCGTACTCGCGAACAAAACGTGCCTTCTTCTCCTCAGGCAACTCAGGTAAATCGGCTGCAAGGGCATCAACCATCTCTTGCGAGATCACCAGCGGCAACAAATCGGGATCAGGGAAGTAACGGTAGTCGTGCGCTTCTTCTTTCGAGCGCATTGCACGTGTAACACCCTTCTTCGGATCGAAAAGACGGGTTTCCAGCCTGACAGACCCCCCATCTTCAAGCACATCAATCTGCCGACGCGCTTCATACTCGATCGCCTGCCCGATAAACCGGATTGAGTTAACGTTTTTGATCTCAGACCGTGTTCCAAGGGGCTCACCAGGTCGGCGCACCGACACGTTAACGTCTGCGCGCAAGGAACCTTCTTCCATATTGCCGTCGCAAGTACCCAGGTAGCGCAAAATCGCACGCACTTTCTTCACATAGGCCTGCGCCTCCTCAGACGAGCGCATATCTGGCTTCGAGACAATCTCCATAAGCGCCACACCCGAGCGGTTGAGGTCAACATAACTCAACGAGGGGTGCTGATCGTGGATGCTCTTGCCAGCATCCTGCTCAAGATGCAGCCGTTCGATGCCAATCAGCTTCGTCACGCCACCTTTCAAGTCGATCTCGATCTCACCTTCCCCAACAATTGGGTATTTGAACTGCGAGATCTGATAACCCTGTGGCAAATCCGGATAGAAGTAGTTCTTACGGTCAAAAACCGAACGCAGGTTGATCTGCGACTTGATACCAAGCCCTGTTCGCACTGCTTTGCGCACACATTCCTCGTTGATCACCGGCAACATGCCCGGCATCGCCGCATCAACAAGGCTTACTTGTGTGTTTTGTTCCGCACCGAATTTAGTCGGCGCAGAGGAGAACAATTTTGCATCGGAGAGGACCTGTGCATGGATTTCAAGACCCAAAACGATCTCCCAAGAGCCCGTCGCACCTTCAACTAGATTTTTATTTTCGCTCATTTGTTTCTCCACCATGTCGAAGGTTCAGCGGTAAACCCGGCCGCTTCTTCCAAAACGCCTGCAACACGCAATAAAGTCTCTTCATCAAACGTCCTGCCAATCAACTGCAGCCCGAGCGGCAATCCTTGCGAGCTCAACCCCGCCGGGATTGATATGCCCGGCAGTCCGGCGAGATTAACCGGCACAGTGAAAACGTCGTTCAGGTACATAGCTAACGGATCATCAGTTTTTTCGCCGATAGCGAATGCCGCCGTCGGGGTTGTTGGCGTCAGCAGCACATCGACCTGATTGTAAGCTTCCGCAAAATCCTGCGCGATAAGCGTGCGGACCTTCTGCGCCTTAATGTAATACGCATCGTAATAACCCGCAGACAGCACATAAGTGCCGATCAAGATGCGGCGACGTACTTCGTCGCCAAACCCGGCTGCCCGCGTTTTTTCATACATCTCCGTAATGTCATCGCCGGCAACACGCAGGCCGTAGCGAACACCATCATATCGGGCGAGGTTTGAAGAGGCTTCGGCAGGCGCCACAATGTAGTAAGCCGGTAGCGCATATTTGGTATGCGGCAGGCTGACATCAACAATTTCTGCGCCTGCGCTCTTCAACCAATCAATGCCGTCGCTCCAGAGCTTCTCAATCTCGGCCGACATGCCCTCTATGCGATACTCTTTGGGAATCCCCACCTTCAAGCCACGAATGTCACCGGTCAGTGCCGCTTCAAAGTCAGGCACAGCAATATCAACGCTGGTCGTATCCTTGGCGTCATGTCCCGCCATCGACGTCAACATAATGGCCGCATCACGAACAGAACGCGTAATCGGGCCTGCCTGATCGAGCGAGGACGCAAACGCAGTGATTCCCCACCGCGAACAACGCCCATAGGTAGGTTTGAGACCAACTGTGCCGGTGAAGGATGCAGGTTGGCGAATTGAGCCCCCTGTATCGGTCGCCGTCGCCCCAAGCGCCAGATGCGCGGCAACAGCGGCAGACGACCCGCCAGACGACCCGCCAGGAACCAGATCAGCATCACTGCCCGACGCCTTCCAGGGATTGATGCAAGGGCCGAAGCGACTGGTTTCGTTCGACGACCCCATCGCAAATTCATCATTATTAAGTTTGCCGAGCATCACCGCCCCATCGCGCCACAGGTTTGTGGTGACGGTAGACTCATAAGTCGGTGTAAATTCATCAAGAATATTGCTACAGGCCGTCATCCGCACACCTTCGGTGCAGAACAGGTCTTTGATGCCAAGCGGCAAGCCTTCCAGAGAACCGGCTTCGCCTTTCGCAATCCGCTCATCCGATGCTTTGGCCATATCCAACGCTTTTTCGAACGTAGGCGTGACATAGGCATTGAGCGCCGCCGCAGCTTCCACTGCTTCAACATGGGCCTGCGTCAGCTCGACCGCGCTGATGTCTTTCGACATCAACTTCGCACGGGCATCGCTAAGGGTGAGTTTTGTAATATCTGACATGTTCCCGCTCCTACTCGATCACTTTGGGGACGGTGAAAAAGCCGTCTTCAGACACGGCCGCATTCTGAGTGACTTCGCGCTGAATATTCTCGTGCCGCACAATGTCGTCACGCATCTTCATTTCCATCTCAACGACACTGGTCAGTGGGGCAACATTGTCGGTTTCCACCTCACCAAGCTGTTCCACCCAATCAAGGATGGCCGACATGTCTTTCGCCAGGGGAGCCAGTTCTTCTTCACTCACCGCAATCCGCGCGAGCCGGGCGATCCCCCGGACAGTGTTCTCATCGACCGACATAGGCCTCTCTTTTCTGAAATGCGGCACACTGCGGCCTAAAATTACCTTTGATGCCTGATTTGGCGCGGAAAATATCAGACCACCCCCGCCCCCGCAACACATCCGGGCAGATTGCAGACCTGGCCGACTTCCACTACAAGCATGAGCCTCCATTTCCCCGAAAAATGAGCCCATGAAAGCCGACATTGTAGATATAGAGACGTTCAGGGAACGCGCGCTCGGCCAGGCGCTGATCGGGCTTGATCTGGGCACAAAAACCATAGGGATCGCCATTGCGGACCCCCTATGGACGGTTGCCTCTCCCCGAGAAACCATCAGACGGACCAAATTCGGGAAGGATGCAATCCGGCTGATCGAATTAATCGACGAAACCCGGTCTGGTGGACTGATTTTGGGTCTTCCCCTCAATATGGATGGGTCTGAGGGCCCACGTGCGCAATCGACCCGCACTTTTGCCCGCAATCTTGCCCAGAAAATCAATATTCCGATCTGCTTCTGGGATGAGCGCCTGTCCACCGTGGCCGTCACCAGGACCCTCATTGAGGCGGATGCAAGCCGCAAGAAACGGGCCCAAGTCGTCGACATGCTGGCAGCCTCTTTCATCATGCAGGGTTTTCTGGACCGTTTGCGGGGCATGTCATGAGCGCAATCCTGAACGCCCTCATTCCTGTCTTTCTCGTTATTGCCCTGGGCGCCGCGATCAAACGTTTTGATTTTCCAGGCGAAGGCCTGTGGCAACCTCTTGACCGGTTGACCTATTACGTTTTCTTCCCGGCCTTGTTGCTCCATACGCTTGCTACCGCCGACCTCACAACCTTCGACGTCTGGCCAATGGCCTACACGTTATGGGCGGGCCTGTTTTCCATGGTCGCCCTCCTCATGGTGCTGCGCGCGACCTCAAAACTAACAGGCCCTCAATTTTCCAGCGTCTTCCAGGGGGCCGCTCGCTGGAACGGTTTTGTGGCCCTTGCCGCCATAGGTCAGCTCTATGGACCTGAAGGTGTCGCCCTTGCCGCCGTCGCTTTCGCAGCTCTCGTGCCAACAGTAAACGTGCTCTCCGTCGTCATTCTCACCCGCTATGCGGGCGACACACCTGCGGGGGTCGGCACGGTGCTGAGACTGCTGGCCAAGAACCCACTCATCCTGGCCTGCGCTGCAGGTATTTTGCTCAATGTAACGGGACTGCGACTGCCGGGCCCTCTGGCTCCAACAGCCGACATTCTTGGCAAAGCGGCCCTAACCATCGGCCTGTTAGCTATCGGCGCGGGCTTGCGTCTTGATCATGCTTTTCAGACCAAAGGGATTGTCGCCCTCACAAGCAGTTTGAAACTCATTGTCATGCCTCTCTTCATGCTCGGATGGTGCATGGTGTTTGAAGTCGACGGCATGGCACGGCTTGTCATTCTACTGTGCGCCAGTGTCCCCGGCGCCTCGTCTTCCTACATCCTGGCAAGACAGCTTGGAGGGGATGCAACTTTAATGGCCAGTCTCATCACCGGCTCAACACTTCTGGCTGCCCTCACAATGCCGCTCATGCTCGTAATCTTAAGCTGAGCAATCACTCGGCTGGCATGGCTCGGTCTAAAATATGTGGCTGGTTAGCCACCGCGTGGGTATCAAAAGAACCGCTTGTATGTACCATTTCTTTCTCCTGACCTTATCGTTACGTTCTTGCCAAGACCAACCCACCTCTCTATAGAATGCCATCTTAATGCGCGAAGACGAAACCACCATCGATGTGATTTATCCCCACAGGCATTTGCTAGGGATAGAAGGCCTGACTCCACAGGAGATCGGATCGATTTTGGATTTGGCCGACACCTATGTTGATCAAAATCGCCAGATCAACAAAAAGAGGTCGGTTTTACGCGGCCGGACACAGATCAATCTCTTTTTTGAAGCATCGACCCGGACCCTGAGCTCCTTCGAGCTGGCGGGCAAACGACTGGGGGCTGACGTCATGAATATGTCAGTCAGTGCATCGTCGATAAAAAAGGGTGAAACCCTGATCGACACAGCGGCCACTCTGAACGCGATGCATCCCGACCTCATTGTCGTGCGGCATGGCGACAGTGGCGCCGTCGAACTGCTTTCACAAAAAGTAAGCTGCGCTGTTTTGAATGCTGGCGACGGCAGCCACGAACATCCGACACAGGCTTTGTTGGACGCGCTGACCATCCGGCGCCGCAAAGGTCGTCTTGAGGGCCTTATCGTTGCCATTTGTGGCGACATCCTTCACAGCCGCGTCGCTCGCTCAAATATCCTGCTTCTCAACACAATGGGCGCACGCGTCCGGGTGATCGCCCCCAAAACCCTGCTCCCCATTGGCATAGAACGCATGGGCGTTGAGGTCTTCAACGACATGGGAGAAGGATTGAAGGATGTGGACATCGTTATGATGCTCCGCCTTCAACTGGAGCGCATGCACGGCTCCTTCGTGCCCTCAGTCAGAGAATATTTCCGTTACTTCGGGCTCGACTACGAAAAACTCACCGTTGCAAAACCCGATGCGCTCATCATGCACCCCGGCCCGATGAACCGTGGTGTTGAAATCGACAGCGCTGTCGCCGACGACATCAACCGATCGGTCATCCGTGAACAGGTGGAGATGGGTGTCGCCGTGCGCATGGCTGCTCTGGACGCCCTGTCGCGCAACTTGCCAAACGAGCAACAACCATGAGCCGCACCGCCTACATCAACGCGCGCCTTTTTGATCCCGCCCGTGGGCTGGATGAAACAGGCACCCTGCTCGTGGACAACGACAAAATTTCAGATCTTGGCGCCTCTGTTTTCGCAGATGGAATCCCCGAGGACACACAGAGCGTTGATTGCGGCGGCCACTTGCTGACGCCGGGCCTCATCGACATGCGCGTCTTCACCGGCGAACCAGGTACCGAATACCGAGAGACGCTTGGCAGTGCGAGCCTTTCTGCCGCTGCCGGGGGCATCACCACCATGACGGTCATGCCCAACACCGACCCCGTCATTGACGATGTCGCGCTGGTTGATTTCATTGAACGCCGGGCCCGTGACACGGCCATTGTAAATGTTCACCCGATGGCCGCATTGACGCGTGGATGCAATGGCGAACAGATGACAGAAATTGGTCTTCTGAAAGAGGCTGGCGCGGTGGCCTTCACGGATGGAGATAGACCACTTTCCAGCTCCCTCGTTATGCGCAGAGCCCTCAGCTACGCGACTTTTTTTGATGCACTCATCGTACAACACGCCGAAGACACCGAGCTGGCCGCCGGTGGCGTCATGAATGAAGGTGAACTGGCAAGCCGCCTCGGTCTGACAGGTGCCCCGTCTGCCGCTGAAACCATCATGATTGAGAGAGACATCCGCCTGGTGGAGTTGACCGGTGCGCGCTACCACGTTGCACAAGTAAGTTGCAGGGCGTCCGTTGATGTTATTCGTCGCGCAAAAAAGGCCGGTCTGCGGGTTACCTGCGGCGTTTCCGCAGCCCACCTCACACTGAACGAAAACGATGTGGCGAGCTACCGCAGCTTCATGAAGCTCTCACCTCCTCTAAGACATGAGGATGACCGGGTCGCCGTTGTCGAGGGTGTCGCTGACGGTACCATCGATGTCATTGTTTCAAGCCACCATCCTCAGGACCCGGAAACCAAACGGCTGCCGTTTGCTCAAGCAGCTTTTGGAGCCGTCGGTCTGGAAACACTCCTGCCAGCGACCTTATCTCTCGTCCATGCCGGCACTATTCCCCTCGCCCGCATCATTGCGGCTCTGACGACGGCCCCCGCCTCATTGATGGGACTGGACGCCGGGCGTCTCGAAAAGGGAGCTCCGGCGGACCTCACCCTGACCGACATCAATGTTCCTTGGGTACTCGACCCGGAACAATTGAAGTCAAAATCTAAAAATACGCCCTTTGATGAACGCAGGTTGCAGGGTCGTGCGATACGCACCATTGTCGGTGGGAAAGCCGTGTACGTCCAAGGGGAGGCCTGACAGATGCCCGATCCAATGAGTTGGGGAGATGCAGCCCCCTATTATGCCGCCGCACTCATCGTGAGCTATCTGCTCGGGTCTATTCCTTTCGGCCTCATTCTCACCCGAATGGCGGGTTTGGGTGACATCCGCGATATTGGGTCGGGCAATATTGGCGCCACGAATGCCCTCCGGACAGGCAACCGCTGGGTGGCGATTGGAACGCTGCTGGGGGATGCCGGCAAAGGAGCCGTCGCTGTGCTCCTCGCACGACAGTTTGGGCCTGATACGGCTGTCATCGCGGCTTTCGGCGCTCTGGTCGGTCATTTGTTTCCCGTCTGGCTGCGTTTCAAAGGCGGCAAGGGGATTTCGACCTATATCGGCATTCTTTTGGCGCTTTCCTGGCCTGTTGGCCTGCTGTTTTGCGCAACTTGGGCCGTTGTCGCCCTGATTTTCCGCATGTCCTCATTATCTGCGCTGGTTGCTTCACTGCTATCTCCAGTTTACTTTGTCTGGGTCGACCAGTGGCAAATGGTCGAATTGAGTGTGGTCCTGGTGATCCTCGTCTTCTTTGCCCATCGGGCAAATATCGCGCGGCTTTTGGCGGGAACCGAGCCACGTATCGGGAATAAAAGCGACGCCTGACGGAGCTCTGATGGAGCCAGGGCGCGCAGCGTTCGGGAGATCCATGTGTCCACCCCACTCTCCGATCAGGAACGGCTTGATCGCCTCAGGCTCACCCGCAGCGAGAATGTCGGCCCCGTCACCTATCGCGACCTGATGAGCCATTTTGCCTCTGCTGGAGACGCCTTGAGCGCTCTGCCAGACCTCGCACATCGTGGGGGGCGAAAACGTAGGATAACAATCGGCAGCGAGGCCCAAGCAACCCACGAGATGAATGAGGCCAGGAGCCTTGGAGCCATCCTTATGTTCGTGGGTGAGCCCGACTACCCATATCTTCTGGCGCAAGCAGACCCTCCCCCTCCGGTCATCTCTGTTATGGGCGCCCTGCACCTGTTGAGCCAGCCATCACTCGCCCTCGTCGGCTCCCGCAACGCATCTGCTGCCGGCATGCGCATGGCGACCGACCTGGCGCATGATCTGGGTGCAGAAAGTTTTGTGATCGTTTCTGGTCTTGCCCGCGGCATTGATGCTGCAGCCCACCGGGCCGCCCTCGCGACGGGAACAGTGGCCGTCGTCGCCGGCGGTATCGATGTTGTCTATCCGTTGGAAAATCAATCTCTCTACGACGAAATAAGGGAGCGCGGCGTTCTTGTAAGCGAGATGCCACCAGGGACAAAACCGCTAGGCCGGCATTTCCCTCGACGTAACCGCATAATTTCAGGTCTCTCGAGGGGAGTGATCATCATCGAGGCTGCGCTGCGTTCTGGCTCGTTGATTACCGCCCGCCTCGCATTGGAACAGAACCGCGAGGTCATGGCAGTCCCCGGATCACCCCTCGACCCACGGGCCCGTGGCAGCAATCGCCTTATCAAACAAGGAGCAGCTCTTGTTGAGGACGCGGAAGATGTTCTGGCCTGGCTGGAACAGGCGCCACGACCGCTTTTTTCCGAAGGAGAGGAGATGCTTTACGATGCCCCGAAAGCGCAAGCACCGGCCCTGAGCGAAACCGATAGAAAAGATCTGCTTTCACTTCTGAGCCCCACACCTATTGAGCAGGATGAACTCATTCGCATGTCAGGGCTCTCAACCCAGGTGGTGATTGCCATTCTACTGGAACTTGATCTGGCAGGACGCCTGTTTCGTGATACGGGGCAACGAATAGCGTTGATAGAACAAAGGAGTACAGAAGATAGCTAATAAATCAGACGCGCGTGCCTAGGTGCTTTTATGCACACTGTAGGCAGCGGCAGCACTCGATTGTCCCTCTGCGAGCCGAATTGCCTCCTCCGCTGCCAAGCCCATCAGATATCGGAGAAAGGCATGTTTTTCGCGGGTGCTTGCTTCCCTGAGTGATTGCAACATGTCGAATGCATAGGCGGCAAAATCATCTGCATTTTCGCGATTTCTACCTGGATGGCGCGGAGGAGATCTGACCGATTTTGGAGCCTCGATTTTCGACTTGGTCACTGTCATTATCCTTTTGTACTGCTTCAGGTCGAATCGCATAGGCTGGATGAGCTAAAATCGTTAGTGCAATTTACCTATTGGTGTAATTAAAATGCAATACACGTTTTACGTGCATTCCCTAAGAAACAGAACAAAACGTCCATATCAGCGGGTTTGACCGCCCCAAAAGCGCCGAAATTTGTTGTCTATTTGACAGGCAGGAACCTTTTCACCATGTTCCTGCCGATCTAAACGGTAGCTAGCGATCACTTCTCCCAACAAAAGTGGCAGAAAAATTCCTTTTTGAGCCCTCTAAACTGCGGAAGTTCAGGACATAAATGGACGTTGTAATTGTTGAATCGCCCTCCAAAGCGAAGACGATTAACAAGTATCTGGGGAAGAATTTCACGGTCCTTGCCTCATATGGTCATGTGCGCGATCTGCCGTCCAAAGACGGATCGGTCCTGCCAGACGAAGACTTCTCTATGGCGTGGGCCACAGACGCCAAATCCCAAAAACGCCTGAATGACATCGCCAAGGCCGTTAAGGGCGCTGACAAAGTCATTCTCGCGACTGACCCCGACCGGGAAGGCGAAGCCATCTCGTGGCATGTGCTGGAAGTCTTGAAAGAGAAAAAGGTCCTTGGCGACAAGCCGGTTGAGCGGGTCGTTTTCAACGCGATTACCAAACGCTCAGTCCTGGCAGCCATGGATAATCCGCGCGATCTCGATAAACAATTGATCGACGCCTACCTCGCCCGCCGTGCGCTGGACTATCTGGTGGGTTTCACTCTTTCACCGGTGCTGTGGCGCAAACTTCCCGGCAGTCGCTCGGCTGGTCGTGTTCAATCCGTAGCGCTGCGCCTGATTTGCGACCGGGAATTTGAGATCGAAGCCTTCACGCCTCGGGAATACTGGACAGTGGAAGCCGACATGAAGACAGGCCAGGGCGACAAATTCGTCGCCCGCCTGGTCTCACACAACGGCAAAAGGCTCGAAAAATTCGATCTTTCGGAGGAGAAACTGGCCGAACCAGTGCGTGCGCGCATTGCCGTTGAGCCCTTCTCCGTCCAATCCGTTGAGAGCAAACCCGCTCGCCGCAACCCACCAGCCCCTTTCACAACGTCAACGATCCAGCAGGAAGCATCCCGCAAGCTCGGCTTCTCGGTAAGCCGGACCATGCAGGTCGCGCAACGCCTCTATGAAGGCTTTGAGATTGACGGAGAGACGACGGGCCTCATTACATATATGCGGACAGACGGTGTGCAGATTGCTGAAGAAGCGGTTGCCCAGTCCCGCACGGTCATCACCAATGAGTTTGGCGAGGCCTACCTCCCCGACAAAGCGCGGGAATACAAGACCAAGGCAAAGAACGCACAAGAAGCACATGAAGCCATTCGCCCCACTGATCTGGCGCGACTGCCAAAACACGTGGTCTCCCTGCTCGATCAGGATCAGGCGCGCCTCTATGAACTGATTTGGAACCGAACCATTGCCAGCCAGATGGAAAGTGTACGCCTTGAGCGGACCACCATCGAAATGACCTGCGAAGACAAAACGCTTGGCTTGCGCGCAACTGGATCTGTGACTATTTTTGATGGCTTCCTGAAGCTCTATCAGGAAGGCACAGATGAGCCCGAAGATGGAGACGACGCACGGCGCCTGCCGAAAGTTGCAGCTGGAGACCGGCTTGGTGTTTCAGATGCCCGCGCCGACCAGCATTTCACCGAACCACCACCGCGTTTTTCTGAAGCATCCCTCGTTAAACGCATGGAAGAGCTCAGCATTGGGCGTCCGTCGACCTATGCCAGTATCCTCGCTGTTCTGCAGGACCGCGGGTACGTCCAATTGGACAAGAAGCGCTTCATCCCGGACGATAAGGGACGGCTCGTCACAGCCTTCCTGGAGAGCTACTTCACACGCTACGTCGAATTCGACTTCACCGCCGATCTGGAAGAAAAGCTCGACAAAGTTTCAGCCGGTGAGCTGAACTGGAAGGATGTGCTGCGCGAATTCTGGGAAGGCTTCTCAACGGCAGTCGAAGGCACAGCGGATCTGCGCATCACTCAAGTGCTCGACAGGTTGAACGAAGTACTGGAACAGCACGTTTTCCCGGAAAAGGAAGACGGCAGCCCACGACGCGGCTGTCCCTCTTGCGAGAAAGGCGAACTCTCTCTCAAAGTCGGTCGCTTCGGCGCCTTTGTTGGCTGCTCCAATTACCCGGAATGCAAATTTACCCGCCAACTCACCAAGGGTATGGACGGCGAAGGCCCCTCTGGCGACAAGGTCTTGGGGCAACACCCCGACACGGGTCTGGACGTCGAGTTAAAGAATGGTCGCTTTGGCCCCTACATCCACATGGATGCGGTGGAAGAAGACGAGAAACCCAAACGCGCAGGCATTCCCAAAACCTGGGCGCTGGATGAAGTCGACCTGGAGAAGGCGCTGCAGCTGCTGGCACTCCCCCGCGACGTTGGAGAGCATCCAGAAGACGGAAAAATGATCACCGCAGGTCTCGGCCGTTTTGGACCCTTCGTTCTGCACAATGGTGTCTACGCCAATCTGGACAGTCCGGATGAAGTCTTCACCGTCGGCCTCAACCGGGCTGTCACTGCCATCGCAGAGAAGAAAGCCAATCCTGGTCGACGCCAGGTTGCCAAACCTCTCAAAGAACTGGGCGAACACCCGGAACTCGGCGGGCCAGTGAATGTCATGAACGGTCGTTATGGACCTTACGTGAAGCACGACAAAATTAACGCCACTCTTCCGCGCGGCAAAAAACCGGAAGACGTGACGATGGAAGAAGCCGTACAGATGATCGCCGAAAAAGCGGCAAAGGGTCCATCAAAGAAGAAAAAAGCTGCAAAAAAGAAGGTCGCCAAAAAGAAGACGACGAAGAAAAAAGTAGCCAAGAAAAAGACCGCCAAAAAGAAAACAGCGAAAAAGAAGACAGCCAAAAAAACGTCTACAAAAAAGGCTGACACAGAAACGACCGGGTCGGCGGACTAAACGCAATGAACCCTCCGCATAAGCCCTCCTCCGGCAAAAAAAACCGCACACCCAAACCCAAACGTGCGGATGACGCGTTACCGACTCGTGAGCAGATTCTCGAGTTCGTCGAAAATTCGCCGACCATTGTAGGTAAACGCGAAATCGGTAAGGCGTTCGGTATATCCGGCGCTCAGCGCATCGGTCTAAAACGTATCTTGAAAGAGCTGACCAATGAAGGTCTGCTAAAACAATCAGATCGCAAATCTCTGACACCAACCGACGGCATGCCTCCCGTATCGGTCCTCGACATCACGCGGCGCGATCAGGATGGCGAATTGCTGGGCACCCCGGTCAACTGGGATGGCAAGGGTGATCCTCCAATCGTGGTCATCATGCCCGCGGGCGAGCGTGAAAGCAGCTCCCCTGTGGGCGTTGGCGACCGGGTCCTTGCGAAAACCACAAAAGCCAGCCCCGACGGCCCCGCCGATTACCCTTACGAAGGTCGTATCATCCGGCGCATCGGCAAAGGCGCAGACACGATCCTGGGGATATTCCGCAAGGACCCCGTTGGCGGCCGCATCATCCCGGTCGACAAGAAAAATCGCAATGAATTCGAAGTGACACGTTCCCATGTGGGAGACGCCAAGGACGGTGACCTGGTTCTCGCCGAAACCCTGGCAGGACCGCGCTACGGACCCAAACGGGCAAAGGTCAAAGAAAGCTATGGCAAAGGCGATGAGCAACGGTCCATTAGTCTGATAGCAATCCACGCCCATGGCATTCCGGACAAGTTTCCAGAAACCGTGATCGCCGCCGCCGAAGCCGCTAAACCGGTAACAACGGTCAAGGGGCGTGACGACCTGCGCGATGTTCCCCTCATCACCATCGACCCGCCGGACGCCAGAGACCATGATGACGCGGTTGCAGCTCATGCCGACGATGATCCCAAGAACGAAGGCGGCTGGGTTGTTTACGTGGCCATTGCCGACGTCTCTCATTATGTGCAGAGCGGCAATGCTCTCGACAAGGAAGCATTGAAGCGCGGCAATTCAGTTTATTTCCCAGACCGCGTTGTTCCCATGCTGCCAGAGCGCATTTCAAACGATCTGTGTTCGTTGCGCGAGGGGGTTGAACGCCCCTGCCTCGCTGTGCGCATGGTTTTTGATCGCAACGGTCAAAAGAAAGACCATCGCTTCATCCGTGGTCTGATGCGGTCTGCTGCAAGGCTGTCCTACGCCGATGCCCAATCGGCCTTCGAAGGAAACCCCGATCCCCGGATCGAGCATTTGCAGAAGGATGTTATAGAGCCCCTCTGGGCGGCCTATCAGGCAATGGCAAAAGCGCGGGATAAGAGAAGCCCCCTGGCGCTCGACCTGCCCGAACACAAGATCATCATTAATCGCAAAACCGGGTGCATTGACGACATCACAATCGCCCAGAAGTTTGAATCCATGCGCGTTATCGAAGAGTGCATGATCCAGGCAAATGTTTGCGCTGCCGAAACTCTGGAAGAGAAGAAGTCCCCCCTCATCTACCGCATCCACGACACGCCAAGCCGGGAAAAGTTGATGGCGCTGGGCGAGTTTCTGGCAACGCTCGACATCAAGCTCGCCAAAGGGGCGGTGATGCGGCCGGAGCACTTCAACCGCATTCTTGAACGCGTCAAGGACAGTGAAAATTCGCAGATGGTGAGTGACGTTGTTCTGCGTAGCCAGGCTCAGGCCATCTACTCACCTGACAATTTGGGACACTTTGGCCTCAACCTGCGCCGTTACGCCCACTTCACATCTCCCATCCGGCGCTATGCAGACCTGATCGTTCATCGCGCGCTCATCGGGGCCCTGGGCCTGGGAGACGATGGCCTCACCCGCGATGATATAAAATCACTTACACAGACAGCAGAACATATTTCCCAGACAGAGCGTCGCGCCATGGTCGCCGAGCGCGACTCGAATGACCGCTACATCGCTTCCTATTTGGAAAAGCAGGTTGGTGCTGAATTCAATGGTCGCATTTCAGGCGTCACCCGGTTTGGACTCTTCGTACGACTGGCAGACACAGGTGCAGACGGCCTGGTTCCCATCTCAAGCCTCAACAATGATTTCTACCACCACGACGAAGAAGGCCATGCCCTCATCGGAGATCGCACGGGCATTCGCTTCCGCATTGGTGACCCGGTCCGCGTGCGGCTCGAAGAAGCAGTGCCTGTAACCGGGGGCATGAAATTTACAATTGTTGAAGGGGGCACTGCCGTTAAAGGAGCCGACCGCCGCAGGAACACGGGGAAAAAGCCTGCAGGACGTGGCGGGTATAAAGGCGGCGGCAAATCACGCGGGCGCGGGAGAAAGTAAGACAATGCGGCGCGCGTCACCCTGACGCATTGGCAGGTTCCGTGTCGGCAGCCATCTTGTGCCACATAGAGTGGTCGGAAAAAAACATGACAGATACAATCGAGTACGAAGGCAGCCCCCGTTCGGTCTGGAACGCTATGGGCCGCGGTGCAACTTTTAAATGTCCTGCGTGCGGCGAAGGCCATGTCTTTCGCAAATATCTGAAAGTCGCCGATACCTGCGACTCATGTAACCAGGACCTGTCTCATCACCGCGCCGATGACGCCCCTCCCTATTTCACGATTTTCATCGTGGGGCATATTATCGTACCGCTCATGCTGTGGGTTGAGATGGCGTATCGCCCAGAAATCTGGATACATTCGGCCATCTGGGCCCCTTTGACCCTGATCCTGGCACTCATGATCCTCCCCATTACCAAAGGTGCCGTGGTGGGTTTACAATGGGCGCTCAGAATGCACGGCTTTGGCGGGCACGAAGACTGATTTTCGGCTTGCAAAACCTGCCGACTGGACAGACTCAGTCCACCGGGGCAAATTGAACATGAGGGCGTAATGGCATTACGCCCTTTTTGATGTTTGTGAGGGGTGTAGATAGCTATGGCTGCAGGCAAGAAGAACAAAGACGCGGCGCCGTTCGATCCAAAGAAATCACGAGACCAGGAATATCGCGACGGCAAAATTGCCGCCGTCCGTCCACGAGAAGCCGCAACACTCCTCATCATACGCCGTGATGCAAAGCACCCCCGCGTGCTGATGGGAAAACGTGCTGCCGGCCACAAATTCATGCCGAACAAATTTGTCTTCCCAGGGGGGCGCCTCGACCCTGCCGACAGCCGTGTGAAAGCACACAAAGGATTACGCGCGCCCGTTGAACGCCGCCTGCTTGACCGGATGCGCGGGCGCCCCAGCGCCACCAAAGCGCAAGGCCTTGCCATGGCAGCCATTCGCGAGACATTTGAGGAAACAGGTCTTGTGATCGGCAAACAGGTGAGCGAGCCCTACCAGACAAAAAACCCGGAATGGCAGGCGTACTACAACGAGCATGTTGCCCCTGACCTGTCCAAAATCGAGTTCATCGCGCGCGCCATCACACCGCCCTACAGAACCCGCCGCTTCGACACACGGTTCTTCACCATTGATGCAGAAGAGATCAGAGGAGACATGCACGACACGGGTCGCGCGTCGGGTGAACTGCTGGAGCTCCACTGGCTGGAAATCGACGAAGCCCGCGACCTGGACCTGCCCAACATCACCCGGATGATCCTGAGCGAGCTTGAAGAACGTCTCGCGTTGCCCAAACCCGCGCAGGCCCGACGCCCCGTGCCTTTTGTTCATTTCCGAGGTGCCTCCCCCATCAGAGACACTTTATGAATATGACCGCGCCCGTTCGTGCATCAGCGGTGAAACCGCGCGATGCTGCCTCTCTTGTGTTCGTGGATGACAGCGGCAGTGAACCGCGCATCCTCATGGGCAAACGGCATGCAAAGATGAAGTTCGTCCCGGACGCATTTGTATTTCCGGGCGGCAAGCTTGATCCTCATGACCATCAGGCAAAGCCAGCCACCGCTTTGAAAGACCACCCTCACCTCGCACATACCGGAGCTGGGAAAGCAAAGACCATTGCCTTGGCTATGGCCGCCGTCAGGGAGACGTTTGAAGAAACCGGGCTTCTCCTCGCAGAAAAAGGAGACGTTGGCACAGCCGCAACCGGCGAGACCTGGGGCATGTTTCGTGACAGGAAGGTCGCACCAGCTCTCCATCATATTTCATATGTCGCACGCGCCATCACGCCCACCAACAGTCCGGTACGCTTCCACGCTCGTTTTTTCCAGGCACCTGCGTCAGCCCTGACTGGCACACTGAAGGGAAGCGGTGAATTGGGAGAGCTTGACTGGTACCCGCTCTCCGAAGCACTAAAACTGCCCATCATTGATGTGACAGGATTTGTCCTGGAAGAGCTAAAGCATGCCCAGGAGGGCAGGCACAGAGCGCTGCCACCGCTATACTGCTATCTAAACGGCAAACCACGCGTGCTTACCCCAAAAGCTCGTTAGCACGCCCATCAACCGCTCTTTGAAGGGTCGAGAAATGGCCAGCATGCCCCCAGCGACAGGCGAACTAAGCCAACGTGACAGGCGTCTGAGCCTGGCGGCGGTCATAGCCTGCATCACATCGGTAGGCATTGGCCTGGGCGTCTCAATTCCATTGCTCGCCATCCTTCTGGAGCGCCAAGGTGTCTCAAGTACACTCATCGGCCTCAACACCGCCATGCCAGCCCTTGCCACACTGATTGCCACCCCGTTCATCTCCCCCTTATTGCGCCGAATACCGACCGGTACCTTTCTCCTCATCTGTCTGGGTGTCTCAGCAGCGTGTATGCCGCTCTATTTTGTCTTTCCCAACGTCTGGATGTGGTTTCCCATTCGTTTTGTCAGTGGAATGGCTCTGGCCGGGCTGTTTGTCGTGAGTGAGTTCTGGATAAACCAGCTGGCGGACAACAAAAACCGGGGCCTGCTGATGGGAATTTACGGAACAATTCTCTCCGCAGGATTTGCGGTTGGGCCGGTTGTGCTACTCACCGTGGGCGCAGACGGCCTGAGCCCCTTTCTGGTGGTCAGCGTCCTGACCCTGCTCTCCAGCATCCCCATCCTGTTTGCGCTCAACCTCGCCCCTCAGGTGACGGAGAGACCAAGCCGCGGCCTTCTCGCATTTTTGACGGTTGCCCCTGCTGCCACCCTTGCAGGCCTTGTGTACGGCGCGACCGAAACAAACATCTTCAACATGCTCCCTATCTATGCGATGCGCGTGGGACACACAGAAAGTGTGGCCGCCCTCATCCTTGCGGTGTTCGCGGCCGGGAGTATGATTTTCAACATCCCGATTGGCATGGCTTCAGATAGGTTTGATCGTCGAACCGTCCTCCTCATCTGCGCAACGTTTGGCTTTGTGGGAACTGCCCTGCTCCCGGTCGTATCCCAAAACATTATGGTCTTCCTCCCCACCCTGTTCATCTTTGGAGGGGTCGTGGTTGGCATGTACACAGTCGGCCTTGCGATGCTGGGAGAACGCTTCAGAGGGGCAGACCTGGCGGCCGCCAACGCAGCCTTTGTCCTCATGTACTCAACCGGCGCTTTGATCGGCCCGCCCGTTGCGGGAGCCGCAATGGACATCTGGAACCCCCACGGCCTAGCGATCGCCATGGCCTCTATCTGCGCCCTCTACCTGCTCGTCGTGGGCTGGCGGTGGTCAGGTGCCAAGAATTCAGGCCCCCGCGAATAATACCCCGGCACGGGATGCCTTGACTTCCCGGCCCTTCGGGCTAATCTGCGGCAACTTTTCAAGAGGATTCTCGGGAATTCCCCCAAGATCCTGTATTTATTAAGGAATTCGGGATGGCGAAGCCTGCCACGATCAAAATCAAGCTGGAAAGCACCGCCGGAACCGGTTTTTATTACGTCGCAACCAAGAATGCGCGGACAATGACCGAGAAGATGGTTGTTAGAAAATATGACCCGGTTGTGCGCAAGCATGTCGAGTTCAAGGAAACAAAGATCAAGTAGCCAACGGATATTGGCTGTCAGACACGATAAAGGCAGGCTTTTGAGCCTGCCTTTTCTTTTTTGGGATACCGTCAACTACATTGAGCTAGTCACGACCTGCATCGACTGGCCACATATCGAAAGCCAAATGACATAGGTTGAACTCCCATGACCCTGCCCGCCTTTGACGCTGTCTTGTTCGATATGGATGGCACCCTGATCGACACGGAGCAGCTCTATATGGATGAATGGGTCCGCGCGGCCGCGCTGCAGGGATTTGAGCTGACAGATGAGCTTTGGCAGGAATTTCTGGGGCGCCCTACAGCGGATTGCCTGACCTTGATGACAGAGGCTTTCGGAAAATCATTCGATGTCGATGCTCATATCGCCGAATGGCGGCCCCGGCTCAACACACAACTCCAACATCACGTTCCCGTAATGGCCGGTGTCCTTGCACTGCTCGCCGACCTTAAGGATCACAATATCCAGCTCGCAGTTGCCACGTCAGCAACCCATTCCAGTGCTCATAACTATCTTGCCACCGCGAAACTTAAAGGCTTCTTCTCCCACATCATCACACGCGATGACGTGACAAACGGAAAACCTCATCCAGAGCCTTTTCTCAAGGCGGCAAAGGCATTGGAAATTTCTCCCGAAAGGTGCCTCGCAATTGAAGATACTGAGGCTGGCATTCGTTCCGCCTATGGGGCGGGCACCATTCCCATCATGGTACCGTCGCTCAAGCAGCCGGAGCCTGATGTGGAGGCGATGTGCCACTTGAAATGCACGAACCTCATCGACGTCCATCAACACATCAGAACGGCACTAGCCTAAATTTCGAAAAAAAGGTGGTCGACCGGACACGTGATGTAACAGAGGAGGCCACTCCTACCACGCCCCGATCGACCTTTCCCGCGGACCCAGGAGATGCGGCGGACCTGAGCACACGCGAGATCAATCTCGCTCTACGGTTTTTAATGAGAACCTCGTTCAACAATGATGCGTCCCAAAGCGCTTTCAAAAGCGCATCCGCATGTTTGCCAGAACAAACGGCCCCCAGCCGTCAAACATTGGCAACCATCATAGCACACATGGCGCAACATAAAGAATTGGTCGAATACTCTGCGGCAAACCGTTGATTTATAATAAAAAATTAAGGTTAACGGATATGTGAAATGGTCGAATACCCAGGTAAAAATGGCCGAGAAGCAGGCTATGCCGCTTCCGCATTCACGCGGTTTCGACCCTCGCGTTTTGCCCGGTAGAGAGCTTGGTCCGCGCGCTGCAACAAAGCCTCAGCATCATCATTGGGCCAGTGGGCGACAGCCAGACCGATGCTAACCGTCACATCAATCATCTGTTCGGTATCAGTTTGAAATGCGCGTTCAGCGATACGCATACGCAATCTCTCCGCAATCGTCATTGCGGTGTCTGCGTCTGTATCAGGCATAACAATCACAAACTCTTCCCCGCCAAGGCGGCAGGCAAGGTCAATGCCTCTGACATTCGTCGAAAGCCGATTGGCAAATTCTTTTAGGATATTGTCCCCAGCCGCGTGCCCATAAGTGTCATTCACGGCCTTGAAAAAATCGATATCGAGGATCATCAGAGCAAGCGACTTACCACCATGCGCTCCCTCATCCACCAGCGTTGCAAGATGGTTGGTCATATACCGACGGTTATAGAGCCCCGTCAGTGAGTCCGTAACGGCCATCTCCAGACTGCGCTGAAAATTGTCCTTCAATTGATCTTGATATCGTTTGCGACGAAGCTGCGACCGGCATCGTGCCAATAGCTCATTACGCTCAACAGGGCGCATGAGATAATCGTTCACGCCCATATCAAGCGCACGAACAAGACGCTCCGTATCGCCCTCCTCCACAATCACAAGAATAGGTGTCTGCCGGGTCGCCTCCAGCGACTTCAGCTGAGAGCAGAGTCTGAGACCGTCCTCCTCCTGCAGAGAAAGGGAAACCAGTACAAGATCATAATCACCATGCGCTGCCATCTCCATAAGATCAGCGGAACTATCGGCAACTGTCACTTCGTGCACCACGCCCAGCATTTCGCAAAGCCGCGCCCGTTGTCGTTCCCTGTCATCCAGTACCAGACAACGGCCGCTAAAATCAGCCGGCGCCGTGTAGGACGCATTATCCAGAGCCCCAATTCGCTGCCCAGTAGACTCGCGCATACGCAGTTCGTCAGTCAGTGTTTTTAGACGAACCAGGCTCTTTACGCGGGCAAAGAGAGCAATGTCGTTGATTGGTTTTGTAAGAAAATCATCAGCACCGCATTCAAGCCCTTTGACCCGGTCTGATTGCTGATCGAGGGCCGTCACCATGACCACAGGAATATGATGCGTTTCAGGCGATTGCTTCAGTCGCTGACAGACCTCGTATCCATCCATACCAGGCATCATGACGTCGAGCAGCACAATGTCGGGCTGCTCGCGCTGTGCAAGCTCAATCGCTGACAGACCATCCGAGGCCTGAATCACCTCGAAATACTCAGCGGAGAGTTTGGCTTCCAGCAGCTTCAAATTGGCTGGAATATCATCAACTATGAGAACTCTGGCGGTCACGGTCTAATCCAAAAAACGCTGGACCGTCTCCAGAAATTGGGTCACCGATATCGGCTTGGCGATATATGCTTCGCATCCACCTTCACGAATCTTCTCCTCGTCGCCCTTCATGGCAAACGCCGTGACAGCAATCACTGGGATAGACTTCAAGTCATCGTCTTCTTTGATCCACTTGGTGACTTCAAGGCCGGAAACTTCTGGAAGCTGTATGTCCATCAGGATCAGGTCGGGATGATTGGCGCGCGCAATCTCTAGCGCCTCAATACCATCCTTCGTTTGAAGAGTCTGGTATCCGTGGGCATCAAGCAGATCATGAAAAAGCTTCATGTTCAGCTCATTGTCTTCAACGATGAGAACCGTTTTCGACATCGCTTTCATAACTCCAACACTCCGTACTGAGCCTGCAGGTAAGCAGCAGTGTCACCGGGTGGCGACTGAAAAACAGGCGCAAAAACAGCCCTGTTTCTGGTATCTATATGACCTCAATATCCTTAACCAATCCTTTAAGGTTTCGGTGAGATCGGGCAATATGCGCACTTCACCACCACATGATAAATAATTGGTTTCAAAAGCAAAATGCACCAGCCCCTCCCCGCCGAAACGGCTCAAACTATAGCTTTGCAGGCACTGGCCTACATTGCATCTGATGAAGACCAATTGGCGGGCTTCATGGCACAAACAGGCCTGAGCACCGACGAATTGAAAGATCGGGCAGCTGAACCCGCATTCCTCGGCGGAGTCCTTGATTTTTTATTGAGCAATGAGAAAGCCCTTGTCGCCTTCTGTGAGGAAAAGGAAATGGCACCTGACCTGCCGGGACTGGCCCGGAAATCTCTCCCGGGCGGCGAAGAGGTGCATTGGACATGAGCGGCACCTCCAACAACGCAAACGAACGGTCTGCACTCGATCCTGAGGTCAAAAAGGCACTCGACGCTCTTGATCTCGATCCAACCCGCCCTCTTATCATCTCCGATGCGGATGAGGTTTTGCTTCAGTTCGTCGCTGGCCTGGAACTTTACCTGGACCGACAGGGCCTGTGGCTGGACCTCAAGTCCTTCGCACTTTCTGGAAACATCAAAGAAAAGTCGACAAACAAACCAGTTCCCGCTGCTAAAACCCCCGACTTGCTGGCCGACTTTTTTGCGTCCGAAGCAGGCCGACTGGTGGCCGTTGAGCATGCAGCAGACGCATTGAAAACACTATCAAGCCGCGCTCAAATCATCGTCCTCACCAATGTTCCTTTTGCTCAACGCGACGCTAGAGCGGAAAGTCTTGCCCGCCAGGGCATGGATTATCCCGTCATCGCCAACAAGGGCCTGAAGGGCGCCGCCGTGCATTATCTCGCACAGAAAACCAACGGACCCATTTTCTTTCTGGACGACATTCCCCACAATATTCGCTCGGTAGCAGAAGCGCACAGGCCCAGCCGGCGTCTGCATTTCATCGCCGACAAACGTCTCGCAAAACTGCTCCCTCCCTCAGAGCATTCCCACTTCCACTCCAGTCACTGGCCAGACGCTCAGTCCTTCATAGAGGAAGAGCTGAGCGCCTCAGGCTTTTAGGAAACAAAAGATGCGACTTGGCGTCGATCTGGGCGGAACGAAAATTGAAGCCGTGTTGATGAGCTCCAACGGCACGATTGTCGAGCGCAAACGGGTGTCCACACCCCGAGAGAATTATGCCGAGACGATGCGGTCTATTGCAGACTTGGTAGCCGCAATCAGCCCTGACGCTCCCGTCGATTTGCCCGTTGGAATTGGCATACCGGGCACGCTCTCACCTGCAACAGGATTAATAAAAAATGCCAACTCCACGTGGCTGATCGGCAAGCCATTCGATAGGGATATGGCGGACGCCATGAGCCGCAAGGTTCGACTGGCCAACGATGCTGATTGTTTTGCCCTTTCAGAAGCCACAGATGGCGCGGGAGCTGGCGCGAACTCCGTCTTCGGTGTCATCCTGGGCACTGGCGTTGGCGGTGGCATTGTTATCGGCGGCAACCTGGTGGCTGGACCCAATGCAATTGCCGGAGAGTGGGGTCACAATCCCCTGCCCTGGCCCAGCTCGGCAGAACAGGCTGGTCCGAATTGTTATTGCGGGCGCCGGGGGTGTATCGAGACCTGGCTGTCGGGCCCGGCCCTTGAGCGTGATTGCAGGCCAGCTGGTGGCGACGGCCCCCAAATGGACAGCGCCCTGAACCTGGCCGAAAGAGCAGCCGACGGCGAGCCCGCAGCATTGGGTGCGCTCGAACGATACACAGACCGTCTGGCACGCGCCCTCGCAGGTATCATTAACATCGTTGACCCGGAGGTCATCGTTCTGGGAGGCGGCCTCTCAAACATCGAGTGCCTCTATGAGCAGGTGCCCAGGCGGTGGAGCGACTATGTTTTCTCCGATACGGTCGCAACGAAGCTTCGGCGCAACCAGCATGGTGACTCCGGCGGTGTCCGGGGAGCTGCCTGGCTCTGGCCGGACTCGGGGTCATAGATGGATGACACTTCGGCACACACAAACGGCTATTGTCGTGATTGCCTTACGCCAGTTCGGACAGGGGACAGGCGATGTCCCGCTTGCCGACGCCCCCGCATCCTGCATCATCCAGAACTTCACAAGTTAAGCATCGCCCATCTTGATTGTGACGCCTTCTACGCAGCCGTTGAAAAACGGGACAACCCGGAACTCAAAGACAAGCCAGTGATCATCGGTGGCGGCAAGCGCGGTGTTGTCAGCACCGCCTGCTACATCGCTCGCACCCGCGGCGTCGGTTCGGCTATGCCGATGTTCAAAGCCTTGAAAGCCTGCCCCGACGCTGTCGTGGTAAAGCCAAACATGGAAAAATATTCCAAAGTGGGTCACGAGATACGGGCAATGATGCGTGATCTCACCCCGCTCGTCGAACCCATATCCATCGACGAGGCTTTTCTGGATCTCAGCGGAACCCATCGCCTCCACCACGCTCCGCCCGCCCTTACCATGCTCCGGCTCGTCAACAAGATAGAGACAGAAATCGGGATAACGGTCTCTGTCGGCCTGAGTTTCAACAAATTCCTGGCTAAGATCGCATCGGACCTCAACAAGCCGCGCGGCTTCTCTGTGATCGGAGAGACGGAGGCTATGGACTTTCTCGCCGACAAACCGGTTTCCATCATATGGGGCGTTGGTAAGGCGTTTAATGCGAAATTGAAGCGGGACGGTATTACCTACGTGCGCCATTTGCGGGCATATGAAGAGTCCGCATTAATGGCGCGCTACGGTTCGATGGGCAAGAGACTGTGGCGATTGGCACACTGCCAGGATGATAGATCAATCAAATCGCACGGTGTGGCCAAAAGCATCTCTGCCGAAACCACCTTTTTCGACGACATCACCAGCCCGGAGGAGCTAAAAGCAAAGCTCTGGCCACTTTGTGAGCGGGTCGCCCGACGGGCAAAAAAAGCTCAGGTCGCTGGCAACTCTGTCACCTTGAAACTCAAAACAGCTGACTTCAAATCGCGTACAAGAAGTCGCACACTCCCCAACCCCACGTTGCTTGCCGATGTGATCTACACCACCGCTCTCCCCCTGCTGGAACCAGAGGCGGACGGAACGGCGTTTCGTCTATTGGGGGTTGGGATTGCTTCACTGACCGACGCCGATTTGGCGGACCCGGCAGACCTGCTGGACCCGGGCGCCACAAAACGTGCAGACGCAGAGCGTGCCATGGACAATGTAAGGGAAAAATTTGGGGAGGCTGCCATCAAAAAAGGGCGCGGCTTCAAAGCTGCTCCCCAGAAGGTCACTCCCCATGTCAGCAGGGATCAGAAGGAAGATAAGTAAGCTCCGTGAGCCGACCATCAATAACAACGTCCCCATAATCTAGTTTCATATCGGACGATACGCCATTGGCAAACAGTCGGTAGGAGACCTGATAATCCGGTACGCTTTGCTGGTCGCCTGGAAGGAAATAACTCACCTGAACCGGCCATGACGGTTCATCGACAAGCTGTTCTCCGTTTCCTGAGAGATCAGCCATATCCGTCTCCGCAACACTGGGTCGTCCTGTAAAAACACTGACCTGAAAATACTTGTCGACCTCAGCCCCCTCAAACACCTCCGCCGTCACCAGGGTCTGCCCACTTTCTGCCGCGTCGATGACATACCGGATAAACTCGCTGGGAAAGACAACAGAGGGAGGCAGTGCGAGCTCACCATCTGCTGGAATTGTATAGTGCACAATGGCGGCTCCATCAGAACGCATCGCAGAACCAGACACCGTTTCATCGAGAGAATTGTTCACATATCGCTTCATCTCGAAAATAAATTCGTTGCCGTCGGCACTCTCCCATGAGCTCATTCGCAGATCACGCACCATCTGACCACCATCAGAATCAGAAATTTGGGTGACAAGACGCTGGGTCAACGTGTACCCCTCACAGGAATTCCCTGCCCACTCAAGCACCATGCGCCCTCTGAGACCTGCTAAGTCTGCGCTCGATTGTGACCGCGAAAGCTCAAGCTCATATACGGCTCTGTGTGCCACCAAATCGACAGCCAAAGCCGGATAGGCACTGCCAATAATTCCAGCAACAAGAAGTCCTCTTGCAGTCCAATCAATTACTCGCAATGCTGCGCCTCCAACCGTTTTTTCCGCCCACCCATCAGACAGGCAAACTGTATGTCACGTCCAAAAATTCTTGTTACCCGGAAACTACCTTATGCGGTGGAAGCACGACTCAAACAAGACTATCAACCGCAGCTTAACCCAAGTGACCACATTTTTGGGCAGGACAAATTACTATCAAAGGCGCAACACGCAGACGCACTGCTTGTCACTGTAACGGATCAAATTGACGGGTCCTTTATCGAAAGGCTGCCTGCATCCGTCCGAATGATCGCGACCTTTTCGGTAGGTTACGATCATATCGACGTCCGGGCAGCGTATGCAAAGGGCATTGTCGTGTCGAACACACCCGACGTCCTGACAAACGCAACGGCAGATATCACGCTACTGCTGATATTGGGAGCGGCCAGAGGGGCGCATGCGGGGGAAGCCGCAATACGCCAGGGCACATGGGACAACTGGGCCCCCACCGGATATTTGGGGACAGACGTAACCGGAAAACGCCTCGGCATCTTGGGGATGGGGCGCATTGGTCAGGCAGTTGCGCGCCGCGCACGCGCTTTCGACATGGAAATTCACTACCACAATCGTGCCCGACTGCCTGCGAATGAAGAACGGGGAGCTCACTATCACAACACCCCCCAATCCCTGTTTGCAGTGAGTGACTTTCTATCCGTTCACGCAGCCTCAACTCCGCAGACACGTAACATCATCAATCAAGAAGCCCTCTCCCAGCTGCCTCCGGGAGCCATTTTTGTAAACACCGCCCGGGGAGATCTCGTTGACGATGACGCGCTTATCGAGGCCTTGAGGTCCGGTCGCCTGGCAGCTGCCGGGCTCGATGTATACCGTGGAGAACCCAATATCGACCCTCGGTACAGACAATTGTCTAACACCTTCCTGTTGCCGCATCTGGGAAGCGCAACCCTGGAAACCCGTGATGCGATGGGTTTTTGCACTCTGGACAATCTGGATGCTTTCTTTGCCGGAAAAACCCCTCCCAATCTTGTTAAGGCTAGGCAAACTTAAACAAATTCGGGGGGGCTGGCCCGGCAATTTCTGCCGCCCGTGTGAAATCGGTGCACCCAGCGGGACATTTTTCTACCGTTTCCCCGCCATTTCCGGCATGGCACGGCCTTTGCTGCTACCTCAGCAGGAAAGTGCGCGATGACTTTCATCATCTGCGCACAAAGGAGAGAGACTATGGGCGAATATTTGCAGGATGCTATCCCGGCACCCATTTCGAATGACAGAATTCATCCTGTCATAGACACACTCGAAATGCGCTTGCGGTGTGAACTTTTGCGCGAAGCGCAAGAGTCAGCTGATCCGGGAGTTGTCGTCATGAAGGCGCTGGAATATGCGGCCGAGGCCGAGCAACGAATTGCCTCCTTGAGCGCCCGGATACGGACCCTCGAATCTTTGGCCAAAACCGACGAGCTTTCCAAGCTGCTCAATCGGCGGGGCTTTTACGATGTTGTCCGTCGAGAAATCTCTTCGGCGATCCGATATAATGAAACCGGCGTCCTTGCCTTTATTGACCTTGATGGCTTCAAACAAATCAATGACAGCCTCGGACATGCAGCCGGCGATGAAGTCCTCTGCGCTGTGGGTCGCCAATTGGGAACCAACATCCGCGCCACCGATTTCGCAGCCCGATTGGGTGGCGATGAATTCGCCATACTATTTGTTCGCGCCGACCATATCCCGTCACGCGATCGCGCACGCGCGATGCTCAGTGAGCTAAATGACCTGAAGGTCCCCTGGAAAGGCAAAACCATCTCCGTCCATGCCAGTATGGGCCTCGCAAACTACGACCGCGACACCGCATTTGAAGAGCTAATGGCACAGTCTGACCGCGCTATGTACCGCGAGAAGCGCAAATCACGCTAAACGCTTTCGCTCAAGAAATTCAGATATTGTCAAGAGAAGGCTCTGGCTGGGTCAAACGCCGGATGGCGCCCCCACCCATGGCAAGCACGGCTGCGGGAACCTGGATCAATTGTCGGTCCGCAAATGCCGCTCCAACAATACCAGCAGCAACATCATCGTTCGCATCGCCATATGCAGGCATGATCACCGCCCCATTCGCAACGTAATAGTCCAGATAATTCGTCGCCAACCGACGACCATCCATATCCAGCTGAGGGACGGAGGGGAGCGGAACCGACGTCACGGTAAGACTATTTCCCTTCGCGTCTTTGGCAAGTTCCAGGTGCGCCCGATTGTCGTCCAGCGTGACCCTGTCCAGATCGCCCTTCTCACTTGCTTCAGAGACCAGAACAGTACCTCGTCCCGCAAAAACAGCCACCCGGCTAACCTGCCCCTGGGTCGGGTCGGCCCCCAAGCCTCCTCCCAGCCAAATAACTTTGCGAGCTCCTAGAAAAAGCGCGAGCCGTTCCTCAATCTCAGACCGCCGCAGCTCCGGGTTACGGTCTTCGTTCAGCAGGCATTCCTCAGTGACCAGCAATGTCCCATAACCATCCGTGCTGATAGCTCCCCCCTCCAGAACCATATCGCCGGAGAAACTCTGGATCTTCTCCGCTTTGAGCAACGCACTCGCCAGCGCAGCATCACGTGCAAATCCATGCACCGCATTACCCCAACCGTTAAACGACCAGGCAATCCCAGCGACTTTGTCCACACCATTGGTGAGAAACATCGGCGCCGTATCTCGCGCCCAACAATCATCAATCGGGTATTCCACGAACTGGATTGCATCATTGCGTCCGCAGGCAAACCGAGCCTGCGCCACGTCTTCACTGCGAACAATGACATAAACCGGTTCAAACCGGGCAATTGTCCGAGCTATTTCCGCCGTTTCCGCATAGGCCTGAGGCAACAGATCGCGCCATCTCTCCGCTCGTGAGGGCCATTGCACCCAACAGCGCCGATGCGGCTCCCACTCACCCGGCAGAAAAAAACCTTCACCCACCGGAGACTGAAGATAGTCTTCCATTACACCCCCAAAATATTACTCAAAACACTGAACGGACGGCCCATTCTGCCCTAAACTAAGCACAATGATAGAGGTCCTAAACAAGACACGTAGGAAAATTGGATGAGCAACACGGTAGCAGACCGGCTGGCCAGTATCGGCATCAGCCTTCCCACCCCGGCACCGGCCGCAGGAACTTACTCCCCTTATATCGTTACAGGAAATCTGGTCTTCATTTCAGGCCAGGTACCATTGGGTAAATCCGGTCTGGAATATCAGGGGAAAGTTGGCACCACATTTTCAGTTGATGAGGGAAAGGCCGCAGCACGATTATGTGCAATCAACATCCTGTCCCAACTATCAGCAGCTGTAGGTGGCGATTTGGAACGTGTCACGCGATGCGTGAAACTCGGCGGGTTCGTCAATTCAGAGCCAGGCTTTGGTGATCATCCAGCGGTGATAAACGGAGCGTCAGATCTAATGGTGGAAGTTTTTGGAGACAAGGGAAGCCATGCCCGGTTTGCTGTCGGCGCACCCTCCTTGCCCTTCGATGTCGCGGTCGAGGTAGACGCGATCTTTGAAATATCCTGATCCCTCTCCACAAGCAGAAAACTCTATTCTGAAAAACAACAAAGATTGATATGGGTGACCAAGAACAAATTGTCATGAAGGTTATCCCGCGCCTCTCGGAGATATCCGCAGAGGCTTGGGATAGCTGCGCCAATCCGGGGGGCGAGATTCCCAGCAACCCGTTCCTGTCGCACGCGTTCTTACTCGCACTTGAAGAGAGCGGGTCTGCCACTGCGCGCACAGGCTGGTCTCCACATCATCTGGTATTGGAAGAACCCGACGGTAGCCTGGCGGGCGTCGTACCGATGTATCTGAAAAACCATAGTCGGGGCGAGTATGTTTTCGACCACGGCTGGGCGGACGCTTTTGAGCGGGCGGGGGGAAACTATTACCCAAAGCTCCAGGTCTCTGTCCCGTTTACCCCCGCCACAGGCCGTCGCATTCTTGCACGTCCAGGCATTTTTCAGGAGCAGACGGAAGATCAACTGATTGCTGGAATGGTCGAACTCACCCGACAGTTGGAAGTTTCATCTGTTCACCTCACCTTCTTGTCACAAGCACAATGGCAACGTCTGGGAGATGTTGGATTTCTCCAGCGTACCGATCAACAATTTCACTGGCTGAATGAGGGCTTCGAAACGTTTGATGATTTCTTGACGGTCCTGACCTCACGCAAACGCAAAAACCTCCGCAAAGAACGGGTGCGGGCACTGGAGAATGGGATTGAAATCGAATGGGTAACCGGGTCCGATTTAACCGAGGCCCATTGGGATGCCTTCTACAATTTCTATACGGACACCGGTATGCGCAAATGGGGAACGCCCTACCTCACCCGAGAATTCTTTTCCCTCGTCGGCGCGAACATGCCGGACCAAACCTTGTTGATAATGGCAAAGAGAGACGGCCAGTACATTGCAGGTGCCCTAAATTTCATTGGGTCGGACACTCTTTTCGGGCGAAACTGGGGGTGCAGCGAAGACCATCCGTTCCTGCATTTTGAAGTTTGCTACTATCAGGCGATAGATTTTGCCATCTCACGCGGCCTCAAACGCGTGGAGGCAGGCGCCCAAGGGGCTCACAAGCTCGCACGCGGATATTTGCCGACGCACACTTATTCAGCGCATTACATCGCCAATTCAAGCTTCCGGGAGGCTGTTGAACGGTACCTTGAGCAAGAGCGGCATCATGTGGACCATGACATTGCAGCGCTCGGCAGGCACACTCCCTTTCGCACGTCAGACAACCCGCAACCGGATAAACAGCGAGACGAATAGATGGCTTACAATGACTCCAATATCTTCGCGAAAATTCTGCGGGGGGAAGCCCCTTGTGTCAAAGTCTACGAGGATGACGCAACGCTTTCTTTTATGGATGTTATGCCACAGGCAGAAGGCCACACACTGGTCATCCCGAAGGTTGCCGCCGAATTCATTTTTGACATGACCCCGGATGACTACGCAGCGCTCGCCAAAACCACTCAGAAAATTGCGGCGGCTGTGAAGCAGGCAATTGGATCACCGGGCCTCATGATTGCGCAGCTCAACGGCGCAGAAGCAGGCCAGACAGTTTTTCACATCCACAATCACATCATCCCACGCTGGGATGGCATTGATATGAAGCTCCATGCCCGGCAACTAGCGGACATGAAGGTTCTTGAAGAACAAGCCGCACGGATACGCTCCGCGCTTTAGCAACTAAAAAGGAATACAAATACCCTGCATAGACCGGCATATGCGGTCGCAGTTGAATAGTCGTGACAATACATAGCCAGAAGGAATGCCAAATGCGCCACCTACTACCATCCACATTTCTTGTCAGCCTATCGCTGTTCGTCGCTCCGGTTGGGGCAAGTGAATCCACTCACCAATCAAACTCAGGGGCAGAAGATGCCGCGGCCGCTTCCACAAGTTCCATAGAGATATGTCGGGGTTTTGGTCCACAAACACCTCGCGACATTGCAAACCATTCGGGCACCAATCCCCGTCTTTTCTCGTTGGCCCCTTCCGCCTCCAAAATGAACTTGTGCAACATTCACACCCATACAAACGCCGAACACAAAGGCCCAGGTTTTTCTGTCTCGATGGGCATTGGCGAGCATGGTGGTTTTGCATGCAATGCCTCATCAAATCTGACACAAGCTGAACTGGAAGAGCCAAACCATGGCTACGGCGCATTTCATGGTGTCAAACCCGGTGACACAATTGAAGTCCATTGGGTTTACACATCCTGCGACACCGACCCTGGCGAAGGTCTTGGCTCATGCCTGAGTGAAACATGCGCCAACCCCAACCTTAGAGTAGAGACACAGGTGTTTCTGGTCGTGAATGATCCAAAAGCGCTTGATTTTGGCAACTTCACCTATGGAGGCGTGGTCGGGGGACTCCATCAGCCACAATCCTTACCAGATGGTACGGGCACCCCCATCGTATTCTTGGGATCAACCACAGGCCCATCCTATACGCAGGCACAATGCTCACCGATGCAAGTCACGTGGAGCGTGCACCCCCAATGCGCCAAACTCGACATATCATCACTCCACAAATGGGCGGAGAATGGCAATATTTTCAATGAAACTCATTCGCATGGGGTCCGACAGCTAGTTACCGCGCCTGAACTTCTCTCACCAATAGAATGAAGTGACATCGGGGAAGCTAGACCAAGCTGATCAGGTCGACCAAACGATCTACCAGCGCTCCATCGCCCCAGACGGTACTCATGTGATTGCAGTACCTAGCTAGAGACCATCCATAATTGAGGGATTTTTCATGTTGAAACGCACTCTTACGACAGCGCTGACAATAGGGCTTTTTTCCTTCTCAGCAGCGTGTTCTGAAAACGCAGACCCGCAATACAAACTTGAAACAGTGGTGATGGGGTCCGCCTTCCACGGCATTCATGGGCTCACGTTTACAAACGACAACAAGCTTCTGGCCGGAAGCGTTCTTGGACGCTCCATTTACAGTGTTGACATAAATACAGGCGATACATCCACCTATATTGGCCCGCCAATGGGCATGGCCGATGATCTGGAAGAAGGACCCGACGGGTCCCTTGGATGGACCGCCTTCCTGGACGGAAAATATTATCTGCGCAAACCTGATGGTGAAACGCTGACCCTCGCTGAGGGTTTGCCGGGCCTGAACTCCACCGCCTGGGCACCTGATGGCCGCTTGTTTGCCACACAAGTGTTCCTCGGCGACGCGCTCTACGAACTGGACCCCACCGGCAGCAACCCTCCGCGAAAAATCATGGAAGGCATGGGCGGCCTCAATGGTTTTGACTTCGGGCCGGATGGCAAACTCTATGGTCCCCTCTGGTTCAAAGGCGTCATCGCTCGGATCGATGTAGACACCGCTGAGCTCGAAATCGTTGCAGAAGGATTTGATGTGCCCGCTGCCGTCAATTTCGACTCGAAAGGAAACCTCTGGGTCGTGGACACCGCGCGGGGCGAAGTCGTTCGTGTTGATGTAACAACCGGAGAGAAAACCGTCGTCGCCAAGGTCGCTCCGTCGATTGACAATCTGGCATTTGACTCAAACGACCGGCTTTTCATCAGCAATATGGCCGACAACGCGATAATCGAAATCAATACGGAAACGGGAGAAGCAACTCCCATCGTAACTGGCAAGTTGGCCGTGGCCGCTGACATTGCCTTTGTACGCGATGCTGACGGAACAGAAACACTTTACATCGGCGATCTCTTTTCCTTCCGAAAACTGGACATCGCAACCGGCGAGGTTTCGGAGATCGGGCGCGCATGGGCGTCCAATATTGATTATCCCATCAGCGTCGGCGTAAACGGAACGGACATTGCTCTGTCTGGTTGGTCAGCCGGCATGGTCCAGCGCTTCAACCCTCAGACGGGGGAGCTTGGAATCATCCATCACGGGTTTATCGCTCCAACTGATGCCCTTCCTATGCCGGATGGAAGCATGGTGATTGCCGAATTCGGTCGGGGCGCCCTCGTGCGCCTTGGCGCAGACGGCATCACCAGAACCGATATAGTAACAGGCCTTGCCGGCCCCACTGCCCTCCTTGCCCTTGCAGAGGGGAAAGTGCTGTTGTCAGAGAACCTTAGCGGCGTCATTTCAGAAATCGATCTGGCAACCGGCGACAGGACAATCATTGTCGAAGGACTGAGTAGTCCAGAGGGTTTTGATCGAGATGCAAGCGGCACTTTGTATGTGGCTGAAGTTGGCAAGCATCAAATTGTCTCTATCAACTCAAAAGACGGCACCAAGACCGTGCTGGCAGCAGACCTGCCCATCGGCTTTGCAGGCCCGGCAGATGGACTACCCATTTACATCCCGACAGGCGTGGCTGTCTCCAGCAATGGCGATGTGTATTTTTCTGCAGACAAAGAAGCAGCCATTTACCGGCTGACACGGCAATGACACCTCACACATGTCAGGCAACCTGATCCGGTTTAGCCAGGCGCTTTAGGGGGCAAAGCTTGAGCGGCACTTGATCCCCCAGTGCCCCTCTTCGAGGGTCACAATATAGATGGAATCAAAATGGCCGATCACGCTGTTGTCTGCACGGTAGCGGGCGAAGCGGGTATCAATATGTACTTTATCCACGCCCGCATGAATGATCTCACGCCGCTCCCAGGCTGAATGATGCCATCCGTCGCCCAGTGATTTTTCAAATAGTTCAGGCTTGTGCCACCCCGGTCCATCAATCATCACCATCGTGTTTGAGGCGAGCCGGATACTGGGGAAGTTGAACGTCTTCTCCCACGCCACGAGGTCGCGGGCGTTGAAGGCAAGCATAAAGGCATCAAGGCAGGCCTGAGCTCCCTCTATTTCTTTCTCCGCGACCATTGTTCTTCCTCCTCAAACAAAAACAGCCGACGAATTCGCCGGCTGCTTATCTGTCTTAGACCAAGTTCAATCTACCATCAGAGGAACTTTAGGCACCGATCCGCCATTCCCCTCAGGTCCATCCTTGGGATCCGTTTTCTTGCTATTATTACCCCCCGATTTTTTCGCACGTGGCTTGCGAATTTTCGGTTGCAATCGCTCAAACTCAAATGCCAACTCGTCCTTATCGTCATCAACAATGACGCGAACGGACCCACCTTTGGTGAGTTGTCCAAACAACACCTCTTCCGCCAGCGGCTTCTTGATGCTTTCCTGGATCACACGAGCAAGAGGCCGCGCGCCAAGCTGTTCATCATACCCGCGTTTAGCGAGCCAGTGATTGGCATCTTCAGTCAGTTCAATCGTGATATTCCGGTCAGCAAGCTGCACTTCCAGCTGCAACACGAATTTCTCAACGACCCGGGCAATCACGTCTTCAGGCAAGTGCTTGAACGGGATCGTCGCATCAAGTCGATTGCGGAACTCCGGTGTGAACAGGCGCTTGATGGCGTCCTCGTCTTCACCTTCCCGCTTCGTACGCCCAAAGCCGATCGGGGCTTTCGCCATATCCGACGCGCCCGCATTGGTCGTCATGATCAGTACGACATTGCGGAAATCGATCTTCTTGCCATTGTGATCTGTAAGCGTCCCGTGATCCATGATCTGCAGAAGAATATTGAACAGATCCGGGTGTGCCTTCTCGATCTCATCGAGCAGAAGGACACAATGAGGATGCTGGTCCACACCATCCGTCAGCAAGCCGCCTTGATCGAACCCAACATAACCGGGAGGCGCGCCAATCAGCCGCGACACCGTATGCCGCTCCATATATTCGGACATGTCGAACCGCAGCATCTCGACACCCATAATGTCAGCCAGTTGGCGGGCGACTTCCGTTTTGCCAACACCGGTCGGGCCGGAGAACAAATAGGAGCCGATTGGCTTCTCAGGTTCCCGAAGGCCGGCCCTGGCAAGTTTGATCGAGGCAGCCAAGGCTTCGATGGCCTGGTCCTGACCAAACACCACCCGCTTCAGTTCAACATCAAGATCTCTGAGTTTTTCGGTATCGCTTTTGGAGACAGATTTCGGCGGAATGCGCGCCATTGTCGCCACAACTTCTTCGATCTCGCGAACACCGACAACCTTCTTGCGCCGGGTTTCCGGCTTCAGCATTTGCCGTGCGCCGGCTTCATCAATCACATCAATCGCTTTGTCAGGCAGCTTCCTGTCATGCATGTATTTGGAAGACAGGTCGACAGCCGACTTGATCGCCTCGTTGGTGTAGCGCAGACCATGAAATTTTTCGTAATAGGGTTTGAGCCCCTGAAGAATTTTGATTGTGTCCGGCACAGAAGGTTCCGCCACATCAATCTTCTGGAACCGCCGTACAAGCGCCCGGTCCTTCTCGAAATGCTGGCGATATTCCTTGTAGGTCGTTGAGCCCATACACCGCAGGTTTCCGCTGGCCAGCGCTGGCTTGAGCAGATTGGAGGCATCCATCGCGCCCCCGCTGGTCGCACCGGCCCCTATGACGGTATGGATTTCGTCAATGAACATGATGGCGCCTGGATAATCCTCAAGCTCCTTGATCACCTGCTTGATGCGCTCTTCGAAATCACCGCGATACCGTGTTCCGGCCAGCAGCGTGCCCATATCAAGGGAGAAAATCGTTGCGTCCGCAAGCACATCGGGAACCTGACCCTCAACAATCATGAGGGCAAGCCCTTCAGCAATGGCCGTCTTGCCAACACCGGGATCACCAACAAACAGCGGATTATTTTTCTGCCGACGACAAAGTATCTGAATAGTCCGCTCGATCTCTTTATCACGCCCGATCAGCGGATCGATCTTGCCCTTCCGAGCTTTCTCATTGAGGTTCACGCAATAAGCGTCCAGTGCCTCCGTTGAGCTTTTTGCACTCCCCTCGTCCGACGAGGAGGGCGCATCATCATCTTGCTCGGCACCCCGCACAGAACGTGTCTCGTTCATGTCGGAACGTTTCGCAATACCATGTGAAATATAATTCACGGCGTCATAGCGCGTCATCTCCTGCTCCTGCAGGAAATAAGCGGCATGGCTCTCTCGTTCAGCAAACATGGCGACCAGCACGTTCGCCCCGGTGACTTCTTCCCGGCCAGAAGACTGAACATGGATCACGGCACGTTGGATCACCCGCTGGAACCCGGCTGTAGGTTTCGCCTCATCGTCTCCATCGACAATGAGGCTCGACAATTCATGGTCGATATAATGAAGAAGCTGCTGACGGAGCGCGTCCAGATCTACATTGCAGGCGCGCATGACGGCCGCAGAGTCCTGATCATCCAGGAGCGACAAAAGCAGATGCTCCAGTGTCGCATATTCATGGTTCCGCTCATTGGCAAGCGCCAGCGCGCGATGAAGGCCTTCTTCCAAACTACGAGACAGTGATGGCACGTCATCCCTTTCTGTTGGCTGTGATGGAAACGGATCGTTTCCAGCTGTCGTCTACTCTCGCCCTCTTCCGAGCCAAATATCTTCGGGCTCAGAAGTTTAGCTTAGCTGCATTCAAGCCCCTGTCCATCCCCTGCCCCTGACTGGAAATGTTTGGGCCGATGTTTCACCCCGTCACTCACTCCCGCTCCATGGTGCATTGCAGTGGATGTTGGCTCTGAAGGGCCAAATCCACCACAAGTGCAACTTTGGTTTCGGCCACCTCATAGGTGAAAACACCACACACACCCACACCATTTTGATGAACGTGAAGCATTATCGTCATGGCTTCCTCAGCACTTTTGCCAAAAAAGTGTTGAAGTACATGGACGACAAACTCCATGGGCGTGTAGTCGTCATTCAACAGCAAAA
>CAZFHW010000011.1:18721-37907 GCA_964518885.1 uncultured Parvibaculum sp. | reverse complement strand
CCGGGTTGAAGAGTTCGGCCTGAAGAAGATGTGGAGGTCTCCCAACGGCACAATCCGCAATATTCTGGGTGGAACCGTTTTTCGCGAACCAATCATCTGCCGCAACATTCCCCGCCTTGTCCCCGGTTGGACAGAGCCGATCGTGATCGGTCGTCATGCGTTTGGCGATCAGTACCGCGCCACCGACTTTCTTGTCCCCGGCAAAGGCAAGCTCACCATAAAGTGGGAAGCAGCCGATGGTTCCAGCACCATTGAAGAAGAAGTCTTCGACTTCCCAGGGTCCGGCGTCGCCATGGCCATGTACAATTTGGACGATTCAATCCGTGATTTTGCGCGAGCTTGCCTGAAATATGGTCTGGATCGCAATTACCCGGTCTACCTCTCCACCAAAAACACAATCCTGAAAGCCTATGACGGACGATTCAAAGACCTGTTTCAGGAAGTTTTCGATGCAGAATTCAAGACCAAGTTCGAAGAAAACAACCTGACCTATGAGCACCGGTTGATCGACGACATGGTGGCATCTGCCATGAAGTGGAGCGGTGCCTATGTATGGGCCTGCAAAAACTACGATGGTGACGTGCAGTCAGACACGGTGGCACAGGGCTTCGGATCACTGGGCTTGATGACCAGTGTGCTGCTCACACCGGACGGGAAGACGATGGAGGCCGAAGCTGCCCATGGCACCGTGACGCGCCACTACCGCGCCCATCAACGCGGCGAGGAGACTTCCACCAATTCGATTGCCTCCATTTTCGCCTGGACGCGCGGACTGAAACACCGCGCCAAACTGGACGGCAACGAGGCTCTGAAGGCATTTAGCGAGACCATAGAAAAAGTGTGTGTCTCAACTGTGGAAAGTGGTTCCATGACCAAAGACCTCGCATTGCTGGTCGGTGCCGAGCAGAAGTGGCTATCGACCACGGGTTTCCTCGACAAGGTTAGCGAAAACCTCGATAAGGCCATGTCGAAAGGCTGAGGGACGCTGAAACAGTCAGAGAGCATCGACGTTAGGTATCTTTTTCTGCCGCACGTTCCTCAACAATTTCGTTTTCCAAATCGTCAGTCTGTCCGGAGACATCTCGTTCACGGATCATTTTTTGAATCAACTCATGTGCGTGCGGGTGCCGGGAAATCAGTTTCCGAAATTCCGGCGCAGGCAGTGCGAGTAGATGGCACCGCGCCAATGTCGTGATGGTGGCAGAGCGCACCCGGTCATCCATCAGAGCCATCTCACCAAAGAATTCACCCTCGCCGAGATCGAGCAACCGATCTTCAAATTTGAGTTCCACCCGCCCCACCACGATAAAATACATCGCATCCGCAACATCTCCCCGGTGGGCAATCACAGCCCCCGCCTCGACAACCTGTGCTTCCAGCATTTCGACCAGATCCGCCAAAATTGCAGGTGCCAACTCCTGAAATAAGGGGACTCGCGCAACCATGCCCCAGGAGACAACGAAGTCGCGGCGGTGAATTTCCCGCGCAAAACCACTGGAGATGATGGCAATCGGCAGCGCAAACATGCCCAGACCGAAAAGCATGACCAGCCCCCCAAACAGTCTGCCGGGAAAAGTAATCGGGACAATATCGCCATATCCCACCGTAGTCAGCGTCGCCAGCGCCCACCACATTGATCTTAGGACCGACCCAAACGCCTCCGGCTGCGCTTCATGCTCCAGGGCATAGATTATGCTTGAGGAGAAAAGCAGCAGCCCGAACATCACGATCAGGGCACCAAATATGGCGCGCCGTTCGGCATAGAGAACCCGGCCCAGAGTATCAAGCGCCGGCGAAAAGCGCGTCAACTTCAAAAACCGAAGCAGTCGGAAGACCCGCAGAACCCGCAGGTCGATCACAAAAAACAGACTGATGTAAAATGGCAGAATAACCGCAAGATCGATCAACATCGACGGCGTCAACGCCCACCGGAAACGCACCGCAACCGGGCCAAATTGCCTGAGGGGGGGATGATCAACACAGACCCACAGTCTGAGCAGATACTCAACGGTGAATATCCCGATCGACACTGTGTTGAACAAGTTGAAGGCCGGACCGTACTCGGCAGCAAGCGCCACGTCCGTTTCCGCCGCAAAGGCAATTACATTTGCCAGAATAAGAAAAACCATCGACAGGTCAAAGACGGAACTCGCCCTGTCCCCCGTCTTGCCCGCCTCCAAGATCACATAAAGGCGCCGACGAAGAGCCGATGCACCATTGTCATGCATCGGAGCAGGGTGGTTTGGGAGTTTGTCAGGCTGGTTCGGCAAGGCTTCCAATCGTTTCCTTAATCGCAGCCAATGCCGCCGATGCTTTGGCACCATCAGGTCCGCCTGCCTGGGCCATATCTGGACGTCCACCGCCACCCTTGCCGCCAAGCACTTCAGCTCCGGCACGCACAAGGTCAACTGCGGACAAGCGAGAGGTTAGATCATCTGTCACCCCCACAGCAATGCCTGCCTTGCCATCTTCTGACAAGGCTATCAAAGCAACAACACCAGATCCGATGGTCTTCTTTGCATCATCAATCAGGCCACGCAGGTCTTTAGGGCTGATCCCTTCCATCGCACGAGCAATGATTCTAACCCCACCGACCTCCTCAATTTCAGGAGCAGCGCCGTTTGACGTGCCGCCTCCAAGAGCCAGTTTCTTCTTTACCTCAGAGAGTTCACACTCTATCCGACGCTTGTCATCGACCAAAGCCGTGAGCCGCTCACCCAATTTCTCCGGTGTGACCTTGAGCAGCGCGGCCGCATCATGCGCAATGCGTTCCTGGTCATTCAAATAGCTCCGCGCTCCCTCAGCGGTCAGCGCCTCTATCCGCCGGATACCAGATGCGACAGCCCCTTCACTGATGATTTTGAACAAGCCGATGTCACCGAGGCGACGCACATGGGTGCCGCCACAAAGTTCCACCGAGAAGGAATTACCATCGTCCCGATGTGAGCCCATGGAAAGCACCCGGACTTCATCTCCGTACTTCTCCCCGAAAAGTGCGAGCGCACCAGCGTCCATCGCTTCATCCGGGCTCATCAACCGGGTCGTCACCTCCGCATTGCCCAGAATTTCCGCATTCACCTGATTTTCGACCGCAACAATCTCCTCTGCGGTCATCGCCTTGAGATGGGAAAAGTCAAAACGAAGGCGGGACGGTCCCACCTGGCTTCCCTTCTGGGAAACATGATCTCCCAGAACCCGACGAAGCGCCTCATGTGCAAGATGGGTGGCAGAATGATTTGCCCGGATCCCCGTACGCGCAGTTCCATCAACGCGGAAATCGGCAACATCACCCACAGTGATCGTACCACGCGTCAGTGTGCCAACGTGAAGAACCAGAACGCCAAGCTTTTTCAGCGTATTCGCAACAGAAAATTCCGCACCGGCGTTCGTGAACATGCCACCTGTATCACCCAACTGCCCACCCGACTCTCCGTAAAAAGGGGTCTGATTGGCGATCACAATACCCTCTTCTCCAGCTGCAAGAGCCTGTACCTGAGCCCCGTCCTTGATGATCGCAACAATCTTGCCCTCGGCAGATTCCGTCGCGTACCCGAGAAATTCTGTCGCGCCAACTTTCTCCTTCAAATCAAACCAAAGGGTCTCTGTCGCAGCCTCCCCTGAGCCAGCCCAGTTCGCCCTCGCAGCTTGCCGCTGTTTTTCCATTGCAGCATCAAACCCAGCCTTTTCAACACCCATACCCCGCTCGCGCAGCGCATCTTCCGTCAGGTCCAGAGGAAAGCCGTAGGTGTCGTAGAGTTTGAACGCCACCTCACCCGCCAGATCACCTTTCCCGCCCTGTTCCAACACGGCTTCATCAAGAAGCTTCAGGCCACGCGCCAGCGTTTCACGAAAACGCGTTTCTTCCAGCTTCAGCATCTCCGTGATAAGGGCCTCCGCACGACGCAACTCTGGATACGCATCCCCCATTTCGTGGAGAAGGGTCGGCACCAGTTTCCACATCACCGGATCCTGAACGCCGAGCAATTGCGCATGGCGCATAGCCCGGCGCATGATCCGCCTCAACACATATCCCCGCCCCTCATTCGAGGGCATCACACCATCCGCAAGCAGGAAGCTTGAGGAACGCAAATGGTCTGCGATCACCCGGTGGCTGACACTGTGCGTGCCATCCGGGTCGGTGCTGGAGGCATGGGCAGACGCTTCAATGAGCGCGCGCATAAGGTCCATATCGTAATTGTCGTGGCGGCCCTGCAGCAGCGCAGCAACGCGTTCCAGTCCCATGCCCGTATCGATGGATGGCCGCGGCAATGCAATCCGCTCGCCCCCCGGCTGCTGGTCGAACTGCATGAAAACCAGGTTCCAGATTTCAATGAACCGGTCACCATCCTCGTCCGCACTTCCAGGAGGGCCACCCGGCACTTTGTCCCCGTGGTCAAAGAAAATTTCGGAGCAAGGACCGCACGGCCCTGTCTCTCCCATGGACCAGAAATTGTCAGACGTGGAAATACGAATGATCCGATCATCCGTCAGTCCCGCTACTTTTTTCCAGATGTCGGGTGCTTCTTCGTCTTCCGAATAGACCGTGACGAGCAACCGGTCTTTCGAAATATCAAATTCCTTGGTCATCAGCTCCCAGGCGAATGCAATGGCGTCTTCTTTAAAATAGTCGCCAAAGGAGAAGTTCCCCATCATCTCAAAGAACGTGTGATGGCGAGCGGTATACCCAACGTTATCGAGGTCATTATGCTTGCCACCAGCCCGCACGCATTTTTGGGCGGACGTCGCACGCACATAGTCGCGCGGCTCAACACCCGTAAACACGTTCTTGAACGGCACCATTCCAGCATTCGTGAACAGCAGGGTGGGATCGTTCTGCGGCACCAGGGAAGCAGACGGCACGATGGTGTGACCCTGCTTTTCAAAGAACTCGAGAAACGTTTTTCGTATCTGATTAAGGCCGGTCATTTCGCTTTAACTATCCACTACATCACAATGTCCTATTGGCCTGCAAATCAGCGCCAACCCCTTGGAATTAGTACTTTTTCTAACTGTCTAAAGGGAATCTGTCCAGCGAGGGAAGGACCCGTTGGCCCGCTTTCCTCAACACAATGGCCCAGACACGCCTCACCAAAGAAAAAGGCGGTGCCAGACCTCATGTCCGCACCGCCCAATTCAAATTCAAGAACTGCTAAAATTTAGCCAGCCGCCTTGTCTGTCGTATCATCTTCAGCAGCAGAGCTCTCAAGGGACATATCTGACTTCAAACCAGCATCCAATCGAATGGCTGCCTCAATTTCCGCAGCCATATCCGGGTTTTCGCGCAGGAAAGTCTTCGCATTTTCCCGGCCCTGGCCAATCCGTTGACTATCGTAGGAATACCAAGAGCCTGATTTATCAACGATATTAGCCTTGACCCCAAGATCAACAATCTCGCCCATCTTGGAGATGCCTTCGCCATACATGATGTCGAACTCAACCTGCTTGAAGGGAGGCGCAACCTTGTTTTTAACGACCTTCACCCGTGTCTGGTTTCCAACCACCTCATCCCGGTCCTTAATCGCCCCAATCCGGCGAATATCAAGTCGGACGGAAGAATAGAATTTAAGCGCATTCCCCCCGGTTGTTGTCTCCGGACTGCCAAACATAACCCCGATTTTCATCCGGATTTGGTTGATAAAGATAACCATGCAGTTCGACTTGGAAATCGAGCCCGTAAGCTTGCGAAGCGCCTGGCTCATAAGCCGCGCCTGCAGTCCTGGCAGGCTGTCCCCCATATCACCATCCAGCTCTGCTCTAGGTGTCAGTGCAGCCACAGAGTCGATCACAATCACATCAACCGCACCGGAGCGCACCAGCGTGTCGACAATCTCCAGTCCCTGCTCACCGGTGTCAGGCTGCGAGATCAAAAGATCATCCAGTTTAACACCAAGCTTGCGGGCATAAAGCGGATCAAGCGCATGTTCCGCATCCACAAAGGCGCAAATGCCTCCCTGTTTTTGGGATTCAGCAATGACATGGAGTGCCAATGTGGTTTTACCACTGGATTCCGGACCATAAATCTCCGTTACCCGGCCTTTCGGCAGGCCACCAATGCCCAGTGCAATATCCAGACTGAGCGACCCGGTTGGCAAAGATTCGATTTCGACGATCTGCTCGTTCTTCCCGAGCCGCATGATCGACCCCTTGCCGTACGCCCGTTCAATTTGGCTAAGTGCTGCATCCAATGCCTTTTGCTTATCTGAACTGTCTTTACCAAGCAGGCTAACTACATTTTCTCGCGCCATGAGCATCATCCCCTTAAATTCATGCGGGTCCCGCAGAAGCAATTTCAACAAATGTACTTCATTTGTTCTTGTACGCAAGAAATATTATAAGTCATTGTTTATAAGCATTAAAATGACCCATGTTCGCAAACTGTTCGCCCCTCTCCATCACGATATAGCGGAACGGACAAGAATCGCTCCCGGCAGAGAAACAGCCAGTCGCCCGGCAAGTGGGTCAGCCCATTTCCTCTTTCACCGCGGCAGCCAGCTGTTTGAGGCTAAACGGCTTGGGCAAAAAACGGAAATCAACACTGGAATCCAGGCTCTTGGAGAAGGCGTCTTCTGCGTAGCCTGAGATAAAGATGATCTTGGTCCCGGGACGCTTTTCCTGCAACCGTTTTACCATGGTCGGCCCATCCATATTGGGCATCACCACATCGCTCACCACCAGGTCAATCGTGCCCTCGTAGCTGTCGACAAGCTCCAGGGCGACATCACCGCTTTCTGCTTCCAGGACCTCATAGCCGCGGGTCTGGAGAGCGCGAACAGCAAATGTCCGGACGGCGTCTTCATCTTCCACCAGCAAAACCGTTCCTTTGCCAGTCAGATCGGCCACAACTTCCACAGTTTCAGCTTCGGCCTTTTTGGCTGCGGCCTCTTCTTCCGTCTCGAAATGGCGTGGCAGGTAAATGCGGAACGTCGTCCCCTTCCCCACGGTTGAGAAGGCAAAAATGTAGCCACCAGTCTGCTTCACGATGCCATATACCGTGGAAAGCCCGAGCCCGGTTCCCTTGTCCACGTCCTTGGTGGTGAAGAAGGGCTCAAATATCTTGCCAAGATGCTCTTTAGGAATGCCACATCCCGTATCGCTCACTTCAATCAACACATATTCAGCCGGTGGCATAAGCGTGTGATCCAGCGCCCTCGCATCATCTTCAGAGACGTTGGCGGTGCGAATGGTCAGCAATCCCCCACCTTCCATCGCATCGCGTGCATTAACCGCTAGATTGATAACAACCTGCTCCAGCTGGTTTTGGTCGACCTTAACCAGCCCCAGGTCACGCTCATGGGTAATTCTAAGTTCAACAGTTTCGCCCAACAGGCGGCCAAGCAGATTAGACAGTTCCGCAAGTTCGTCCGTCAGTCTCAATATCTTCGGCCGCAGAGTCTGGCGGCGAGAGAAAGCCAACAACTGCCGTACAAGATTCGCCGCCCGGTTTGCGTTCTGCTTGATCTGCATAATATCGGCAAAGCTTGGATCGCCCGCCTGATGACGCGCCAACAGCAGATCACAAAAACCAATGATCGCCGTCAAAAGATTGTTGAAATCATGGGCCACACCACCAGCGAGTTGCCCAACGGCCTGCATTTTCTGCGACTGGGCAAATTGCATTTCAAGCGACTTCTGCTCACTGGTATCAATCAGGTAGGCAATGATAGAAGGTTGGCCGCCGGTCGTATTTGAATAGCTTGCGAACAGCTGCGCTGTTTTTTCCGCTCCCTCGGCATTCTTCTGTATGAGCTTCAGGTCAATCGGCCCCTGCGAGTCCCCTGTAGAGACAGCCATCGCCAGAAAATCGGTTAGCGCACTGCGGTCCTCATCGGCGACAAGGTCCGTAAACCGTGTGCCAGCATCCGGCGTCCCTCCGACCAGGGACACAAAGGCCCCATTGGCTGTTCCCACAATGCCGTCCTGATCAAGAGTGGCAACCCCAATGGGTGCATTGTTGAAGAACCGCGCAAACCGCATTTCCGCGTCCCGCAAATGCGTTTCCGTGTCCTCCTCCTCTTCCCGCACCATCACCACAGAGCGTGAGGCACCAGGTGTGCCATCAGCCAGCAAAGCAAAGTTCTGCACAATCCGCACCGGCAGAACACCATCCTTGCCCCGCAGGTCCACATCAACAGTCTGAGCCCCATCACTGCCCGCAATTGCCTGAACAAAGGGGGTCACGTCACCCGCTGACAGATCACCCAGCGTTGCTCCCTGCGCCACCAGATCGTCCGCCGACCGGTCAAGCATAGTTGCCAGCGTTGTGTTGACGTAATCAATACGGCCCGTCTCAGAAGCAGAAAAGAAGCCAAACGGCGCATCGTCTAGATAGGCAAGATAGCGATCCCGGCCCGTCTTCGCCTGCGCAGCAGCAAGCCGCTCCGCTGTCATATCCCGCAGTAGCCAAATGCTGGCCCCAGTGCGCGCATTAGGGCCACTAAGCGGCTGAACCGCCGCCTTAAAAACACGTTCGCGCCCTTGCCCGGCAGGAGGCACAAAGCGCAACTCTTCCTCGTCCGCAAGTCCCAGCCGCGCGGCTTGCGCAAGCTGATAGAGCTTTTCGTCCACGCCCTGCTGACCGGCAAGCAAACGCTCCAGGGGCATTGGTCGGTCATTCGCATCCAGACCCAGGTGGCGATAGGCTTGATTGGCGAAAAGAACAATGCCCTTTTTGTCTGTCACAAAACAAGGGTCAGGTAGGCTTTCCAGCGCATCTGCGGCAATCCCCGCCAGTTTGCCTTTGCCCGAACCCCGTCCCCCTGATCGCCCAGCAAGCATGGCAACAACAGAGAAAAAGCCAACGGTAAGCAGCCCGCCAACAAGCAGGTATCCAGCAGGTCCCGCGACACCAATATTCAGAAAGAAAAATCCACCTGCAGCGCCCGCAAGGAAAAGGCCAACCAAACTGGCAAGACCCAAAGATGAACGACCTTGTCCCCCCCCCTTTGGAGGCGAACTCGGTGTCTCTCTGCCGTTTTCATCACCCGGGTTACTGGGAACCCCACCATCTGGTGATATGTCCAGTGTCGTCTCGCTCATCTGCCTCGATCAATTCGTGCAAGTCACTCGATCAATTCGTACAAGTCAAATGCGTGCAAATGCAAATTTCTGAGCATTTGAACACCCATGATCTCTCGAATCATCGCGCCAATGCGCGCCCGGCCATCTTACTCTTAAGACGCATCACGTAGCCAATTACCTCTGCCACCGCCTTGTAATGTTCCGGCGGAACAGCTTGGTCTAATTCTACTGTTGCATAGAGTGCCCTCGCCAGAGGCGGACTTTCGATAATCGGAATATCATGAGCCCCCCCCACTTCACGAATTTTGAGGGCAACAGCGTCAATCCCCTTGGCCACACAAATGGGAGCCCCCATACCCTGCTCATATTTGAGGGCGATCGCATAATGGGTCGGGTTTGTAATAATGACGGCGGCTTCCGGCACCTGGGACATCATGCGCCGACGACCTCTTTCCATACGAAGGGCACGGAGTTTGGCCTTAATCACCGGGTCCCCATCCATCTGTTTGTGTTCGTCTTTGACTTCTTTGATCGTCATGCGCTGCTTTTTGTTCCACTGCACACGCTCAAAAGAAAAATCGATGGCAGCGAGCACGGTCAGAATGGCGAGCACAACCATCAGAATTTTGACAGCAACACTTTGCACAAGCGGCAGAAGAGCTCCCAAGTCCATTGTCATGATGATGAGAAGCTGGTCGCGCATAGGCCAGATAATGAGAAAAGTCGCAGTTCCCACCAAAACAAGTTTTACCAGCCCTTTGGCAAAGTTCATCAGACTTTTGACAGAAAAAAGACGCTTCAATCCCGCTGCAGGCGAAATTTTGCTGAGCTTGGGCTTCATGTTCTCGGTGCTGAAAACCGGGGCATGCTGAACCAGGGCTCCTGCGGCAGCACCAATCAGCAAAATGATCATGGGCAACGCCATATATGTCAGGACCATCGTGCCCAGCTGTTCCCAGACACGCATCAGGTTCCCCTGATCAACACTAATATCGTGGGGTGAGGCTAGAAAAATCCGAAACGCACGCGAAAAATCTATCACCGTACTGTCTGCCGCCAGGCCAATGACCAGCGTGGTGCCCAACATCACAAACCAGGTGTTGACCTCCTGACTTTTGGGCACATCCCCTTTCTTATGGGCATCCTCCAGTTTTTTGGAGGTTGGTTCTTCTGTTTTTTCGTCGTCGTCTTGATCTGCCATCAGTCCTCCAGCCGCCTTTCCTGCCCGCTAGCCAATCCAGCTATGCGAGAAAACGGCCCATCGTCTGCTCAAAGAAAGTGAGGAACCATGTCATCAGAGCTCCCATCAAAACCGCAAACAAGGCAAAGCCCAGCATAATATTGGCGGGCATTGCCACAAAGAAGATCTGAACCTGCGGCATCAGCTTCGCGAGAATACCAAGTGCCAGGTAGAAGATGAGCCCAAAAACAAGGAACGGCGCTGCGATCTGCACACCAAGCTGAAAGGCACCGCCGACTATCGCCACAGCCATTTCCACGAAATCTCCCAGAGGCAGAAGCTCACCGGGTTTGAACAGCACATAACTGTCCCGAATGGCACCAATCAGCAAAAAATGAAGATCGGTCGCAAAAATCATCGTCACAGCAAGCATTGAGAGGAATGAACCAACCAGCGCACTTTGAATACCCTGTGTTGGGTCCACGTTCTGCGCGAACGCCAGGCCGGTTTGAAAAGCAATGACCGTCCCGGCCACCTGCAACGCGCTCATGATGAGACGCGCAGCACCCCCGACAAACACTCCAACAAATATTTCTGAAATGATGGCCCAGAAAATGCCTCCCATATTGGAAGACATCGGCGCGTAAGCGCTCTCAACCATTGGCAACATCAGAGCAGACAGAACCACAGCGAATGTGAGCCGAACACGCGCTGAAACACTAACTTCCCCAAGAGCAGGCATCAGCATGATCATGGTGCCAATGCGCGAAAACACCAGGAGGAATACGTATGCGGCATGAGGGGCGACATCAAAACTCATGTCATAAAGCCTTCAACAAAATCGTTAGATCAAACAAACTGCGAAACACTGGCCCGGTTTTTTCATCCCGTAACGATCTTGTCAGCGACATAATACATGTAGTTGCCAAGCGTTGTGCCCATGTAGGGCAACAGGATGATAAGGGCCAAAAAGATAGCTAGAATTTTGGGAACAAAAACCAATGTCATTTCCTGGATCTGCGTCAGCGCCTGAAAAAGCGCGATCGTCAAACCGACCCCAAGCCCCACCAGCATGAGGGGAGACGACACCCTAAGAAGAACAAAAATCGCTTCTCGGCCAACATCCAGAACTTCCGGACCAGTCATACTTACTCCCCCTACATTCTTTCTCTCAAAAAACGCCGTTAGATCGGCATCTTCATAATTTCCTGATACGCGGTAATCACATTGTCACGAACAGCTACAACGGTTTGAAGCGTAACCTCGGCCTCCGCCACAGCGGTCACGACGTCCACCAGGTCAGCAGTACCCGCAACAGCTGAAGCTGTTTGCTGCTCTGCATTGATGCTGGTGGATGCCATATTTTCAACCACACCCCGCAGCATGTCGCCAAATCCCTGCACACCACCCGGCCCGCCAAGTCCCCCAAGACCCGACACGCCTTCCTGCTGACCACCAGAAATATTGGTCGCCTGCCGGGCGGCAGTGGCGTAGGCATTCATCGCAACAGATGTCGGAATACTCATATCGGGCCTCCTTCAGAAAACGGCTTAACGGCGTAACAGTTCAATGGTCTGCGAAAGCATACGGCGCGAAACCTGGATCATATTGAGGTTGGCTTCGTAAGAACGTTGCGCCTCTTTCATGTCCATCGCTTCCACAAGTCCGTTCACGTTGGGCATTTGCACATACCCATTTTCGTCCGCAGCTGGATGACCCGGCATGTATTTCAACTCAAAGTCAGATTGGTCCTGAATGGGTTTCCCAACACTCACGACGTTCGCGCCGAGTTCGCGGTCCAACTCACTCCGGAAGGTCACAATCTGCCGGCGGTAGGGCTCCCCACCCGGCGTGGTTGCCGTCGATTGAGAGTTTGCAATGTTTTCAGCCAGCACCCGCATACGCCCGCTCTGGGCCCGCATGCCGGAAGCTGCAATCATCATCGATTTTACAAGATCCATTGACCTATTCCTTAGTTTTGCTCAGCCTTTGCCAAGCGCAATCCGCAACATGCCCAGGCTTTTTGAATAGAGGCCGGTTACGGTCTGGTAATCCATCTGGTTTTCAGCGGCTTTGATCATCTGCTCTTCGAGCACAACACTGTTACCCGTTGGGGTCGTTTCAAAGTCTGGGCGACGTATGAGGGACGCAGAACTTGATCCACCACTGGCATTTGCCCGGATATGTAGGGGGTTGGTTTGTGTCGCGGAAAGAATAGATGCGGAGGATGATCGCCGGCGCACCATTGCGCCGAAATCAGGCTCGGCCAGATCTTTCGCGATGTAGTTGGGCGTATCGGCATTCGCCACATTTTCTGCAATCACACGTTGTCGGTCAGCAAGCCAGTGCATGCGTTCCTTCATCATCGAAAAGATGGGTGAGTCACCAAGAAGCATGAGGTTGCACGTCCCAATTCAGGCACCACAAGGGTGCGGGTTGCCGCGTGTTGCAACCCTTTCTGGGACCACGCGTAGAAGAAAATATGACGAAGCTCGCAATCCTTGCGGCGTTCTTGAGAGCAAGTTTCGCTCCACTAGGTAAATTTTGCCTTAATCGATTTTCTCCCCTTTCGGGGCTCTTGGCTGCGGTCCCTTGAAACTGTTGCCTCTTTCCATCTGCTTAACCTGTTCTTAAGCATAAACCCGGCAACATCTGCCCAGTTACTGCATGTGATGCATGCGCCATTAACCATTTCTGTCCGGGGACGATCATGGAAATCAGTGAAATTTTGCGCTTTGTATCAGCGCTCCTATTTGTGGTCGGCCTCATCGCAGTCTGCGCGTGGGGTGCGCGGCGATTAGGGTTGATGCAGATTGCTGGCAAAACGTCTTTGGACAACCGGCTGGCCGTCGTGGAAACACTTGCCATCGACGCCAAACGAAAGCTCCTGATTATCCGCCATGATGATCGCGAACATTTGGTATTGCTTGGCGAACAGGACCTGATCCTGGAAGCAGGCCTTCCGGCCCGCAACGATTTGGATGCCAAACCCCGATCACCTTCCACTGCAAACATGCATCCAGGGCATCTAACAGGGTCTGTTGCAGGTCAAATGCAAAAAGTTGTTTCTTTGCTGCGGGAGCATCGCGCGTGAATAACCGTCATCCAGTAAATCGTATTGCTGCACTTGTTGCCACGAGCTTTTTCGTTCTTGTTGGCTTCAGTTTCCCCGCAGTCGCCGAAACCATCAATGTCGACTTCTCCGAGGGGTTCGGTCTGACAGAGCGTGTCGTTCAAATTATCGCACTCGTCACGATCTTGAGCCTTGCCCCCTCAATTCTCGTAATGGTCACCTCATTTGTGCGCATCGTTGTCGTGCTCTCCCTGCTCCGCACGGCCTTGGGTGTTCAACAATCACCCCCCAATTCTGTAATTATCAGCCTCTCCTTGTTCCTCACAGCCTTTGTGATGGCCCCGGTTTTCGAGACGGCCTACGAAACGGGTATCGCGCCCCTGATAAACGAGGAAATCGAAATCGGGGAGGCGTTCTCTCATTCCACCAAACCCTTTCATGCTTTCATGCTGACCCAGGTGCGTGACAAGGATCTGGAACTCTTCATGGACTTATCCAAAACCCCGACGGTTGAAAGCGCACAGGACATCCCTCTTCACGTTGTGGTTCCCGCTTTCATGATCAGTGAATTGAAACGGGCCTTTGAAATTGGCTTCCTGATTTTCGTGCCCTTTATCGTCATCGATCTGGTCGTCGCATCCGTCCTCATGTCGATGGGTATGATGATGCTGCCGCCCATCATCATTTCACTTCCGTTCAAGCTGATTTTCTTTGTTCTGGTGGATGGTTGGTACCTGATCGCGGGGTCACTGGTTAAGAGCTTCGGCGTTTAGCGCCTTCTCCATGCAGCCAGTCTGACAAGCCCACGTCGAAAAAGGTTCTTCCATTTTTTGCCAGGGGTGCAGAACACGCCGCCCCTCCTGAAGCACAAAAAATAGCAGCCACCGCCGCCAAATTGATCCACACGCGCACGTCCCATGTCCCACGCCACTAAGGCCCCAATTGGGCACCACGACAGTCGGGTCGACAATACTTGTGGATGGGTCAGATAGCGAAACAATGCCCGAAGTCATCTCCCAGTCTCAGAGAACACCATTCCCCTCCGCATACAGCGGGCTTAGTTGATCGCCGTTTCTTCATCGTCGGGCGTCTCAGCAAAACTCTCTCGCATGCTTTCGACAAACAGGTCGAGCGTATCAGTCGCCGCGATATCTCGAGCCAGTTCGCGGAATGCCACACCTCGTGTTCCAATCGGGTCAGTAACCACAGCAAACCCGGCCGCGTCGGAGCTGGCCCGCATCAAATCTCCGTACTTTGAACGAATGCGGTTCAGTCCTTCAGCATCATCGGAAAGGGAGAACCCTATCGCTGCCCGCATCACACCAACCCGCTCAGCCGCCGTCAGTGCCAGAGGATCGCGCCAGCGCTCACCAAGAGCCGTCTCAAAGCGAATTGCGGCAATATCCCACTGCTGACTGTCCCAATAAATATCGGCAACAAGGTCAGCCACCTCTTCCCCCTCCGTTTCGGAGAGCAAATCAAGCGCGTGGTCATAAAGTCCAAGATCCGCCAGAGCCCGCGCCTCCAGCAACCGTCGCCTATAAGCGAGCATTTCAGGCAACCGAACTTGTTTTGTTGAACGGATCGCATGCAGCGCATTTTCAGGCTGATGGTTCATCAGTTCAATCAAGGCAAGTTTCGCCGCAACCTGAGCCCGAGCTGTCCCTCTCAAGCGATTTTCCACTTGATGCCGCAACAATCCTGCAGCCTTGTCGAGGAGATCAACTTCAACCAATCGATCCGCAAGATGACGAATGAGGGCATCTCCCCGCCGACCGATCGGGGTCAGCTCACGGAAGTTGTAGTAGATCGTCAGAGCTTCAACGGCGTCCATATCATCCGCACCACCCCCCAAATAGAGCTCGGCAAAGATTTCTGACATACGGGACGCAATCCGACGTCCCCGCTGGGTTTCAGAAAACCGCCCGACCGCTGACCGCCAGATTTTCAAGCCCTCTGCAATCTCGCCCTGCGCAACACGAATACCACCAAGTTGCTCCAGAACAGCAAGCTCCAGATCGTCACCACGCCATCTAAACCGCAGCGATTCTAATTCTTCTGCCAGGCCGCCATCATCAAGCGACCCCAGTTGATGCCTCAAAAGCGCATGCGCGAAAGAAGCCCGTGCTGCAATGCCGCGGTAATCAGACGTTGTCAGGGCATCATAAATTTCCAGCGCTTCGTCTATACGCCCGGACGCTTCATATATCCGCGCTCGAGTGAGGTCGCCCTGTGCAAGCCAACGCAGTTCTTCCGTTTCGACCGGCACACGGTCAAGATTGAACTCCGCCGTGCCAATGTCACCGGATGCCAGCGCCGCTTCTGCGGCTTTGACCCGGAAAAGCGCCTGAAGATCTGGCGCGTAGAAGGCAAACGCCTGCTCCGCTTTTTCAAAAGCAGCCCAGGCATCCCGCCATTCGCCCAACTCCGCATAGGCCACCCCAAGCCACAAGGCCGAGTGCGGCTCGTCGGCCAGCGCCGGAATGGACAGATCAGAAACGGCTTCTTCCGGCCATCCTCTCATAATCCGAGCGACGCCCCGCAAAGCGCGAAATCCAGGGTCAGTCTCCAATTCCTCTGAAGCACGCAAAGCTGTCTGCAGTACAACATCCGCCTCAACACCGAGACGATAGCTCAAGAGAAATTTTGCATACCGAATTCTGAGCAACGAGGAAGTCTCTTCTGTCGCCATTGCCACAGCCAGCTGATGGTTTTGTTTCCGCTCAATAAACGTACGGCCCGGCGAAAACCGCCAACGCTCAAAATCCATTTGTCCAGGCGTCGCGGAAGTCACCATTTCTCCGTCAACTCCATCGTCCACGCCGGTGCTGGAGTAAGCTGGACCGTCTGCCGCTGATAACGTCAGGCCGGACCCTCGCGAAACACTTACCCCTTCCTCGGAGGTCCGAACATACAGATCATCAGCCCGGGACACGAAAGCCAGCCCCTGCGCTGTGGCAAGAGCTTGGAATTCCACAAAATTCCTCGGCGCAAGCAGGCCCTGCGGTGGCCCGGCCGCTGTCACGATGGCGACTAGGTCTTGAATGACCGGGTCTCGCACCCAGTGAACACGGCCCGTCTGCGAGAGATCAAACAAGACATGCGGATCGCCCGTACTGCTCCACGTCCGGGAAATGATCACAGGGCGTGTCGGCTCCACGATCATATCGCCCAGCGTCACAACCCACTGGCCATCTTTCTCAGCCGCCACGACAAGCATACGTTCGGGCGGCGTAAATTGAAGGATGGTTGCGCGGGAGAGCTGCAGAACATCAATCTCACCCAATTTTTCCTCAATTAGCGGGTCAAGCTGCGAAAGATCAAACTCCGACTCCCGGTCAAATAATATCCAAACTCTGTTGTCCCGCTGGAAAACCGCTGCATCAACTTTTGTCGACCAAGGGAAGGTTAGCCGTACGCTCTCCCCCATAAGTTCGGCATAGACCGGCAGATGGTCATCGTTGATATTGTCCGCGACATCTTCTTCGGGTGCCGTCATCTCCTCATGCTGCAAACTCTCCGGGTCAGTATCTGTTCCGTGAGAAACTTCTACCTGAGCTGCACTGGAGTGATCTTCCACGAGATCGTCAGGCTCTCCTGCAACCATCTCGTCTGAGTGCGCACCCGCACCTTCAGCACCCCGGTCATCAGATGTTGGGGCGGCATGATTGGCGTGCACTGGTTGTTCTTCCCCCGATGCTTCAGAGGCAGCAGCAGCCTGCGCCTCGATAGCCCGGGCGGCATCTGCGTGCTGGACAGGCTGCGCTGTCGGCGCGTGGGGAATCGGCAAAAGCGGCGTCGGTGGAGCAAACGCTGCCTGGCGGGCAACGTTTCCGTGAACCGGCGACACATCCAACACAACACTCATGTCTTCCCGGAAATCACGAACTTTGACGCCTGGCTCAGTTTCAATAAAGACCGTGAGCCGCCCTTCAGCCTCTGTAGTTCGTGCAGACCTGATGAAAGCAGGCGGGTCAACACGGATCGCAGCCAAAGGCAGATCCGCCACTTGATCGAAAGTGATCGTGATCCGGTTATCGCGAAACGCTGTGGAATATAAGACCGGCCGGTCCCATTCGAAGGCAAGACGCGTCGTCCCAGGACGTGCCCCCACCCGCAGGACAACACGTGGTGGATTTTCTTCGATCTCTAGGGCGCGGGGACCATTCTCAACAAACCGGGTTGCAAGACGTGCCCTTTCTGCTTCCTCCTTCACTAATCTCCGCACAACGTGCGCAGGAAGCGGCGGCGGAGCGCCTCTCCAAGTCGCAGGCAGCAGGTCTACATAAAGTTCGTATCCTGCCGGGCGAGCAAGCAGCGTGAAGTCAGATTTCATCGCGAACCGGAATGCCTTGCCATCCTCATCCGTTCGGATCAGCGCAAAGTACCTTGGCATGCTTCGCAAAATGTCTTCAGTATCACCCTCTATGGCACGGTCGAAGGTGACCACAAGAACACCCGCGGAGACAAAGGCCTCATAGCCAGGAATGCGTTCGTCGACCTCACCCGGTTCGCTTGGAGCACTTTCCTCAGGCCAGGCAATAACCAGACGGCCGTAGCCATCGTTCTCCACACCCTCAAGTAGCACCGCATCAGCGGCAACCACGTTGGTGGCAAAAGCAACAGCAAAAAAAGCGGATGCCATCGATCCGCGAGAAAAAAGCAAGAGGAAACGCAGAACCGTCACGACCTTGATCCCCCCACCCGTCCAACAACAATCACAAGTGCCGCATCCGTTATGCCGGGTGTCACAAACCGCTCGATAGGGGCCGTATATCCGAAGCGACGAAAGGCTCCGACCACATCGTCCGCCCGATCAAAAGCGAGTGTCCAATTGTTTTCCGGGACCGCAGCAAAAATACTTACCGGGTTTGCCACATTCGAAAGCACAGCGACAAGATCGGACACCAGCCCCTCTGCAATCGGTTTCAGCGTCCTTCCATCCGCAGAAAAAGCAAAATCTGACGCAACATGGAGAACCAGTCGATCTCCCTCAATCGATTGTGTAACGGGTGCGGCTTGGGCTCCATTTTGCGCAAGAGGGGCGATTCCCCTGTCTGACAAAACTGCAGACAGATAGCCAACCGTAAGAACAGCAAGATGTTCTGAGCGACCGGAAAGTCGATCAGCGGATGCAACTGAGGTTGATAGAACAGCCTCGGCGGCGCCGCCCGATAATAGGTTGCGTCCACTCCCAGTCAGGGGCGCAGACATAGAATACATGAGGACGAAAAGCGCCACCAAAATCGCTGTCAGGTCTGCGAAGGTCAACAACCACAGAGGTGTAGCTGCACCGTCATCCGCTGAATCTGTCAGGGGAGCATTCATTTCTCATCCCCCGGCACGATATAGAAACGGAAAGTAACGAAGCTGTCGGAAGTCTCTCTCACACCAACGGCAATTTGTGACGCCGGTGCGCCATCCGCCAGCAGGACCCGGGCAAGCGACGCCGCGCGTCGCACGTCCAATCTCAGCGCTGGCATTTCAGGAACAAGTATCGCCAGGTGGCGACGATCACCGTCTCCAAAAAGAAGAGGAGCGATCTCTTGAAAGAGGGCCCGTTGATCAGCCTTTACTGCCGCAGCCCCCTGGACAAAGAGGCGACTAGCATCCACCACCATATCAAATGACACGGCACCGACCTCCGGGCGCGCTGCCCCGACTGAAGCAAAGGCCGCCTCGATATCAGAGGCGTAGGCTCCGGTCGCAGGTTGAGCCCCGACTTGCAGAACGGGTAACGCTGCTGCCTCCCCCTCCCCTGCATTGTCAGATACCCCACCACGCAACACACCAAACGCGGATTGAATACCACCGATCACAGGACCAACGCGTCTCTCATCAAAAGACGTATTAGTTGTCAGGACCAAAAAGAATGTGAGCAACATCAGGAATAACGAAAGCTGGAGCATAGTCGT
>CAZFHW010000011.1:0-18621 GCA_964518885.1 uncultured Parvibaculum sp. | reverse complement strand
GGACCAAAAAGAATGTGAGCAACATCAGGAATAACGAAAGCTGGAGCATAGTCGTAACGTCAATGCTCTCCCGTTCATCTGCGACCGGGTCATCGATTGACAAATCGTCGGCAGCCATCGCACGAGGCGTCCAGGCCTGAGTAGACCCGACCTCTTCAAACCCCGCTTTGGTCGTTTGCCGCTGTTCGCCTGTCGTCACTTTTGCCTGCCCGGCTCCCTAAGCCGTCAATTCCGCGACCCGCCTGCGAATCACTGTCGTCCAATATCCAGAATGCCCGGTATTTGGAGGATTTGCGAAATTGGCGGACGCGACTGTTACGACTTTGAGCTTAAAGACGACGCGGTAAAGGGGTCGTTAAGAAACAGGTCCCCAGACCCACAAAAGCAAGAGATTGCGTCAGTTAGAGAGACATCTCCCTCACGGTGCAGGAGGCGCCTCTTCGAGAATGGCTGTCATATCAAATCCGTCGGGAATCTGACCGCCTGTAGCAAGTTCCACCGTCAGCTCTTGAGCCGCAACAGGGTCCATGGCTGCCAAAATGGGGGCCATCTTCCGCTCATTCATTCGCCGCACCACCTGGATGAGAATATCCATGTCAAGCTGCCCCAAAATGCGCGCAGCATCTTTCGGTTTCATGCTCTGATACATGATCACCAGAGAGGCTATTTGCTGTTCCTGCGCCTCATCATGCATTCCAAACAGGGATTCGATACGAGCCTCAATTTCTTTCAGCTCATTGATCCGTGTTTCCACCCGGCGCTCGGTCGCCTCCAAAAGCCGCCCTTGAAGGGCAATGTTGCGCTCCCGTGCATCCAATTCCTTGCGTCGGTTCGAAAGTGAGCGAAGCAAATTTCGCTCTGCTGCCGAAGGTAGATCAAAATCTTCGGGAGTCAGAACAGCGTTAGCGACGGGCGCCTCATGCATTTCAGCATTGTCATCCGACCCTTCTGACGCCTCGCCTTGCACCTCTTCCATCGCGTTTTCTTCAGCCGCAGGAGCCTGTGCATAAGCCGGTTGAACACCACCGACAATCGCTTCAAGCCCGATCCCCAGTCCAACCAACTTCAACGCGAGCAGCGCTGTCGCGCAAATAATGACAGAAGGCAACAGACGAATTTGAGGCATCTTGGTAAAAGATTTCTTCATCAACTTATCTGGCCTTCTTGAGCGCTTCGAGGAGAGTCGTGTTAAGCCCGCTCTCAAGTTTTTTCGCTGGCATAGTTGGTCTGGGAGCAGTGTCAGCGGCAAAGGAAACGACCTTTTCTTCAACTTGGGGTGAAACTTGATTATTCGTGCCCATCTTTGGCTCAAACGAGTAGGCCTGAGATAGTCGATCCGCGAGATTGCTCCCCGATGCAATCATGACTGATAGCTCATCAATCACAGCCCGGGCTTTCTCATGCTGCTCAGAAATACCAGCCCCCACCTCGCCACTGGCTTGTTTCAATTGTCCGATGCTCATTTCAGCACGCGCGGTCACTGTATTGAGTTGATCAATTGTTGCCTTAAAGCCGTCCTGTCCAGAACGCAGGGCTTTTAGACGACGGTCCAACATCGCACAGTAAAAAATCGTGGCGGCCAGCAAAATGGCAACCAGCGCATCCAAAACCAAATCCGTTGGTATATTCCACATCACGGCGCACTCTCTTCAGTCAATTCTGAACCCTCTTGGCGCACGGGCACAGGAATTCCACCCGACAGCCGAATAGCCACATTTCCGCCAGACCGCCCCATCCGACCCTTCATGAGAGGAATATCCCCACACCTCATTTCGACCAATGAATTCGGGCCTGCGTTCAACATCAATGTCTGCCCAACCTCGAACTTCATTACTTCACCAAGGGTCATCTGTTGTTCGTCTAGAACCGCGTCGATTTGCACATTTGTGGACCAGAGTTCGGTGGCAAGGTGGCCTTCCCAGATTGAATCTCGACCGAATTTTTCACCCATGAACATTTGCAGGAGAAGTTCGCGAATAGGCTCCAAAGTCGCATAAGGAAGAAGCATCTCAATACGACCACCACGATCTTCCATGTCGATGCGTAATTTAATCAGGATCGCCGCATTGGCCGGACGCGCAATGGCCGCGAACCTTGGGTTGGTCTCCATGCGATCAAGTTCAAAGGTTACGGGAGACAACGGCTCAAACGCCGTCTTCGCATCCGCCAAAACAACTTCGATCATGCGTTCCACAAGATTGAGCTCGATCGTTGTGTAAGGCCGACCCTCAATCCTCATCGCCGCAGTACCGCGACGGCCGCCAAGCAAAACATCAACGATGGAGTAAATCAGATTGGAATCAACGGTAAACAGCCCGTAATTGTCCCACTCCTTGGCTCTAAACACAGACAGGATCGCCGGGAGCGGAATTGAGTTGAGGTAATCTCCAAATCGGATGGACGAGATGCTATCGAGACTGACTTCAACATTGTCGGAGGTAAAATTACGCAGGCTTGTTGTCATCAAACGCACGAGGCGATCAAAAACAATCTCCAACATCGGCAGACGTTCGTATGATACCAGCGCAGAGTTAATGATGGCGCGAATACCCGTCCGCTCACCATCTTCATCTTCATCAACCTCAAAACCAAGCAGGCTATCGATTTCGTCCTGGTTGAGAACGCGCTCAGAAGCGCCACCTGCCTCGAGTTCTCCCTCTGATTCCTCATCATCTGCTTCTGCTTCCCACGCAGCTGCCATAGCGTCTTGATCTTCACCATCGTCATCGTCATCGCCGGCTGCCTCAGCTTCCCAGGCAGCTGCCATCGCATCCTGGTCTTCGCCGAGTTCTTCATCATCTGCCATGGTGATCTCCGAAATTCGAATAGGCACGTTGGGACAAGTTCGTCACTGAACAACAACTTCCTTGAAGAGAACGTCGTTAATGTGGATCGGTTCCAACGCCAAGTTGACCCGACGAAGGAGCTCCTCTTTCATCCGCACAATTGATGCAGATCCCTCCATGTCCTCGGGGCGCAATTCCCGCAAATAGACCTGGAAGCTGTCGACCACGCGTGGCATGACAACTTCAATTTCCGCAATTGCATCCTCGCTAGGAACTTCCAGCACCACGCGCATTTTGAGAAAGCGCGATGTCCCATTGCTGGTGGCCATGTTTACGAGAATTTCTGGCATGTCGTAGAAGACGGGGGGCTCGCGCTCCTCTTCAACTTCCACCATTTCCAAATCGTCCCCGCCACCGCCAAAAATGCCAAAAGCAAACAGCGCACCAACAATCCCACCAAGAACGACAATTGCAGGCAGAGCGATGAAGAGAACCATCACCTTTCCACTCAATTTCCTGGCTGAGGTCTCTTCTCCATCGCCTTCATCAAAATCAATATCTGTATCGCTCATTGCGAATGTCCTCTGAAAGGCAAGATCGTTAACAAACGATTGTGGAGCCTTCTAACCCGGGGGAAATCTTCGCCTATGGTGGTTAACGAACAGTTGCTGAGCGCCCCATCATTGCCCTTATCGGCAGAAATTGCCGGGCAAGCCCTTCCGTTCATCGGAACTTGCCGTGCGGATAGCCAGCTATCTCTTTGTTTTCAAACAAACTTCCATCTGGCACGCGGGCTGCAACACGCCGTGTGGGAATACGGGAGCGAAAGCTTCCAGCAAGGGCAAATGTCCTGGCAAAACAAGAGACGGATACACAAGATGGAAAACGCTCTCCTGATCGGCATGACCCGGCAGATGGCGCTTCGGCGAGAAATGGCTGTCATCGCGAACAATCTCGCGAACGTAAACACCACCGGCTACAAAACCGAACAGCTTTTGTTTGAAGAATACATGATGTCAAACGCCTCAGAGGCCAGTCCTGACGACACGATTTCCTTCGTTCGGGATTATGGAATGATCCGAAATACGGCGCCCGGCCGAATTGAGGTCACCGAAAACCCCCTGGATATCGCGATTACCGGCGAAGGCTACTTCAAGGTCGAGACACCTGAAGGTACACGCTATACGCGCAACGGAGCCCTTCAGCTCGACGCCCAGGGTCGCCTTGTCACCAGCGACGGGCACCCGATCCTGTCCGCAGGCGGTACCAGTTTCACATTCTCCCCAGAAGACGGTCCCATAACAATTTCAAGTGACGGCACAATCTCCACCAACCAAGGGGAACGCGGCCAGTTAAGTCTCGTCCGTTTTGAAAACGAACGCGACATGCAAAAAACTGGCTCAACCCTTCTCGCAACAGATCAGGCCGAATTACCCGTCGAAAATCCGGCCCTTCTGCAAGGGGCGATCGAGAGCTCCAATGTTCAGCCCATCCTAGAAATGACCCACATGATTTCTGTCATGCAGGCATACCAAAGTGCGAACAATATCGTTGAGAAGAGCGATGAATTGCAACGCACTGCAATATCCAAACTAGCCGACGTCCGCTAACCCGCTCCAATTCAACCAAAGCCACAATAGAAAGGATCCACCCCATGCAGTCGCTCAGCATCGCCGCCACAGGAATGATGGCACAGCAACTCAATGTCGAGGTGATCTCAAATAACGTCGCCAATATGAGTACCGCAGGCTACAAACGCCAGAGAGCGTCTTTTGAAGACCTGATGTACCAGGATTTGCGCCGTGTCGGCTCCACATCATCAGACGCCGGTACAATTGTTCCCGCAGGTGTTCAGGTCGGCATGGGGGTTCGAACCGCCGCTGTTACCCGCATTACGGCACAGGGCAATATGGATATCACCGAGAATGATTTTGACCTCGCAATTCAGGGGCGAGGATATTTTCGGATTCAGTTGCCAAGTGGCAACGATGCCTTCACGCGCGCCGGTAACTTCAGCACCAGTGCCAATGGCCAATTGGTGACGTCGAATGGATACACGGTCCAGCCCGGCATCAGCATCCCCGACGACGCAATTGATGTTGCGATCAATTTACAAGGTCAGGTCGAAGTGACCATCGCCGGACAGACAGCGCCTCAGGTTGTCGGACAATTGGAGCTTTCAACCTTCCAGAACCCCGCAGGGTTGGCCGCTGTAGGCGACAATATGTTCATTGAATCGGCCGCAAGTGGCACGCCAAACAGCGGCAACCCAGGATCAGATGGCTTTGGGTCCTTGCTACAGGGGTATCTTGAATCATCAAACGTCAACGCGGTAAGTGAAATTACCAGCCTTATCACAGCGCAACGCGCATACGAGATGAACGCCAAAATGATCACGGCGTCCGACGAAATGCTGTCGGTCACATCGAACCTGCGTTAACGCAATCCAAGATCAAGGGAGAACCCTCATGACGCGCAACTCTTTCTCGCAAACATGGACGCTTCTCAATGCAGCCGTTGCATTGTGGATTCTCCTTTCACTCACCGACGCCATGGCGGCTGTTTTGCAGCCCTCCATTTCCGTTACTGGAGATGTTGTTACCCTTGGCGATTTATTCGACGACGCGGGCGGGGCAAGCGGTATTGTTATCGCCACGGCTCCCCGTCCCGGCACACCGACCGCGATATCTGTCTCTCGCATTTCCCAGGTCGCTCGCCGGAACGGGATAGCATGGCGCAATACGCAAGGCCTCACCCGCGTCGTTGTTTCCAGAACGGGTGTCAAGTTAGCACCAGAAATAACCCGCGCAGCCCTGGCAGAGGCGCTCACCGAAGAGGCACCCTCGATCGCTGCAAAGGGGATTGTCGAAATAATTATCACTGCAGGTGCAAACAAGCTGATGGTTGCAGAGGACGAAATGCCCTCCCTCTCAGTGGAACAAATTCGGTTCGATCACCGGTCAGGCCGTTTTCAGGCGATCGTCCGTGTCCCTGCCAATGAAACCACAGGAACGCTTCATCGCCTGGCAGGTCGTGCCTTTCCAGCCCTCGACATTCCTGTTCTCACGCACCGGATGACCCCGGGCGAGAAAATCACTGAAAGCGATATTAACTGGCTCCGGGTTCCTGCGACCCGCGTTTCACAAAACATCATTGACGACACCCAAAACCTGATCGGCTTCACACCGCGGCGTAGCCTCCGGGCAGGCGAGCTCATTCGCGCCAATGATGTCGAGCCACCGCGCTTGGTTGAAAAGGGAGACATTGTCTCAATTACCTATGTATTTGCGAATATGAACCTTTCAGCCCGCGGACGCGCGCTCGAAGACGGAGCATTAGGCGAAACGATCAAGGTGCTGAACCAACGGTCACATCGCACCATTGAGGTTGAAGTTACGGGCATAAACGAAGCGCAGATAACACCCGCCAGACCCGTACAGTTAAGCGCCCTTAATTAATTCAGATCCGACAAGAGACTTAAGAAAGAAACTCAACCATGACCCAGACGCACCGTTTCTCAGTTTTACAACTGGTCACCCTCGTTGTTGCAGGTCTTGCTCTGTCGGGATGCGCTGTTACTGACAGGCTGTCCAATATCGGTGCTGCACCAGCTCTTTCATCAATTGAAAATCCGACAGCTCAGGCTGGTTATTCCCCGGTATCACTACCGATGCCAACCCCAGAACGGGTCAGCTATCAGCCCAATTCCTTGTGGCGTTCGGGAGCCAGGGCATTTTTTCGCGACCAGCGCGCCTCTCGCATTGGGGACATTCTAACTGTCAAAATCGACATCACCGATAGTGCCAGCGTCAACAACAAAACAACCCGAACCCGAGCGAACAGCGAAGAGGCTGGCCTCGACAACTTTTTGGGCTACGAAGGATCACTGGGTTCCTTTCTACCGGAAGCCGTGGTTCCTGGCAGCCTGGTGGGTGTCGACAGCTCCAGTTCCAGTGTCGGCTCTGGCAAAGTTGATCGCAAAGAAACCATCGCCCTGACCATTGCTGCCATCGTCACTCAAATTCTGCCAAACGGAAACATGGTGATTGAGGGGCGGCAGGAAGTGCGCGTCAATTTCGAAGTGCGTGAATTGCTGGTCTCCGGCGTTGTCCGTCCCGAAGATATCACGGCTGCCAACACCATCGCCCATTCGCAAATTGCGGAAGCACGTATCTCCTATGGCGGTCGGGGTCAGCTGACAGATGTCCAACAGGCTCGATACGGTCAACAGGTCTACGACATCTTGATGCCTTTCTGACACCATACATTTCTCACAAAAAAACGCGGGTCCTTGGTGGTGACCCGCGTTTTCTTTTACACAACGTCGACAATCAGTCGTCGCGATAAACCTTCTCTCTGCGCTCATGTCGTTCTTGTGCTTCGATCGACAAAGTCGCAACAGGTCGTGCATCCAGACGTTTTAATCCAATTGGCTCACCGGTTTCTTCACAAAAGCCGTAAGCGCCATCCTTGATCCGCCCCATCGCAGACTCAATCTTGGACACCAGCTTGCGCTGCCGGTCACGTGTCCGCAATTCAAGAGCACGTTCGGTCTCGTTTGAAGCCCTGTCCGCAACGTCCGGGTGATGGCCGGACTCTTCCTGTAGATGCTGAAGAGTTTCTCGATTTTCCCTAAGAATGTCTTCTTTCCAATTCTCAAGCTTCCGCCGAAAATACTCCTTCTGCCTTTTATTCATAAAAGGCTCATCTTCGCTTGGGGCATAATTTTTCGGTAAGCGAACACTCATTCCTGTACTCTCTCCCTAAAGCGTAGATATGCGTGGGCAACAGCCCGCGATGCGGCGGGAGTATATGTAGGGGACTTCACCTACACAACCAGCCCTCAAGAATTTTTGATGAAAACGGCGTGAAATCAATGGCTTGGAGAATTCTTCAAGCCCCCAAAACTACACCATTAGACCTATATTGCTCTCCATGAGAGAATCACAGATGCACGACTCAACTGCCATATTTGGCAAGTTCAACCCGCGCGCGTAACTCGATATGGTCCAGAAGGTTATCCAATTCTGTATCTTCCACATCATCACGTTCGGTTTCGACCCGCTCAAGAAGCCGGTGCAGCTTGTCGACAGGCACTTCGCCACCAAGTAGGCCCAGCTTTATTTCATCCAGAATATCGAGAGTTTCCGTAGCGTTTGCCACCGCCCTCCGTCGACCAGTCAGTGCGTCATCAGGTGCTTGTGCTGCCTGAACAGCGAGCAGAGAGTCAATCGAAGTCAGCGAAGAGACACTCGCGATGCTGCTGGACGTTCCAACGTTCACAGCTCCCATATCCGGCGAAAATGTTGCACCGGAGGGATTAGCAGCAGGTGTTTTAGCGCTCCCCTTTGAGGGCACCGTGCGCTGTGATGAAACAACCTTCATAACCATCTCCGGTTTCAGTCCCCTTCCCACCAACAATCGGGAGGTCGGGGTCAGCCTGAAACACCAGCATGATCCAGCAGAATTAACAGGCCGTTAAGCATAAATATCCCCCGGAAAAATTTGCCGGGCAGACGGCAACTCATGCCGCAGATATGTCCCAACACCATGAACAAACACATGCACCTGCAAGAAAAAATATATGTTTTCCATTGTTTTTCAAATGGTTACGGGTTTTCCCAATCAACCTGCAAAGTGGCACATCCTTCGCTAGGTGAGTTCGGAGGAATAGGGTGCCCCTATGCCCTCTTGTTGGAATAAAGGCCCAAAAGTATGCGTTTTTACATTGATTGGCTTTCTTGGATGCAACAGAGCGCCACACGAGTAGCTGCCATACTGATCGCCGTGAGCTTGGGGTTCCCCACCACGGCGCAGGCAACATCACGCATCAAAGACATTGCCGATATCGAAGGCATTCGCGAAAACCAACTCATCGGATATGGGCTGGTCGTTGGGCTAAATGGTACCGGAGACACGCTCACTAACGCCCCGTTCACGCTCCAGAGTCTGACATCAATGCTGGAACGTCTTGGCGTCAACACCCGCGGTACAAATCTTAAAACCGAAAACGTTGCCGCTGTCATGGTAACCGCTCACCTTCCAGCCTTCGCACCCCAGGGAACCCGGATCGACGTAACCGTTAGCTCATTGGGGGACGCGAAAAGTCTGCAAGGCGGCACCCTGCTTGTCACTCCTCTTATGGGAGCAGACGGTGAGGTTTACGCCGTTTCACAAGGCCCAGTGGCCGTTGGTGGGTTTTCAGCCGGGGGCGACGCCGCCACAGTGACACGCGGTGTTCCCACCAACAGCCGCATTTCCAACGGCGCCATTGTGGAGCGAGAGATCATCTTCGAAATGGCAGATCTTGGCGTTCTGCGCCTCGCTCTCCGGAACCCGGATTTAACGACCGCACGTCGGATCGCTTCAGCAATTAATGCCTTTTTGGGCCGCAATGCCGCCAAAGCACAAAACCCAACAACTGTCGTCCTGACGGTACCGCAGGATTTTCGCGGTACCGCCGTTGACCTTCTGACCGACATTGAGCAATTGCGCGTCGAACCGGATGCCCCGGCCCGCGTCGTGGTGGACGAAGCCTCGGGCATTATCGTCATGGGACGCAATGTTCGGGTAAGTCAGGTCGCCATAGCACAAGGAAATCTCACGATCTCCGTCACAGAAACACCCCAAGTCAGTCAACCGTCACCCTTCTCCCAGACGGGAACAACGGAAGTCGTGCCACGGACCGAAGTTACCGTGAACGACGGCCGGGACCGAAAACTGGCTGTCCTCGATGGCTCTGTTTCTCTGCAGGTTCTCGTAAATGGTCTCAACGCCCTGGGAGTCAGCCCTCGCGACATGATCACCATCCTGCAATCAATCAAAGCTGCTGGGGCCCTTCAAGCCGAAATTGAGGTGCTGTGATGGTTGCTGAAACACTTTTCCCCACCCCCTTTCGGCTCACCAGCCAAATTGCCGAGGCAGACCGGGTATCTGCAAAAACGCTGAAAGCCACGCAAAATGAGACTGAAGCACGCGCAGCAGCCGACAGCTTCGAAGCGCACTTCCTCGCGACTTTCGTTGAGGCCATGTTCTCGGGCATTAAAGCGGACGGGCCTTTTGGCGGCGGACAAGGCGAAACCGTATTCCGGTCTCTTCTCAATCAGGAATATGGCGCCGCAATGTCTCGCTCAGGAGGAGTTGGCATTGCCGACTCTGTATTCCAAGAAATCCTCAGAATTCAGGAAGCATCCCAATGACTGCTGACCCAACCTTCAAGAATATCGAGCAAGACCCTGCACAATTGGTGGAACGCTTGACACAGATCGCGATCCGTCTTGACGAAGTGCTGAACGACGAAGCCAGCGTCCTCAAGGCCCGTCAACCTGCCAAGGTCGTTAAATTCCACGAAGAAAAAACACGGCTGACCAATGAATTTGCGCTGCGCATGAATGCCATCAAAAAGCTCCCGCACCTGATCGACCGGGCACCAGCAGCGCGAGTGACAGCCCTGAAGGCAGCCATGGCAACGCTCCACCAGGCAGCCGACCAGAGTGGAAAACTGCTAACGGCTGCGAAATCTATTTCTGACGGCGTCGTCAAAACCGTCGCAAAGGTCGCGGCCCGTAACCGAGCCCCACAGACGGGATACGCGAAAAGCGGCGCCATGGCTCAAAATACCCATCGCAGCATCCCGCTGTCCTATGACGCGTGTGTCTGAGGCATCGCGGGTTGTTTCCCCCTAACCCGTACAATTCTGCCGGTTTTCCAAGGCTGTTAACCTTTCACTAACCCTATTCTGAGACTTCTGAGTGAACGAAGCGACACCCAAATGTCGATTTGATGATCTCAAGAGGAGCCACCGACAAATGAGCTCACAGCCCCATCCTGTCCGTGCCCACAGCCTGGACATTGATCGCACCCTCAAACAGGCCATGCGATTACACGAAAAAGGGCGCCATGAGCAGGCGGAGAAACGCTACGTCAAAATTCTACAAGCCGACCCTGACCACTCAGGTGCCCTCCACCTTATGGGAGTCATGGCTCATCAGGCCGGGCGGAACGTCGATGCGGTACGGTTAATTCGTCGCTGTCTGGAGCTAGACCCACAATTTGCCGATGCCTATTTCAATCTTGGCCTCATTCACGAGGCCGAGGCGCAGCTGAAAGAAGCTGAATCCGCCTATCGAAGATCACTCGACATCAACCCCCAAAACGCTAAAGCAGCTCTGAATTTGGGCAACCTTCTCTTTCGCGATGACAGGTTCGAAGAAGCGCTGCAAAACTACGACGCTGTTCTGGCAATCCAACCAGCCGACGCACTCGCCCACAAAAACCGGTCGCGGGCTTTACGCGCCCTCAAAGATACTGATGCCTCCCTGGATGCTATCGAACGCGCGGTTGAACTGCGTCCTGACGATACAATTCTGCAGTTCGAGTACGCAAATGCTCTGAGAGACGAGCAACAATTCGAAAAGGCCGTCCTTCATTACGAAGAGGCATTGCGCCTACAACCAGATCAGGTCAGCGTCTTGTGCAATTTGGGTGGCACACTGAAAGACGTTAACCGACCTGATGAAGCAAAAACAACATTGGAACGCGCGATTGAATTAGATCCGGAATGCGCAGAGGCACGGATCAACCTGGCAAATCTGGCACATGACAAAGAAGAATATCAGACAGCAATTGACCTGGTTGAAGAGGCATTAGAGATACGGCCTGACTATCCAGAAGCATATTGCACTCTTGGCCGAGTTTTAAGTGCAGAGGCCATGAATGATGAAGCGCTCGCAGCCTTTCAAAAGGCAATTGAACTCTCCCCCACGTTTGCGGAAGCATATGTCAATCTCGGATCCGTCTTACAAACCATCGGACAGCCCGAAAGCGCCCTTAAAGCGTATGAAATAGCCCTCAACATCAAGCCGAAAATGGACATGGCTTACTGGAATCTGGCATTGGCCTTGCTTTCCGTTGGGCGCCTGGAGGAGGGGTGGAGCTTGTTTGGGTACGGCTTCACCAGCAATCAGCGCATGCCATACCGGCCCTTTCCCGGGCTCCTCTGGGAGGGCGAAGACATAAGCGACAAAACGCTATTTGTCTGGCGGGAACAAGGCATCGGAGACGATCTTCGGTTCTCCACCGTCTATCAAGACCTGTATGAAAGAGCCGGACATCTCATTATCGAAACTGACAAGCGCTTGGTACCTCTGTACCAGCGCACCTGGCCCAACGCGACGGTGCGCCCGGAAACCGGCACCAGCACCGGCCTTGGAAATATGGATCAACCCGATTTCGATGTGACCGCCCCCGCCGGCATGGCCGCATCTTTTCTTCGACCTACGTTGGGCGATTTCCCGACCAATCCCCAACCATTGATCGCAGACCCGGAAGCACGAGATCGGTGTCTAAACTGGCTAAATTCACTCAGCCCCGGTCCGAAAGTCGGCTTTGCTTGGCGCTCCAAACTCATGTCCAAGACACGCGCGGTCTATCACACTGAAATCGACAAATGGTCTGATTTGTTGGGCACACCGGGCGTGACCTTTATCAACCTTCAATACGACAATGTTGATAAGGAGCTCCAACACATGGAAGAAAAATACGGCATCACCATTCATCAAATGCCGGATCTTGATCTCTTCAATGACCTTGATGGAGCAGCAGCCCTTACCTCTGCTGTCGATCTGGTCGTCAGCTCCCCCACCTCTGTGGCAGAAATGTCTGGCGCCCTGAGAATGCCAACATTTGGGTACGTGATGAGCCATCATCCCATGCAGTTGGGAACTGACTACATGCCCTGGTTTCCTGAAACCCGCATCTACTCACTTGTGGAAATCAGCGACCAACAGCGAATGATTGAGACCGTGACCCACGACGTCCGTACCTATTTGGATACTCTGAAGGATTAACGCCATGTCTGCGAAACATGCCCTGCTCGCTGCGTCAGGATCATCGAAACAGGCGGACAAAACCGCCCAGCTCATTCAGACAGGCATGTTAGCCCATCGGCGAGGAGAATTTTCCGACGCCGTCAGACTTTACACCAAGGTTTTGAAGAAGGCTCCCCAAGAGCTCGCAGCACTCAGCCTCCTGGCGGACGCTCAACTGAACCTTGGCAAAAATACGCGGGCGCTGGAAACTATTCGGCGAGCCCTCGCCATCAAACCAGACATGCCGAGCGCCTGGATGGTTCAGGGCTCCGCCCAGCGACAGATGGGACATTTCGATAGCGCCATCACCTCCCTGGAAAAAGCCCTGGAGCTGAACCCCGATTATGTAGACGCATTGATGACACTTGCGGGAACATTGCGCGACGCAGGCAAGGTGGATGCCGCCATCGATGCCTATGAAGACCTCGTTGATATGTCACCAGAACATTCCAAAGCACACTACAATCTCGGCAATACGCTTATGGCTGACGGGCAACATGATGAGGCGGTCATCGCCTATAAGGAAGCGGTCCGCCTTGATCCTGATTATACGCCCGCCCAAATCAATCTCGCAGGCGCCTTCCATGCCAACGATCAACTGGATGAAGCAATGGCGGCCGCAGACAAGGCACTGACGTCCGCTCCTGCCTCGCGAAGTGCCAAAATCAACCGCGGTAACATTCTAAAGAGCTTGGTCCAACTGGATAAGGCCGAAAGCCAATACCGCGACCTAATCGTCGAAGACCCCAAAGATGCAGACGCGCATGATCTTCTGGGAACAGTGCTTCAAGGGCAGACACGCTTCGACGAGGCAATTACCTCATATCGAACGGCGATAAGCCTCAACCCAGCCAACGCGCTATACAGAGGTGATCTGTCGACCACCCTTCTCGCCACTGGTGAGCTTGCTGAGGGCTGGAAACTCTATGAGGCACGGTTCGGTGAAACCGAGGGCCATGTCCAGCACCGAAAAATCGGCAAAAAGATCTGGCACGGAGAGCCATTGACCGGAAAGACGCTTCTCGTGTGGCGCGAGCAAGGCATTGGCGATGATATTCGCTTTGCCTCGTGCGTGGGCGATCTATTGGCAAGAGCAACTGCGGAAGGCGGGAATGTCATCATTGAGACAGATCCACGTCTCATCACTCTTTATGTCCGGTCCTTTCCGACAGCCACGGTCCGAGCTCCTGGAGAGATCGCCAAGGACGAAGTGATCGATTTCGACATTGCCGCAGGCAGCCTTCCCTCGCTTTTCCGCAAATCTGTCGACGATTTTCCAGTTCCCAACGCCTACCTCAAGCCAAAACAGGCCCAGACCGACATTTTTCGGGACGAACTTGATGCTCTCGGAGCCGGTGTAAAGATCGGCATTGCGTGGAGAAGTCAAAACATGGCGTCCAGCCGTCGGCGCTTCTATACCGAACTAAGCGAATGGCAGGGCCTTTTCAACCAGAAGAACATCCAACTCGTCAATCTTCAGTATGGGGATGCAGCCGCCGAAATTGAGGATGTGAATACCCGGTTGAACGCCAACATACATATTGTTGGGGGACTGGACCTTATGCATGACCTTGATGGTGCAGCAGCTCTCGCCTCTACGATGGATATCGTAATCTCAGCCGGGACGTCTGTTGGAGACATGGCCGGTGCGTTGGGGGTTCCTACATACATGTACGGAGCCCATCAGCACCCCATGTGTCTGGGAACCGACAAATTCCCCTGGTATCCCTCCGTCACGTGGATTGGGCATCGGTGGAACGAACCATTGCAACAGTCTGTGGACAAAATTGTCGGCCTTGCTCTGAAAGCAGCCAACACAGCAAACTAAACGGCCCTCGCCTGCCCGGCAAAGATCACCTCACAGCAGGGAAAAAACTTCCCCGTTGGAAAAAAATACACCCCCCATCAAACCATCAAAAACATCTAACCTATTGATTTATAAGGTTTTTCCACATTGGCCCAGAGCTTGCGAAGCTCCTGCCAACTGAAGTCGGCATCCTGTCGACTAGGAGAACGTCATGATCCGTAGACTGATGAAAACTTCAACAGCCGGTGGCTCTAGGGCCACCGTGTCAGATTGGAACAATGTTTACGCGGCATTAATGATTAACTCCGAGTATACGAGCCGTGCCGGAACGGGACAGACCGGCAAATTCCCGGAGGGTTTAAACAATGGCTGAAGTGGTTCTATCAGGTGCAATTCGAGCCAACCTGCTGAGTATTCAGAACACGGCAAAATTGCTTGCTGAAACAAACATTCGGCTGGCTACCGGCCTGAAGGTCAACAGCGCCGTTGATGATCCAACAGCGTTCTTTACAGCACGGAGCTTGAATACACGAGCGACCGACCTGACCAACCTGCTCGACCAGATGGACCAAGCGATCCAAACGCTCAGGGCAGCCGATGAGGGCATTAAGGCGCTCACAAAACTTGTCGAAACGGCAAAGGCGAGCGCCAACCAGGCGCTAGACACACCGATCAATCCGTCCTTCGTCGAAGGCCCACGTGACAAGTTCACCGATCAGACCCTGAACCTCACCGCACTCTTCACGTCCATCGCAAGCACAGAGGTTATAACCATCTCCTACGGGGGTGGAACGGCCAAAGCTATCACGGTTGGTGGTTTGACGGTCTCAAAGTTTGTGAGCTCGATCAACGGTCTCACGGGCGTTTCAGCCTCGATCACAACCAACGGATCACTTCGCATCGAAGCTGATGATGGATCAGATCTCGTCATTGCCAGTAGCACTGGTGCCGTTGCAACCGACCTTCAGGTCGCTGGTACGTTTAGCAATGGACAGAACAGAACAAAGTTTGAAACGGACTTCAACGAGCTCAGAGTTCAGATTGATGAACTCGCACGTGACGCCTCCTATCAGGGTGTAAACCTGCTGAATGCTGATGATCTGACGGTGAACTTCAATGAATCACAGACCAGTCAGATCACCATTCAGGGAATTTCCCTAAGTGCGACCGGTCTGGGAATTGGTGCGGTCTCCACCGATGATTTCAAGGTAGAGGCAAATATTCGCAACTTCATCGCACAGCTTGATGGCGCAATCAGTGGCCTGCGCACCCAGGCATCGACCTTTGGTGCCAATCTCGGGGTCGTTGAAATTCGTGAGAGTTTCACCGAAAGGTTGGTGAATACACTGGAGACCGGCGCAGCCAATCTGATATTGGCTGACACCAACGAGGAAGGTGCGAACCTTCTCGCTCTCCAGACCAGGCAGTCTCTGGGTACGACGGCTCTATCGATCGCCGCCCAGGCTGAGCAAAACGTGTTGCAGCTCTTCTAATAGAAACATCTGCATAATCTGTCCCACAGAATTGATGTTGGGGAGCGGGATTTTTACCCGCTCCTTTTTTTTTGCGGCGCTTCTGCAGCACATCAGGCACCCCAGCTGTCCGTGATTATCCAGGCCCAAGCGGGCTTAGCCTAAACAAAACGTAACCCCCATCACCCGAAATTCTGGCTCCAGGTAACAGTTCGTTACCGTTACTCTCTGCGATTTTTCCACAGCACCCAGCCAATTCGGCCTGACATATAGCATTTTGCCGGGCATATGCCGTTAACCCAAAACTAACCATAAACGAAAGGTGGAAGGACCACGGAGATTACCGCTACTCGCGTTTACGCCTTTTTTACCATCTCCCCCCATGGTGGTCACAGCTCAGGATGAGCGTCGTAAATGCATACCTATGCATCTCCTAGGAAAGGAATTAAGTAATGGGTGAGATAGCTATTTCGAGTGCGGTACGTGAGAACCTTGCTTCTCTGCAAAACACTGCCGACCTTCTTTCACGCACAACCAATCGCCTGTCTACCGGCCTCAAAGTTTCGAGCCCGATTGACAATCCAACAGCGTTCTTCACGGCCCAGGGCCTATCGAACCGCGCGTCGGATCTGTTCACACTTCAGGACGATATCTCTCTGGCGATTGAAACCCTCAGCGCTGCAGCTTCTGGTATCGATAGCCTCTCTACTCTCGTAGAACAGGCAAAATCAACGGCGAACTCTGCCCTGAACACGAAAATCTCGGCAAATGACATCGCTGCCACAAAGGCTGTAACTGACGATACAGTTAAACTCTCAGCGTTTGCCAATGCCGCATCAACAGAAGCAATCACCATCACAGTAGACGGTGTGGCAACAACAATCACGGCGAAAGCCCTGACCGTCTCCAAGTTCGTTTCTGCTTTGAATGGTATTTCAGGCCTGACGGCAAAAGTTTCCGGCACCTCTCTGGCTCTCTCAGCGACCAATGGCCGCTCAGTGACAATCGCCAGCAGTGGTGCTGGTGGTTCTCTCGCCTCTGACATTGGCTTTGCAGGAACTTTCAACAACGGTACAAACCGTGACAGCCTGGTCACCGACTACAACAACCTTCTGGACCAGATCGACCAGTTGGCTGGTGACGCAAGCTTCAACGGGGTGAACCTGCTGAACGGCAACGACCTGACAGCCAAGTTCAACGAAGACGGCACGTCCAGTCTGACGATTAGCGGCGTTACGTTCAACGCGGCCGGCATTGGCCTCACCGACACGACAAACAACGCCTTTGCTACAGATTCTGGCATCAACGCCGTGATCGGCAAACTGGACTCTGCAGTAAACACGCTGCGGTCTCAGTCTTCTTCCTTCGGTAACAACCTTGCCGTGGTGGAAAACCGTCAGAACTTCACCAGCGCATTGATCGGCGTTCTGGAAAGTGGTGCTGGTGGCCTGACACTCGCAGACACCAACGTGGAAGGTGCCAACCTTCTTGCTCTGCAGACACGTCAGTCTCTGGGTACAACGGCTCTGTCCCTGTCTTCTCAGGCAGATCAGTCGGTTCTTTCCTTCCTTCGGTAAGAGTACTTTATCGACGACATCCGGAGAGGCGGGGGTTGAAATACCCCCGCCTTTTCGCTTTTCTGACACCGGCCCAGCAGCACCAAACCAGTTCTACATTTCAAGCGGGACGAATCTGGCGTAGATTGGATGCAGGTTGACTCTCCAGATCAACAAACAGGCAACAGGATTTCGTTCATGGCCCTCAAAGTCGAACTCAAACCCGGTGAGCGCTTCATTCTTGGCGACAGTGTCATCACAAATGACAGTCAGCGCACACGCCTTTTCATCGAAGGAAACGCACCAATCCTTCGAGAAAAAGACGTGATGAGAGTGGAAGATGCCAATACGCCTTGCCAGAAAATCTATCTGCTTGTGCAGATGATGTACTTGTCACCCGATCCTCGACGACATCATGAAACTTATTTCTCGGTTATAGAGGAAGTACAAGAGGCAGCCCCCAGCACGGCACCTTTTATCGATGATGTAAATCAGCAGATACTGAATGGAGCCATGTATAAGGCGCTCAAAGCTGCAAAAAAATTGATCGACTACGAAGCAAAACTCCTGTCCGGAACACTCGACAATCATGCAGATAAAGAGGCCTCAGCAAGCTGAGAGAGCCAAATCAAAATGGTTTGTTAAGCATTTTACTTAAGCCGGAATTTACTACGAAGAAAATTGGTCGCCCTTCACACCCGTCTCCCCGCTCCTTTTTTAGATTTCCTTAAGCGCTCCAGCGCGAGGATGCCATCAGCTCAGAACGAGCTGGGTATTGTAATTCCTAGAAAAGGAAATGAGTAATGGGTGATATAGCTATTTCGAGCGCTGTTCGCGAGAACCTTTCTTCTCTGCAAAGCACCGCCGACCTTCTTTCACGTACAACACAACGTCTGTCTACCGGCCTCAAAGTTTCGAGCCCGATCGACAATCCAACAGCGTTCTTCACAGCGCAGGGCCTGTCCAACCGGGCATCTGACCTGTCAGTACTCCAGGACGACGTTGGCCTTTCGATTGAAACACTGAACGCGGCATCTGCCGGCATCGATAGCCTCTCTACTCTCGTAGAACAGGCAAAATCAACGGCGAACTCTGCCCTGAACACGAAAATCACGGCAAATGACATCACTG
>CAZFHW010000010.1:36522-40733 GCA_964518885.1 uncultured Parvibaculum sp. | reverse complement strand
GTCTACTCCGCCGCCTCGGCGAGGGGCCTTTAGCGTCCGTACTCTGAAAAATCATCAAAACAGTTGATGTTTATGGTCGCCAACAAGGCACAATTGGTGCTGCTGTTTGAACCACCTCTATCATTCCCTATTCGAATCATGAAGTTTTTTCCGCTGGTGCATTCAACTCGGTAGTAGGCGGATGAATCGTGCTTATCAACATATAGGAATTGCGTTTCGGCGGCGGAACAGCGATTTCCAGCAGAACTTACGAGCCCCGCCAGTATTCTGCTTTGCTCGCTGGCCGACATTTGTTGAAGAGCATCGTGTGATGGATTTGGGCCAGCAAATGCTGCACCACTCAAAAACATCAGCGCCAGCGTTATTTGTTTGACCTGCATAGCTCACTCCAAAATACAGAGTTTACTAAATGATCCAACGGGATCAACCCGACAGGAAACTACTCCGCCGCCTCGGCCAAAGTACGTTCAGCGAATAGGTGGGAGGCGGGGGTCATGCCGATCACCGCATCGGTTGCCAGAATGACAGCTGCGGCGGTCCATGCGGGCCGTTCCTGCGGCCAGGCGACCTTGTCTTCGAATTGATAGCCCATCCAATAGGCACCGCACTCCGCACGCCATTGATGCTGCCAGGAGAGCAATTGTTCTGCTTTGGGGCGCTGACCTGAGACCAGCAATGCCATTACCAGTTCTGCGGATTCAGCAATGGTGACCCAGGGTTGATCGAGGACGCAGCGACAGCCTTTGCCGGGAGCCACGAACATGTCCCACTTTGAGGCGAGGCGTTTTACCGCGGCTTCTCCCGTCAGAACACCAGCCAGAACAGGATAGTACCAGTCCATCGAATAACGGGTCTTGGGTTCCCAGGTTCTGTCGAACCGGTGTGGTTTGTCCCGAAGAGCTTCACCAAGTCGCTGGCGCGCGACGGCCCACTCGCGGGTCGGTTCATTCATCACACGGGCAATGTGGATCGCGCATTCGATGCTTTTGTAGATCGAGGAGCAGCCGGTGATAAGGGCGTCATCCTCCGGCGTGTGCGGGTCGTTGGCCGCCCAGCGGATATCGCCATGCTCGCTCTGGTAGGAGAGGACAAATTCCATTGCCTTTTTTATGTGAGGCCAGAGGTCTGTGAGATGGGTTTTGTCATCGGTCAGCAGATAATGATGCCAGGCGCCGGTTGCGATGTAGGCCGCGAAATTTGTGTCACGAACAGGTTTTCCTGCCCCTTCTGCTCCGCCGGTATAGCGTTGTTCGTCCTCGTCCATGGGAACGGCTGACCCGAGTTCGCCCCACCAGGAGCCATCATCGAGTTGGGTATCTGTGAGGTAATTGAAGGCGCGTTCTGCGGCATCCATTTCGCCCAGAACGCCCAAGCCCATAGCCGCTTCTGTGTGGTTCCAAGGATCGATAACCCCGCCATCGAACCACGGTATGGCGCCATTATCGCGCTGCAAATCCCGGATGCGCGCAATCGATCCTTTGAAGAAGTCGTCTGGAAGGCGGTCACCCTTGGTCAGCAAGGTCATGAGGAAGAAGCCGCCTTCTTGTTGAAATACAAAACGACACTCTTGCCCATGAGGGGCGAGGCAATGACTTCCAGAGCCCGGGTCAGCAGAGGTCGCTTGACGATGTCCCACACAAGAAGGCGATGGTAGAAATTGACAATCCAGGCATCGGTGCGTTTGACGCCGACGGCACACCGCAGCCACCAATAAGGTGCGTGCAGGCCATGGGCCCAGTGTCTGTGAACGAAGGACGGGCCAGCGGCTTCCACGTCTCTTTTAAGTTGGCTTGTCCGGAAAATGCGCACATGCCCGCCCGGTTCATTGTGATAGTCGTCGGACAGCGCCCAGCAAATCCACTCCGGCCAGTAACGAGGGACGGAGACTGCGAAAGTGCCGCCGGGCTTGAGCACCCGGCTGATTTCGGAGAGGGCCTGGCGATAGTTGGGAATGTGTTCCAACACTTCGGAACAAACGATCTTGTCGAAGGCATTGTCTGCGAAAGGCAGGGTGAGCGCATTGCCGACCGCCAATGTGCAGCGTCGCTTGCTCTCAGGGTCCAGGTCGGGGCAATGGGAAAACCCCTCCCGTGTTTTCTTCACATCGTCAAAGGCCAGATCAAGCCCTACCACATGACAGACTTTGTGATGATAGGCAGCGTGCACGTGCCGACCTTCGCCGCAGCCAAGGTCTAGCACATATTCGCCGTCCTTAAGCCCGAGCTTGTTTAAGTTGATTGTCTGCATCTTGCATCGCCTGGCGGTAAATATCGACGACCTGACGTGCTGTTCGTTCCCATTTGAAATGGTCGAGAACACGTTGACGGGCTTTGTGCCCCAGGGCATCGCGTTTTGCGGGATTGTTGAGGAGGTCAGCAATGGCGGCTGCCAATGCTTCAGGGTTTGAATGGGGAACGATGATGCCTGCATCGCCAACGACTTCCGGCAGTGAGCCGCCGGTGGTGGCAATGACAGGTGCGCCGCAAGCCATTGCTTCTCCTGCGGGAAAGCCAAAGCCTTCGTAAACCGATGGTGAGATCACCATGGTTGCTTCTGCATAGGCACGGGTCATGTCGTCGTCGGTCATGCCGGAGATGAACTTCACCCTATTCATGAGCCCACGGCGCTTCAGCTCTTTCTTGGTGGGACCATCGCGCAATTTTCCGATGACGTGCAATTCCAGATCCGGGTGGTTTTTCAGGAGTTCTGAATAAGCCCGGATCAAGAAGATAAGACCCTTGAGAGGCACGTCGGCACTGGCACAAACAATGAGCCGATTGTCGACGCGTTTTACTTCCGGCATGGGATGGAACTGGATGTGATTAATGCCGTGATGCACGACCTGCATCGTATCCAGAGGAAGACCGAAGTCGCGGGAGACGTCCTGTCTTGTGCTTTCAGACACAACGATAATCGGATCGAGTTCACGGGCCACTTTCATCTGCATATTGAGGAACGTGTACCAGCGCCATTTCAGGAATTTCATCCAGGGGTTTGGCATGGCTGCAATGTCGATGCGCTTGTCCATCGTGATCGGGTGATGGATGGTGCCAGCGACGGGTAGTCCCATATCGCGGACCTTCAACATGCCCCAACACAAAGTCTGATTGTCGTGCATGACGTCATACTGGTCGATCTTGTCTTCCATATATTCCGCGAGCCGTTCGCCGAACGTGTAAGGCTCAGGGAAGCCGCCCCAATTGTGGCTCCACCATTCGAAAAGATCGACCTTGGATTTTAGCATCCAGGGGCGAAACGCACGGATGGGATGTTCGGTCGCGTAGAGATCAAGAGAGGGGAGTTTGATCAGGCCGACGCGGGGGTCCAGGTCCGGATAGGGTGGACCGGAGATGACATCCACATGGTGGCCCAACTCAACCAGAGCCTTGGAGATGTGGCGCATGTAAACGCCTTGACCGCCGGTTGTGGGATTGGAACGGTAACTCGGCAGAAGAATACGGAGCGCTTTGTCTCCTCCCCGGAGAGGGGCCACGATCCCTTCGCTGCGCTCCTCATTATCGACCGGCTCGGCAGCCGGAGCGAGGGCCTGGTTATCCAGCGCCTGCGACATTCACCTCTCCTCTCGTTCTTTTTGTTCGTGGACCGCTTCTCAGGCGTGTGCGGGGCAAGGGAGAGGGAGTGTCACTCTCACGCCGGATCGCGGGGCCGGTCGGTGCGGTCTTTAGTGATTGGTGAACGTCGATCAGGCCGCACAAATTGCTCCATGCAGCCTGACAGTTGCTCGGTGGCCGGGATCATACCCAAGGCGCGGCGGTGCAACAAGCGCTGGGTAACAGAAATGTCAGTTAGTTGGTGCGACGTTCTGGCATGACTATTGTTTGCCAAAATCCTCAGTTCATCTGGCGTGGCATCTCGTCTTCGTCTTCTTCCGGAGGAGCGCCGGCGGGGCCGGACTGATGATGGAACAGGGACCACCCAGCTCCCTCCCGGACGAAGAGATTGGTCGCAATCAGCCATTCCTCGCCTATGCGCTCATAACAGGTGACGAGGCCGACCTGGGCGTCGATGAGGTGTGCTGTTGCGGCAACACACTCAATCACGGGCGGACCGGGTCCCATGATAATTCGCCGCCAGCTCTCCATAACTTCGTCGCGACCGTGCAAGGGTGGCCAGCCCGGATGCAGGCAGGAGGCGGGGGTGGTGATGGACCAAAGTGCGTCCAGCATGTCGAGGTCCCGGTCCGTCACGGC
>CAZFHW010000010.1:13402-36422 GCA_964518885.1 uncultured Parvibaculum sp. | reverse complement strand
ACCTGGAATGCATCCATAATGCTCCGCAGTGTGATGGGGCCGTCGCCGCCTGCACTGAAAGCACCTGTGGCGACGTAGGAAGTATAGCCAATGCCGATCACCACAGGTATCAGCGCAGAGTGCACAAGGGTCTGCGTCCATTTCCAATTCGGCGCTACTGCTAGCAATACCCAGAAGGGCATGATGCCATAGGTGGCGACGAGGAATACTTGATCCGGTGTCATAGCGCCTGCTCCCAAAAGATTGGGGCAAGCCTATTGTGCAAAGACCTGCTTGGCGAGAGAGAAGGTGTCAGGCAAACCGTCTTTTCAGCCAGTCCGTGATGAGAGCATTCAACTCCTCGGGTTTTTCTGACTGTGTCCAATGTCCGCAATCTTCAATGATGTGTTTTTCCAGGTCGGCGATGTAATCTTCCATGCCGTCCGTCATTTCTGGCCGCAGGACCACGTCGTTGGCAGCCGAGATCATCAGGCAGGGCACGTCGATCTTGTCAGCAAAGTCGGCGGATTTTTCCCAGTTTCGGGTGAAGTTCCGGTACCAGTTGATGCCGCCTGTGAAGCCGGTCTTTTTGAAAGCCTCCACATAGAAGTTGAAATCTGCGGGAGATAGCAACGGTTCGCCGGGCCATTGGTCTTCAGGCGCTTTGAAAGCTTCCGCAAGGGCGAGGCGCTTATTCTCGTCTGGTTGGGCGTCATATTCAGCTAGCGACATGGTCCACCGGCGATACCAGAAGCGCATGGATTTTTCGACATCCTCAGCAAAGAGGGCATCGGCGGCTCCGTATTTCTGGAAAAACACGATGTACATGTCTTCGCCGTACGCCATTTTCATGAGTTCGATCGGGTCCATGGGCGACCTGGCGGTGAAGGGTGTGTTGATGCCGATGACACCGGCCACGCGATCTGGATGTTGGATTGCCATTTGCCAGACAACAAATCCACCCCAATCGTGACCGCAAAAAATCGCTTTGGACAGATCCATCTCGTCCATCATGCCAACGAGATCACCCAGCAAATGCTCCATATCGTAGAGCGGCACGGCTTCTTCGCCACCAGGACTGTCCAGCGGGCCACCGGTGCGTCCGTATCCGCGTTGGTCGGGCGCAATGGCATGGAAACCTGCCTCTGCAATGGCAGGGATCTGGTGGCGCCAGGAAAAACCCAGTTCCGGAAAACCATGACACATAATGACAGGAAGACCGCTTCCTTGTTCATAGACGGCCATTTTCAGTCCGTTGGTTTTGACGATGCGAGGGTTGGAAAAATCGACCATGGTGTTTCCTGTTTTCTACTTCTTATTCTTTGTGCGTTCACGCACTCGCATGTTTCTGTCGACTGTCCGGCTTGTCTTCAAGTGGCGATAGAACGACCAGCTTGTAAGGTGTTGAACAAACTCATGGACGAACCGTTCATGTTGCTTGTTCGGTTTCGTGCAGTTCGGCTGTTAGCTGCGTTAGGCAGCCTCTTTGTGACGTTCCCAGTCCACTGTAGGGGAGAGGTTCAAGAGAGCAAACATCTCGTGGCGCTTGGGCCCAAGCCTCGGCGTGTAGTACGCCTGATTGCGCTTTTTCCCGCGCGCCCAGACCCGCATGACTTTGAGAAAGTTGCGCGGTTTCTTGAGCCAGGCCTCGGGATGGCTGAGCATGTGGAAGCCGTGCATGGCGTCGCGCAACAAGGCAATGTCGGAGCGTATGGCAATGGTGATGGCATCGTTCACAAAGCTTTTGAGGACCCTGGCCTTTATGCCGGGAGTATAGGTGGGATCAAGCTCATGCGCCGCGCGCTTGATCGCTGCCTGATCCTGTTTTCGCATGCTGTCGTAGTAGGGCCTGATTTCTTTGGTCACGGTTTTGTAATAGTGCAAAGCCTGTGCGACCGCTCCCTGCTTTGTCTCAAGTGCTTCTGCGAGTGCGTGTGCTGCAACAGCCGCGAACGAACAACCGCGACCATAAAGTGGATTTGACCGGATGAGATTATCTCCCAAGGGATAATAGTTCAGGACAACAGGCTTGCCGTCTTCAACCATGTGACGCCACTGGCTTTTGAGTTCTCCCATGCCGAAAACGCGGGAGGTGGGATCAACACGGGTTTCTTCAATCCATGGTTCAATAGCTGGTAGGGCGCGGCAAACCGCGTCAAACACTTCCGGGCGAACGATTTTGGATCGTAGTTCCATTTCGATGTCAGGGACGGCGAGGGTGATGGAGAAGTATCTATTGTCAGCCGGGAAAATGCCGTACTTGACGTAGCCTAGGTCTGCTCCTGCAGGCAACTTGCCCCGTGGTGGTTCTTCCTGGCCGTCCTTAAGACGGTAGTGGCGGGTGTAATACAAAATCCCGGCGTTTTCCACCTCGGTTCGGATGTGTAGGCCTTCAGCTTTCAGCCAATCAAAGCCGAGGGCGTTCTTGCCACCAGCGTCAATCACAAGGTCGGCCTGTATCTCTTCTGGTTGGCCATCGCGTTCTATTGTTACGCCCGTGACATTTAGGGTTCCGTCTTTGGTGCGCTCGTGAAGCAGTCCTTTGACCCGCGCATTGGCGATAATCTGGACGCTGGGCAGATTTGACACATATCGGCGCATGACAAATTCGAGAGTCGTTCGGCGACTCGTTAGGATTGTCAGGTCTTTGTCTTCGGGAACGGCTTGGTACGCCTCGCGCAATGTTGCTGGAACACCATCTTCGAATTTCAATTCCCGACAACCGGCCTCCAGCAACTGGGCCAACAGATCCGGGTACTGGTCTCGAAGCAGCAGGTAGAGACGCGCCAGGAAGGCATGGCTATGGCGTAGGTGACCGACGCCGCGCCGCTCCCAGACATCAAAGGCGGCCTCTGCTGAGGCCTCCGGGGGAGGAGGGTCGCGCTCGATGAGGGTCAGGGTTCGGCCAGGGGCGTTGAGGGCAAGCGCCGTATTCAGCCCGGCAATGCCCGCTCCGATGATGAGAATATTTTGTTGGCCCACCGACTATCTCCCGATCCAACGTGTCACGAATGCGGGAACACTAAATCCCATAAATAGACCGTGGTCTAGTAAAATATCTGATGGGTGAAAAGGCCCCGGGGCTAGTCCAGACGGTAGGCAGCAACCGCGAGGCAAAGCCAGCCGATGAGAAAGGCGGTACCGCCGATAGGTGTGATGAGGACCAGAGAGCGACTGCCCGTGATGCCCAAAAAATAGAGTGATCCCGAAAAAAGCAAAATACCGATGCACATTGCTGACCCGGCCGCGGTCGTTAGGCTGGTTGATGCCTGGCTGGCAACCCATGCCACCGCCAGAAGTGCGAGCGCGTGATACATATGGTATTGCGCCCCGGTTTCAAACGCGGAGATTTCTGCTGCGCCCGCACGCGCCTTCAAGCCATGTGCCCCAAATGCGCCGAAGGCGACTGCCAATAGGCCATTCGTTGCTCCCAATAGAAGCCAGATTTTCATGAGTGTCGCCTTCTTTTCTGCACCGTTTCAGATGGTTGAGCGCCATCCTTCAAAGGGACGTTGCGTCAGGGTGAGCATTTGACAGGAGCAACGGTTTGGTCATCCTGTGGGCAACCAACGTACAAGAAAATCAGAAGCCAGCAAATGGCGAGGAGGACGTACATGCTCACCAAGGGAGATGAGTATCCTATTCATCAAACGCCAGAGCCGATTGCCTATTCCGGCACGGATCGGAATTTCTATGATCGGTATTTCTTCAATGGCTACAACAAGGATGGCTCGGTCTTTTTTGCCGCTGCTCTTGGCGTTTATCCGCACCTGAATGTCATGGATGCGTCCTTTTGTGTGGTGCATGACGGGGTGCAGCACAATGTGCATGCGTCTCGTATCCTGCACAGTGAGCGGATGAATACGCGCGTTGGCCCCATTGCTGTGGAGATACTCGAACCGCTGAAGTCCGTGCGTGTGCTGCTCGATGAGAATGAGTATGGCATACGAGCGGACCTCACCTTCCACGCGCGCGCACCTGCGATAGAGGAGCCTCGCTTCATCAGGCGCAATGACTCGCGGGCGATGATGGATGTGACCCGCATGACCCAGAATGTGACCTGGGAAGGCTGGATTGAGGTGAAGGGTGAACGTATTGAGGTGACGCGCGACAGCTTTGTTGGCACACGTGATCGGTCGTGGGGTGTGCGGCCAATCGGGGCCCAGGATGCTCAACCTGTTGTGCCAACTCAGGAAGCGCAATTCTACTGGATTTGGGCGCCGCTTAACTTTGATGATTGTATCACGCTCTATCACGTCAACACGGATTCAGCTGGCGCACCATGGAACACCGCTGCTGTGATCTGTGGACTTGGGGATGATGCCGAGCCGGTGCATACAAAGTCGTGCTGGTCTAAGCTCACGTTTCAATCAGGTACGCGTTTTGCAAAAACGGCCGTGATTGAAATGGAAAACCATCGACGCGAAAAGACCTTTATTGAACTGACGCCGAAATGGAATTTCTACATGATGGGCCTTGGCTACATGAACCCGGAATGGGGCCATGGCGGGTTGAAGGGCGAGCTGGCCGTTGGTTATGAGAGTTTCCGTACGGACGGGATTACGAGTTCAGAACCTCCCTTCCTCCACATTCAGGCCTTTGTGGAAGCGAAGATGACGCTGCCAAATGGTGAGGTGAAAATGGGCTCGGGTATCCTGGAACAACTTGTTATTGGGAAGCATGAGCCGTCCGGGTTCAAAGAGCTTCTTGATATGGCGCCGTGAGGATTTGTCATGGATGAACTTGCTGAAAAGATCGCGGCCTATCTCTCCCACGTGATGCCCGATGCGGTGGGACTGGAGGTTGTCAATGTTTCCCGTATCCATGGGGGGGCCAGCCGAGAGACGTTCCGGTTTTCCGCCACATGGAAAGAAGGGGGCGAAAGCAAAAGCCGTGCGCTTATTCTTCGGCGCGACCCCGTGGCCAGCCTGATCGACACTGACCGCGATGTTGAGTTCAAGGCTTATCAGGCTTTCCACCCAACGGGTTTACCAGTGCCAGAGCCACTCTTTCTTGAGACTGAGACAAAATGGCTGGAGCGACCTTTTTTTGTGATGGAGCAGATTGAAGGATGCCTGGCGGCATCACCTTTTGCTGCTGATCCCTATGGGCCATTGGCGAAAAAAGTGGGTGAACAGTTCTGGCGACACCTTGGGAACATTGCAAAGCAGGACCCGGCGGGTATTGGGTTTGCGCAGACGTCAGATTATCCCGCTCCAACGAGTTGCTGGAAGACGGCGCTCGATTATTGGGAAGGGGAGATTGATGGGGACACTTTGTGTCCGCAGCCGATTGTCAAAGGGGCTATTCGATGGCTCCGGCGCAACCCGCCGCCACCGCCCAAGCATGTCAAAGTCGTTCATGGGGACTATCGGACAGGCAATTTTCTCTACAACGAAGACGGGGACATTGAGGCAATTCTCGATTGGGAGATGTGCCATCTGGGTGACCCGCTGGAAGATGTTGCGTGGGCGATTGATCCCCTCTGGGGATTTAATGACCCACGGCCCGGCAGCATGATTGACCGGGACCAGGCTCTTGCGCTTTGGTCGGAGCATTCGGGACTTGAGCTTGATCTGACAGCGTTGCGCTGGTGGGAGATTTTTTCAGCCGTGAAGGGGCTTGCGATCTGGATATCGGCGGCCAAAGAATATGATGCAGGCACGAATGTTGACCCGATTTTGGCTTTTTCCAGTTGGTATTGTACGGACTTTCATAACCGCCAGTTGGTGGTGTGGATGCAGGCATTGATCGCAACGGAGGAGCGGCCATGAAGCCCGATGTTCAAAAAGTTATGGTTCGGTCGTTTGCCCGTATGGCTACCGACATAGCGCCAGCCATTACGGCGGAATATGCCGCGGGCAGCGCGACGGTGATTGGCCTGATGATGTTTCAAACGGCAACGGAGTTTGACCGCGCTGCGGAAAACCTCGTCCAGGACAACAGGGGCTTTAGAGCAATTTTCTTGGCGGCGTTAGCCCATGTTGAAGAGGACGGGCTGAAAATCAAACTGAAAGAGGCTGCGGAAACGAAAGACGGCAGTTTGCGGATCAGTGATCTGGATGAGGCGAATAGTGATCTCTCTGCGCTGCTCATTGAGTTGCAAAGCTATGTCGAAATGCAAAAAGGCAGTTGGGCGCGGGATCTAGAAGCGCAGATTTGGGCGGAGCTTGTCCGGGGCGCCGAGGCGCGGCGTTTGCCTCACCCTATGGTCGATTTGTCTTGGGCAGAGTAGCGAGCGCCGCCTCACTGCCCCGCTTGTAGAAGAGGCCGTTAGTTTTGCTATGCCGGTGTGTCGACGCTTCTTTCCTGTTCGAACAGGGGCATGATGATCTTCAAAAGCGGGGGGATGATGAGCAGGGTCAAGACCGCCGATAACATCAGGCCGCCGATCACGACTGTTCCAAGACCGCGATAAAGTTCTGACCCGGCACCTGGGAAGAGCACCAGCGGTGCCATGCCGAAGATACTGGTGAGGGTGGACATGAAAATAGGCCGAATACGGTTTTTCACAGCACCGGAAACAGCCTCGTCGAAACTCTGACCTTCTTCCCTAAATCCATAAAGGGACTGATGAACCAGCAGGATGGCGTTGTTGACGACAATGCCGATGAGAATAACAAAGCCAAGCAGGGTCAGCATGTCGAGTGCCTGGAAGGTGAATATATTCAAGATGACAAGCCCCGCCACACCACCCGCGGTTGCGAGGGGGACCGATAGCATAATGACCAACGGGTAGACGAAATTCTCAAAAAGCACCGCCATGACGAGGTAGACGATCACCAGCGCCAGGCCTAAATTCATAACCAGCTCGGTCCATGCCTGATCAAGCTGGTCTGCCGATCCACCCAGACCCATGCGTATGGTGGGGGGCACGCCTTCCTGCTCCAGTTCGTCGATTACGCCTTCCAGTATTTCCAGCGCTTCTTCCAAAGGCATATGTGCGTCTGGTTTCACTTGCAGGGTAATCACCCGGAAACGCTCCAGATGGTTGATCTCTGATGGCCCGGCGGTGATTTCGATGGTGGCCAGAGAGCGCGCGGGGAGGATGACGCCAGACCGGGTCACTACAGGCAGGTTTTCGATGCTCTGGGTTTCGTTTGCCTGGGTGAAGCTGCCATAGAGGGAGAGGTCCATGCGGCGACCTTCGACGGTGATTTCGTCAACCCGCAACCCGTCATTGAAGGCATCGATGGTAATGCCGAGCTCTTCTGCGGACAGTCCGTTGTCACCGAGGGCGATGCGGTTGGGGGTGATGCGGATCTCAGGAGACCCCAACTCGAGAGAGGGTTGGGGGCGCATCTGATGTCCTTCAGAGCGAGGCAGCAGCGCTTCAACCTTGTCCGCTGCGCGCCGGGCGGTTGCGACAATGTCGTTGGTGTCGGTGCCGGCAATCACAAAGTTGACCTGTCGGCCACCACCAACACCGCGTCCGAATAGAGAGCGTTGTGAGAAAAAGCCAAAAGTGCCGGGCTCCTGCATCACCGCGTCGCTCATAATCGGCAGAAGTTCCCGCGCCCGGTCCGCGTCTTCAGGGTAGGCACCCACAAAGGCAAAATTGGATGAGGCGAAGAAAAAGAAATTCTGCATCCAGGGGCGATCATCAAGGTCACGGTCCGCCGGGGCCATGGGGGCCCAGAGATGACGGGTGGCATCTTCCACACGGCCGGCAATGCCGAGGGCGGTTTCCAGATTATACCCGGGAGGGGGGCTGATGTAGCCAAAGACGAATGCCTGGTTGCCGTCAGGGAGATAATCCAGTTTGGGCAAAAAGAGATAGGTGCCGAGCGCTGCAACTCCGCAGATGGCAGCGACAATTGTGCCGCTGCGTTTTGCCGTTTCGATCATCCAGGTGACGGCCTGCAGAACCCAGTCCACAAACCGCTGGGCCAGGGCATCGATCCGGGGAAGCTGAAACAGCGCCTGGTCCGGTCCGTCGCGGGGCAGCAGCTGGGCCGCGAGGGCGGGAATGACAGTGACAGACACAAGCAGGGAGAGGGAGACAGCGACGGAAATAGCAACCGCAATATCGCGGAACAGCTGGCCAACCTCGGCTTCCATCAGGAGAATAGGGGCAAATACGGCGACGGTGGTTGTAGCGGAAACAAGCACTGCGCTCCAAACCTGGCGTGTGCCTTCGTAGGCGGCGGTTTTCCGGTCATGCCCTTCGGCCTGCAAGCGAAAGATGTTTTCGAGCACCACAATGGCGGCATCAACGACAAGGCCGACAGCAAAGGCGATGCCCGCCAACGAAATAACATTGATTGAGCGTCCCAGAGCGGCCATGGCGACAAAGGAGCCGATAATGGAAACAGGAATGGAAAGGGCGACGACCGTTGTCGCGCGCCAAGACCGCAGAAAGAGGATGAGCACAATGACCGCGAGTGTGCCACCGACGAGAATGTTCTGTCGTACCAGGTCGATAGCTGCTTCGATGTAGATGGTCTCATCGTAAGACTGGGTTGCCTGCAGGCCTGCATTGGGGAGCTCATACTCGTTTAGTTCATCAATGGCCGCGCGGATGCCCTCCATCGTGGTAATGACGTTGGCGCCGGATTCCCGAACGGCGTTCACTGCCATGGCGTCTCTGCCGAGACTGCGGAATTGCCCGTTGCGTTGTTTAAACCCGAATTCAACAGTCGCGATGTCGCCAACAACAACCCTGCCGATGCGGCCGGAAATTTCATCAAGGGTGGTGCGCAGCACGACGTTTCGAACCTGATCGACGGTTCTTAGCTCACCATCTGTTCGCACAATGTAGGCGCGTTTGCCTTCTTCAACCTCCCCGGCTGAGACAGAGGCATTGGCGGCTCTGAGGCGCCGCAGAACGTCGGGTACAGTCAAGTTGTAGCGAGCGAGCCGGTCAGGGTGGATGACGACCCTCAACTCCCGTTCGGTGCCCCCGAAAACATTGGACCTGCTGACCCCTGCGACACGTTCAATGCGTTCTTGAATGACGTCTTCCACGAAGTCGCCGTAGGAGTTCATGGGTCGCTCGTTGCCCGGCAGGCGGGTGATCACAATCCAGGTTATGGGATTGTCTTCCGTGCCAGCTGATCGCAAGACAGGTTCGCGCGCTTCGTCCGGGTAATTGCCAATCTGGTCAAGCCGGTTCGAGGCCAGCAACATGGCACGGTTCATGTCGGTGCCGAGCGCATATTCCAGAGAAACTTCGGCCCGGCCTGAACGTGCCCGGCTTGTCATTTGAGTGACGCCTTCAAGCCCTTTGAGGTTTTCTTCCTGTCGATTGACGATTTCGCGTTCGATCTCGACCGGGGAGGCGCCTTGCCACTGCGTGGTGATGGTGAGGAGCGGTTTTCTCACATCGGGAATGAGCTGAATGGGAATGGCGCGCAGAGCAACGAAACCAAAGACCATGAGGATAATGACGCCGGCCAGAATGGCGGTTGGCCGCTCGATGGAGGTGCGGATTATATTCATCGCTTACGCTCCTCCCTCGATGCGGACCACCTGGCCTGGGCGCAATCGTTCATTTCCCCGAACAGCTACGTTTTCGCCCTTTGTGAGTCCTTGCAGGACGACGAAGCGACTTCCCACAGCTTCGCCAAGCTCGACGGTTCGCATTTCTGCTGTGCCGTCAACGATGACAAACACAATGGTCTCGCCGAGCCGGTCGACGATGGCATCTTTATCAACCGTCGTGACCTCTACGCGTTGACCGATGGGGACATAGACGATGGCGGTCTGGTTGGGTGTGAAGAACGAGGGGATCGTACCATCAAGGGTAAAGCGGACGGCACGGGTGCGCGTTAGTGGATTTTCTTCGGCAATAAGGGCGCGGACAGTTGCGGGTGCTTCCATTCCTGCAATTTCCACAGTGATCTTTCGGCCTATGATCAATCCTTGCATTCGGTCTGAAGGAACGTCGGCTTCAGCCTCAAGTGCCTGGTCATTCACGAGGGCGATGACAGCGGCGCCTAACGTGACGTAAGCACCAGCCTCGGTGTAGCGCAGGGTTACCGTGCCGTTATAGGGCGCGCGAATGTTGGCATAATCGAGATCAAGTTCGGCAAGTGCCAGATCAGCTTTTGCTTCTACGACGCTGCTTTCGAGGGTAGCAACTTCGAGCCGCTTGTCGTCATAGCGGCTCTGCTGGAATGCAGCTGAATTGCGGAGCCTGTGCAACCGGTCCATTTCGTTTCGGCGGATGGCAAGTTCTGCCTCGGCTCTTTTCAGAGCGGCCTCGCGGCGACGGACTTCCCATTCCAGACCCTCGGCGACAATCTCCGCAAGAAGATCACCTTCTTCAACGCGGTCACCAACCTGGACATGCATCTGGCTGATCGCCCCGGCGATGCGGGCAGCGACAACACCGGACTGGCGGCTGACCAGACGGCCGATCACAGGCGCGGTCTGCCCAAAAGGCTCAACGATCACGGCATCTATTCGAACGAGCGACGGGGGAGGGCCTCTTCGTTCCTCCTCAGCCATGGCTGATGTTGGCGCGAGGCCCAGAGCTGAGACCATCGCAAAGGTAGGCAAAATAAGAAGAGCCGCTACCACACGGGTAGCCGCTGGGGGGATCACACGGATTTTCATCGGCCAATACAATTTTGTTTCGTTGGACTGAGTTTAGGCGCGTGGGGAGGGGCAGACGAGCGGAAAGTGATCAATTCAACGTGGGCAAGGCCGGGAATGTCGGATTTATCCCCAAACCTCGGGTCCCACGGGGCTCATTTCGCTCTCCCGATAAACAATCCCCGGCGAACGATCCTTGGTTAGCCAAAGCGGACCATCCAGGTCGACGATATCGTTGGGCTTGGCAATCAGCATGGCAGGCGCCATGCCGAGGGATGTACCCACCATGCAGCCAACCATAATGGAAAAGCCGATGTCGCGGGCTGCGCGGGCGGTGGCGAGAGCTTCCGTCAGGCCTCCGGTCTTGTCGAGCTTGATATTGACCATGTCGTAGAGGCCGACGAGACGCGCAAGCGAGGCGATGCCGTGGCACGATTCGTCGGCGCAGAAGGGCACGGGGCTCTCATAGTTACGCAGCAGGCTGTCCTGGTCTGCAGGAAGAGGCTGTTCGATCAAGGCCACGCCGTACCGCGCCATTGCCTCTGTGTTGGGAGCCAGCGTCTCTGGGGTCCAACCCTCGTTTGCATCGACAATCAGTTTTGCGTCTGGCGCGGCTGCGCGGATCGCGGCGATGCGGGCCTCATCGCCTGAGCCCCCCAATTTGATTTTCAGGATCGGGCGGCGGGCAGCTGCGGTGGCGGCCGCGCCCATTTTTTCCGGTGTGTCGAGACTGAGGGAAAAAGCAGTTGTCAGTGTGTCGGGCTCGGCACATTTCGCCAATTTCCACACCCGGGTGCCTGTGGTTTTTGCTTCCAGGTCCCAGAAGGCGCAATCCAGCGCGTTTCTGGCAGCACCCGGCGGCAAGAGAAGCTGCAAGTCGGCGCGGGTCAGGCCGTTGGCAAGGTCGGGTGCTACGGAGCGAATGGTGTCGGCGACCTCGTCCAAGGTTTCCCCATACCGAGCGTAGGGCACGCACTCTCCACGGCCCTTATGGGTGCTAGTCTCCAAGCTTGCCACCACCACCTGGGCCTGTGTTTTGGCACCACGGGAGATGTTGAAGGCGGTGGCCAGCGGCCAGGTTTCAATAGATGTGGTGAGGGTGATTTGGAGTGTGGTCATGGGGGCGGATCATGGCGATGGATTACGCATCCGCCAAGTATTTTGTGGAATACCTCTCCTTAGAAACGACCAGCGTAGTAGGAGCCATTCCAGTTTTCACCGGGTGGTTCTTTTTCCAGCTGGCGAATGCGACCCTCGTAAAAGTCGTAGAGGGTGGAAATGGCACCATTGAGCCCACGACAATGCACGAGAGCCTCTCTGGCCGCACCCCAACGTTGATTACGATAAGCATCGAAGAGCTGGCGATGTCCGTCCTCAAGGGCCCGGAATTTCGGGCTAGCACGCACGATGGAGTCTCCCAAAAGTGCATAGGCGCGCCAGCCATCTGGATGGCGTGGCGTAGAGACGAGGTCGACCTCGAGAAGGGCGAATTTTCCCCCTACTGCATCTTTGAACCCATCACCGACAATGACTGCCGGGCCATAATCAATTGCGTGTGAGCGCAGGTAGCGGGCGATGCTGATGGGCTCGCCCAGCACCCCATAATCGTATCTCTGAGTTGCGCCCATATTGCCCACAATGGCTGAACCTGTTTCGATGCCGATGCTGACCGATAGGGGGACATGGCTCAGATTGTGTCGTTTGGCATCTTCCTCAAGAAATTCGTTCAGCGAATCCAGCTGCTCGCGCATGCGCAGTGCGGCGTCGCACGCTTTCATCGCGTGATTTTGCACATTGAGCGGGGCATTCCACACGGCCATCAACGTATCGCCCATATAGCGATCAACCATGCCGGAGCGATCGTGGACTGTTTTGGTGAGGGGGGAGAAAAACCGGTTCAAAATGTCAGCATAGGCAACGGGGTCTTCGAGATATCGGTCTGAGATAACGTTGAAGCCACGCAGGCCAACCACGAGAGAGGTGACGTCGCGCAACGCGCCATGCTCAGGGAGAAGTCTCGGGCGGTGGATGATTTTTGACAGCATGCTTGTGGATAGTCGCTGGGCCATCTGGTTTTCAACAAACCGGACCTCTGCTTCAATGCGGAACCGATTGACGATTGCGGTTGTCACAAAAATGATAGCGAGGGCAATTGCCGGGAGCGTGGGATCGATGAGCCAACCTTCGGTGTCGAACAGGAACCATGCGCCATAGGTTCCCACACCAACGCTAGTGAGCAAAAATACAAACCCCCAGATTGTCCGGGTTTGCATAATCAGGATGATTAGGATCGCGCCTACAATTAGAAGTACGCCTTGTTCGGCATTGCTGGCCCAGGCGGGGCGAACCAAAAACGCTTCAGATGCAATCTGGTCGATGGCTTCGGATACGATTGCACCGGAAGGCATTGGTCCAACGATGGTGTCGTATGTTTTCTCGGCCCCATTCGCGGAAAAACCGATGACGGCAATTTTTCCGTTGAAATCGAGTGTCTCTGTTTCAACGAGAATGCGCCAGGCTTCGTAAGTCGACTGTTGCGAGCGGGAACGGTAGTAGAGCCGAAGTGCGCCGTCGGCTTCTGTACGCACCGATGTATTGGTCCCATTGATTGTGATCTGATCTATGCCTGTGGTTTCGCCAATGGCAAAGCCGCCTTCGGGAACAGCAACGTGAGCGAGGTGGCCGGACGCATTCTGATCGACCCGCAAAGCTTCCAACGCAGTGGAGGGGACGAGCTTGCCGCCCAGATTTGCAAGCATGGGAAGCGTGCGTATGCGGTCCGCATAGCGATGGCTTGGCAGTCCAATACCCATCCCTTGGGCATCTTCACTGAGCAACCGCCCCAGAGTGCTTGCCCATTGGGTATATTGTGGGGCATAGCGCAACGGATTGCCGCCACTCTGTGCAATGGGAGCGAATGGTGTGCGCGTTACGCCACTGGTTCCTTTGCCAGGCGTAATGCTGACAACGGATGAGCCTTGCCGCAGTGCCTGTGCCAACAAAATGTCATGGTCAGGCAGGGTGGAAAGAGCAGAGGCGAGATTGGTGATATCAGTGCCGGGGGGCAGGGGTATCCACAGTTTGAGAGCTTCGCGAGGCGACGTGGCATCTGGCTCTGGCAGGGACATGTCGAGCACAATTGTCTCTGCACCGGCTTTGCGGGTTGCCTCAACAAGCTCGGCGAGCCGCGCACGTGGCCAGGGCCAGCTGCCGTATCGCGCAGCGGAGGTGGTGCCGATGTCTATGTAGACCGATTTTTGCGCACCAGACGGGCGCGGCTTTATCTGTTGGTAAATGTCGAAAGTGCGGTCGGAAATCGCAGTGGCAATGCCCTTTGGATCATAAAGAGACAGGCCTAGCGCACCCAGGAGGACCAGGGCGGGCAGGAGGGCTGCGAGGCGACGGAATATGGTCGTGGACTGCATTTACGCGAACTCTTTACCAAATTGACTGTTGTCTTACACATATCCATGGTTCCCCAACCAACTTGAGCTTAAGTCAATCTGTCCCAACTTGAAACGGTCGAGGAGCATGTCTAGTTGGATTTGCACAAAACATTCCACATTCCAGCCATTTTCATCATTTGTTTTGGGGAAGCGCAGGCTCTACGATGCGGCTCAAATCGGCGGCCAGAATGGAATTTCCGCTTAATCGATGTGAAAAGGGAGTGCGAGCATGAATTGGGTTGTGAAGGGTCTTCAGACGCTGGCGATCTGGGCAGTTGTGGTGCTTGCCGCCTCGACGAGTAGTTTCGCAGCGCCAGAACGCGTTTTTGTGACAGTGGGCACTGGGGGGGTCACAGGGGTCTATTATCCCACAGGTGGGGCTATCTGCCGGTTGGTAAACAAAGAGCGGAAAGTTCACGGCATTCGTTGTTCGGTTGAAAGTACCGGAGGGTCGCTCTTCAATATCAATGCGATCCGGCAGGGTGATCTCGACATGGGTGTCGCCCAGTCTGACTGGCAGTACCACGCCTATAACGGGACTTCGAAATTTTCGGAGGTCGGGACATTCCCGGAGTTGAGATCTTTGTTTTCGCTTCACCCGGAACCGTTCACTGTGGTGGCGCGCTCAGACGCAGGCATCCAATCGTTTGAGGACCTTCGGGGTAAGCGGGTTAATATTGGCAATCCGGGCTCTGGGCAGCGGGCCACCATGGAAGTGGTGATGGAAGCCCTTGGTTGGAGCGTCAATGATTTCTCCCTCGCGTCTGAGTTGAAGTCAGCCGAACAGTCAATGGCGCTGTGTGACAACAAGATTGATGCCATTGTCTTCACGGTCGGGCATCCAAGCGGATCGATTCAGGAAGCGACAACCACTTGCGACACGGTTTTGGTCAATGTGACCGGTGAGGCCGTTGATAAATTGATTGCGGACAATAGTTTCTATGGGCCTGCGACAATTCCCGGCGGCATGTACAACGGCAATCCGGATGATGTGTCGACGTTTGGTGTCGCGGCGACATTTGTTGCCTCAACTGCGATGTCGGATGAAATCGCCTACCAGATGGTCCGGGCGGTGTTTGAGAATTTTGACGAATTTAAACGGCTGCACCCTGCCTTTGCCGTTCTGACGAAAGAGGGCATGGTGCATAACGCGCTTTCCGCACCGCTGCATGCGGGGGCGGAGCGGTATTACAGGGAAGTCGGGCTGATCGAATAGTCGGACGCGGACGATGACATCCCCCTCTGTTGCAGATGAGTTGGTTGCCGTTGAAACCGGCGCACGCGACCATAGTGGTTCAACCGGAAAGGTGATTGCAGGTATCGCAATTGTCTGGTCGCTGTTTCAGCTGTGGTATGCCTCGCCATTGCCGTTTCTATTTGCGAAGTACCTGCCGGTTCTGAATGACACGGAAGCGCGGGTGATCCATCTTGCCTTCGCGTTCCTGCTGGCATTTACGAGTTTTCCAGCGTTGAAGAGGTCACCGCGAGACCGGGTTCCGCCTTTGGATTGGGTGCTAGCGATCATTGGGGCTTTGTCGGCTGGTTATCTATTTGTCTTCTACGATGCACTGGCGAACCGGCCAGGCCTGCCCACCACACTTGATTTGGCGGTGGCTGGTGTGGGGATGCTTGTGTTGCTGGAGGCGACCCGGCGCGCGCTGGGCCCCCCCCTCACTGTTATGGCGGTTATCTTTCTCGGTTACGTCTTTTTTGGCAACATGGCACCGGATATTATTGCGTGGAAAGGAGCTTCTTTCTCGCGCGCCATGAGCCATATGTGGCTCACCACAGAGGGCGTGTTTGGTATTGCGATCGGCGTGTCCACGAGCTTTGTTTTTCTGTTTGTTTTGTTCGGCGCCTTGTTGGACCGGGCGGGGGCCGGGCACTATTTCATTCAGGTCGCCTTCTCGCTTCTGGGGCATATGCGGGGCGGTCCGGCAAAAGCGGCGGTGCTGGCATCAGGCATGACGGGACTGGTTTCCGGGTCGTCGATTGCCAATACGGTCACCACGGGCACATTCACCATTCCGCTGATGAAGCGGGTTGGTTTTTCCGGCGAAAAGGCTGGAGCGGTGGAGGTGGCAGCGTCCGTCAATGGCCAGATCATGCCACCGGTGATGGGGGCAGCGGCCTTCCTTATGGTCGAGTATGTGGGGATTTCCTACCTTGAGGTCATCACACACGCTTTTTTGCCAGCGATCATTTCGTACATTGCACTGCTTTACATCGTTCATCTCGAAGCGCTGAAGTCGGGCATGGAAGGGTTGCCGCGGGCAGTGCCGGTGGGAAGCTTTGGATCCCGCTTGCTTCGGACCGGTCTTGCGCTGACATCCTTCGCAATTGTTGCGGGGGGCTGGTACTACGGCATTCTCGGGGCACAGTCTCTCCTCGGCGATGATGCACCTTATGCATTGGCTGCGGGTTTTGCTCTTTTTTACATCGTGACCCTCGCGTTTGCTGCGCGTCATCCCGATCTTCCGGAGGACGACCCCGAGGCTCCTGTGTTGATGACACCGCCGCTTGGGGAAATTGGACGCACCGGCCTCCATTTCATTTTGCCTATCGGTGTGTTGGTTTGGTGCTTGATGGTGGAACGCCTGTCGCCGGGGCTGGCGGCGTTCTGGGCAACCCTTGCGATTGGCTTCATTCTGATCACGCAAAAAGCCGTTCTGGGTGTTGCCCGGCGCGAAGGTCAGATTTTTGCCAACCTTCGTGCAGGTGTTGACGCACTTATTTCCGGGCTTGATCTGGGTGCCCGGAACATGGTCTCGATCGCAATCGCGACGGCGGTGGCGGGTGTTATTGTCGGCGCGGTTTCACTGACGGGCATTGGGCAGGTGTTGACGGAATTGGTGGAAATCCTGTCCGGCGGCAACTTGCTGTTGATGCTGGTTCTGGTGGCAGTGCTGTCCATCGTGCTTGGCATGGGCCTGCCGACAACGGCGAACTACATTGTTGTGTCGGCTTTGATGGCCAATGTGGTGGTGGATCTGGGCGCGCAGAATGGGTTGGTGGTGCCGCTCATCGCTGTTCATCTCTTCGTCTTCTATTTTGGGATCATGGCAGATGTGACACCGCCGGTGGGGTTGGCCTCGTTTGCGGCCGCTGCGATTTCGCGTGCGGACCCTATTCGCACTGGGATCATTGCCTTTAAATATTCCCTGCGGACCGTTGCGCTGCCCTTCCTGTTCATCTTCAACACCAAACTCCTGCTGATCGGTATCGAGGGCCCGGTTGATCTGGTTCTGACTGTGGTGGGAGCGGTGACAGCGGTGCTGGTATTTGCGGCAGCGACCCAGGGCTATTTTATTGCGCGCAGTCGGCTATGGGAGTCGGCTGTATTGTTGCTGGTCGCCTTCTCTCTGTTTCGACCGCAATACTGGGTAGATATGGTGCAGCCCCCGTTCAAAACGGTTTCTTTCGTCGAGGCCTCACCTCTGATTGAAGCTGCTCCGGCTATGAGCAATGTGCGATTGATTGTGCGAGGGGAAACGCTGGAAGGCGATATCAAAACGCGCACCGTCATATTGCCGCTTGGCGCGCGCGCGCCGCTTGCTGACCGCCTTGAAAATGCTGGCCTCGTGTTGCGCTCCGAGTCGGAGGGTGTTTTTGTCGACGATATCGTTTTTGGCGGGCCGGCTGAAGTCGCTGGTGTGGATTTCGACTGGCAGATAGTGTCGGTTGAGCTGCCGCAAAATCAGTCCAATGCCTATCTGGTCTATTTTCCAACCGGACTATTGCTGGCTGGCATCTGGTTTGTTCAGCGACGTCGGCGCGAAGGTTAGGCCCGTCTGTGGTGCGGGAAGACGTAAAAAAGGCGGCTTAAAATCCGCCTTTGAACGTTTTCAATGACCCATAAACGGGGTCGCTTACTCAGCAGCTGCTGCGCCTGTTTCCTGACGCAAGAAAGCGATCAGGTTTATCCGCTGGCTTTCTTTGCGCAGGCCCGCGAATGACATGTTGGTGCCGGGCACATAATCGCGTGGTTTGGTGAGATAGGTATCAAGGGTCTCATCCGTCCAGGTGCCAATTTCTTCCGCTTTTTCCGTCATCGCATCGGAATAGTTGAAGTCTGGTGTGGACGCTGCTGCGCGCTCAAATAGGCCATAAAGATTAGGGCCGATCTTGTTGGCGCCGCCCTGTTCAAGGGTGTGGCAGGCTTGGCATTTTTTGAAAACCTTGGCGCCTTTGCCCAAATTTGGCTCATCGGCCTGGGCCGCAAGGGGGAGCATTAGGCTCAATGCGAAAATACTCAGACCTTTAGCAAACTGATTCATAATTCTACTTCTCCAGTGAGGCGTTTGAAACGAACGCCCGTACCCCTTATGTGGCCGACAAAACGACGCGTGTGATCACGCATTACTTCCTCTGAACCTAAATGTTCTACAGGCATCAAGCAATGTGGCTGTCTGACGCGGTTTGTATGCTAGGAAGGGATAGAGTGAAATTCGGTCAAAATTGGGGCCGGAGCGGTTATGAGAGGCATAGGCGGCAGGGTGGAGACGGGCGGAACAGCAACGCTGGAGACAGAGGAGGCCGAGGCTGGCTACCTCATCCGGGCGGGAGGGGTTTGGACAGTTCGGTTCGTGCGTGGGCTGGATACTCCCCTAAAAGACCTGATGCCCAAACGGACCCGGGGCCGTGATGCGGTGATCGATCTCACCGACTTGACCCGTTTGGATACGGCTGGTGCCTGGATGCTGCACAGGACCGCTGAGCAATTGCGCGTCGCCGGACTTCGGGTCAGCTACCGAGGTGAAACTGCGGAATTTCGGACATTGCTGAATGTCGTGGCTGCTCAACGATCCGACTTCAATCTTCGGTTGCCTTCAGCACCGATCTTCCAACAGTTGGCGGAGAGAATTGGCGGGCTGATCGTCAAGGCGGGGCGCGAGGTGCGGGGTCTGGTCGGGTTTTTCGGTCTTCTTCTTCAAGCTTTGTGGCGAACGCTCAAACACCCCAGCCGCTTGCGCCTGGTGCCGTTTGTCCATCACATGGAGCGAACCGGATTTGATGCCTTGCCGATTGTCTGCCTTATCACCTTCCTGATTGGCGGCGTGCTGGCTCAACAAGGGGCTGTGCAATTGCAGCGCTTTGGCGCCGAGATATTTACGGTGAACCTGGTTGCGATCACTTTTTTGCGCGAGATCGGTATCCTTTTGACGGCGATTATTGTGGCCGGTCGATCTGGTAGTGCTTTCACCGCAGAAATCGGGTCCATGAAAATGCGCGAAGAAGTGGATGCGATGCGCACGCTGGGCCTTGATCCGATGGATATGCTGGTGGTGCCGCGGGTTCTGGCGCTAATCGTGATGTTGCCGCTGCTTACCTTCATTGCAGATATGATGGGGCTGCTCGGTGGGGCCATGGTTGTGTGGCAGATGCAAGGCACGTCTCCTGGCATTTTTATTGTGCGCCTGAAAGAAGCCGCCGACTTCTGGACCTTTGGTGTCGGTATGATCAAAGCACCGTTTATGGCTTTGGTGATCGCGATGATCGGGTGTTACTCGGGACTGAAAGTGACCGGGAGTGCCGAGTCTGTTGGCCTGGAGACGACCAGGTCGGTGGTCAAATCCATATTCATGGTCATCGTGCTGGATGCCTTGTTTGCCATTTTCTTCACGACGATGGGGATATAGGTCATGGATAGCAAGGAGCCGATCATCCGGGTGCGTGGCCTTAAAAACCAGTTTGGCTCCCAAGTGGTTCACGACAATCTCAATCTGGATGTCTACCGGGGAGAAGTGCTGGGGATCGTTGGTGGTTCAGGCACCGGCAAGTCTGTTCTGTTGCGGTCGATTGTTGGGCTGCAGCGACCCTCATCTGGAACCATCAGCGTGTTGGGCCAGACCATTTCAGAGATGGATGAGGCTGAGCGCCGGTTGCTGGAACAAAAATGGGGCATTCTTTTCCAAGACGGTGCGCTGTTTTCTGCACTGACCGTCGCTGAGAATATCCAGGTGCCGTACCGCGAGCATTTGCAGTTATCCGAGACCTTGATGGATGAGTTGGCGGCGTTGAAGATTATGATGACGGGCTTGCCGCTGGAGGCAGGTACGAAGTACCCATCCGAGCTGTCAGGGGGGATGCGCAAGCGTGCCGGTCTTGCCCGCGCCCTGGCTCTTGATCCCGACATTCTGTTTCTGGATGAGCCAACCTCGGGGTTGGACCCGATTGGCGCCGCCGCCTTTGACACGCTTATCCGTGATTTGCAGCGCACTCTTGGTCTGACCGTTTTTCTTGTTACCCATGATCTCGACACGTTGCATGCCACATGCGACCGGATCGCGGTGTTGGCGGATAAACATGTTACGGTTGAAGGAACGATGAGCGATATGCTGAAATGCGATCATCCTTGGGTTAAAGAATATTTCACCGGGCCTCGGGCCCGTGCTGCACAAATGACTGCTGGCGGGTAGGAACACAAAGCGATGGAAATCAAGTCCAACAATGTTTTGATCGGTGCATTTGCGCTGGGTGGTATCGCCCTGTTTTTTCTCTTCGCCTTATGGATCGGGCGGGTGCAGCTTGACCGGACTTACACTTACTATGAGATATTGTTTTCCGGGTCGGTATCGGGGCTCACAGAGTCGGGGGTTGTTCAATATAACGGCATACCCGTTGGCCGGGTGATCGACCTGCATTTGGCGGAAGACGACCCAAGCAAGGTCGTGGCGATGGTCGAACTTGATGCACGCACTCCGGTTAAAGAAGATACCACCGCGCAACTGGAACTTTTCGGTCTCACAGGCGTCGCTCTGATTGAGCTCAAAGGGGGCAGCGCAGCGTCTCCTCCCTTAAAGCCGGGACCCGGCGCATCCTATCCAGTTATTGTTGCCGCGCCGTCGGCCTTTCAGGAACTTTTCGCGAGCGCGCCGGACACACTTCAGAACGCCAATGCGCTGATCACAGACGTGCGGCTGCTGGTGCAGGAAAATCAGAAGTCTATTGGGCGCATTGTGGCGAACCTTGAAAGTCTGTCATTGGACCTGTCGGGTAATTCCAGCAACATTGCGGGGACGCTTGAGAACATCAACACAATTAGCCGGGATGTCGCAGCGGCGAGTGGCAAGCTCGAGAACCTGGCTGGAACCGCTGATCGGTTGCTTGAAACGGATGTGACGGAGTTGGTGCGGGAGGCTAAAGCTGCGGCTATTTCCTACCGTAAGGTGGCGGAAGAACTCGAGCAGTTATTGTCGAATAATCGCGGGTCGTTGAATAGTTTTGCACGCGATGGTTTGGGCCAGTTACCCTTGTTGATTGAAGAGGCGCGGGAAATGGTTGGCTCTCTTGAGCGCTTTGTTTCGCGTGCAGAAGGTGACCCGGCACGCTTCTTTCTGGGGCGTGATGCGCCAGAATATGATCCGGACTAGAGGCGGACGATATGCAGAGACGAGCTAAAACATGGGGTCGGTTGTGGGCCTGCGCGGTGCTGGCCATGGGCCTGCAGGCATGTGCGTTGGCAACTGTTGGAATTGACGCCCCGCCCGATATTTATGTTCTGACGACACCTGACATTGATTTAGGAGCCGACCGTCCCCGACTGTCGCTGCTGCTTGTTGTCGACGAGCCTTATGCGCCTGCGGCCCTGGATTCCAACCGGGTCGTCTATCAGCCCTCGCCGAACGAAATCCGGTACTTTGCAAATGCGCGGTGGTCGGACCGGGTTCCGCAAATGGTCCAGGTCTTATTGGTTGATCTGCTTGACCGATCGGGCAAGTTTCAGGCCGTGGGTCGCAGGGCTGCGGGCATGCGTTCTGATTATCTTGTCCGTCTCTCAATTCTGACATTTGGCGCAGAGACAGGCGGCACAGAGGCAGAAACGGTGCGGGTGGTTTTCAACGCTCAATTGGTCCGTCGGTTTAGCGATGAGATTGTCGCGGGGCGCCGATTTGAAACCGTCGCGCAGCTCGAAGGTAAGGGCATGATCAACGTTGTCGGGGCCTTTGATCGCGCGACCTCCGCAGCCCTTGGTGACATTGCCGCCTGGATTTATGATGAAGCTGTCCGGGCGACGTTGGACTCTGCCGGATAGCTCTTACTGTCAGACGTGATCAGCGTCAGGCCAGATGGCCCGTCGCCTGTGCGAGTAGAAGATAGACCTTGCCCGTATCTGAGGTGAGGTAGGTTTCGATCAGGATACCTTCCCGGTCCCGTTCGGCAGCTTCCAGAAGGAGCTGCTCGAAAAGATTTGCGAACTTGTCCACGTCTTCCCGAAACTCACGTTCAGCGGTGTATTTTTGCGAAATCTGATCGTAGAGTTCGCGACCCTGCAAATTGTAGAGACGCCTGGCGAAGACATTGCGTTCGCCTGCCTGGTAGCGGCGCCAGAGGTCTGCCGGGGGGCTTTGCTCCAGGGCCCGGTCAAGGTCGATGGCGATGGACTGCAGGCTTTCGATAATGTGAAGTGAACGGCGATGCAGTTCGCCGGTGCCTGCTTTTTTTTCTGACGGTTCTGGGTGCCCGACGGCTGCGAGGAGTTCCGAGATGCCCCAATTCCCCCCTTCACGCGGGCGGGTACCTGTAAGGGGGGCCGCGGTTGCGGGTACTGCAGCACTTCGTTGTGGCGTGCCGCGGTCGAGAGTGCGGGCATGGCGCACCACAATTTCCGCGATTGAGGCAAGCGACGAGACCTGATCTTCCAGGACTGTCTGGAGCGCCTGGGCGCCTTCGGCGGCCTCCTGTGGCAAATCAACCATCCGCTTTTCCAGTTCTTCACAGGCGGTATGGAGGGCGCGGCCGGCTTCTTTGGCTGCACCGCCAATGCCGAACATGGCGGCCCCCAGTCTTTCGCCCGCGGTTTCGGCACTGGTGGCTGTCTTTGCCATCTCGGAGCGCAACTCACCTATACGGGTGTCCAAATTGCGGGCGGCGGCATCGGAGCGGCTGGATATGGCTTTCTCAATCTCAGCGGCGGCCTCATCCAAGACAGTGACAGCTGTTTTGGCGGCTTCCGTGGTGCTGGTGGTTGCCTCTCCGAATGACAGCGTTGCCGCCTCGATACTGTCTTTTGCGCTTCTCGATGCGTCGCCGACGGCATTGGCTGCATCGTTGGC
>CAZFHW010000010.1:11905-13302 GCA_964518885.1 uncultured Parvibaculum sp. | reverse complement strand
GCCGTCTGCCTTCGACAGGGCCGCCTGGGCCACCACTTCCAGCCGTGAGGATTGCCTGTCCAGCATGGAGGTGGTTGCATCGGCGCCAACAATGGCTGCCTCGCTTGCGCGCGATAGGTTTTCGGTCTGTTGGCGAAGGGTTTCGCTAGCGGCTGTGATTTTCTGTTCGGCTGTGGATGTGACGCTGCGGACAGCAGCTACCTGCTCGTTCATCATCTGGGTGACTGTGTCGGTTTCAGTTCCCAGCGACAAAGCCAGATTTTCCAGGCCTTCCTTGTGTTCCGCTAACAGTGCATTGAGACGCGTAGCGCGTTCCTCGGCTCGGACACTGCCCGCGTCAATGTCGCCTATTTGGCGTTGCAGCAGTTCGTTGAGGGCGGTTGCGCGATTGACGGTCTCTTCCAGTCCCGCACTCATGGTTCCCAGATGGCCAGCGACGGCTTGTCCGAGACGTGACATGTCGCCGATTGCTGTCTCTTCTGGCTCTGTGAGACGCAGAGCGGTGCGGGCGAGCGCGTCGGCCATCAGCCGCATCTCCTGGCTCCGCCAAACTGTGAAGGCCACAAGCCAGATGAGGGTCAAGGGGGCGAGGGTGGCTGCCGCCAAAAGAGCAAGTTCAGCGCGGGGCGCAGCGACAATTCCGTCAAAGCCGTAGAAACCGCCGATGTAGGCCGCCAAAGCGCCTATCCACACAATGGTAAGGGCGACGGCGGCTCCGGGAATTGAGCGGCTGGGGCGTCGCGACATGAGTTTATAGAGCTGGCCGGTTGCCGCTGAATCTTCGTTCGCCGGTGACGCAGAGAGACTGGGCTCAGCAGAGACTGACAGGGCGGGAGTGGGGCGATCTACTTGTTTCATAAGCTATTTTTCTTTTGGCCTCGGGTGCGATCAAGCGTGTTGGAATGGTGCGCGTGAGTCAACTCTTGTTGATGATTGGGGTGCCTGAAGAAGCAGACTTGCCGCCCGGGCGCGAAAGGTTCAAGTTTTAGCCCTCGACTGGTGTGTTGCGTATGGCCGGAGAAACTACCGGGACGTCAAAATGGCCGACAATGGGGATATGGGGAGCGCTGAGGAGAGTAGTGCGGGCACGCGCCCTATGGACCGCAACGCCAAACCGACATGGGCGCAAATCCGCTACCTGATCCGCGGCCTGAATGAACCGGGCGGGAAGCTGCCGCTTTTCAATGATGAGGGGCAGGAGATTGACCTGCGAACGATCCGATCCTGCGTTGTACGGGGTTGGGCTGAGCCCTGGTTTGCCAACCCTGTTAAGCCGGACTGGTTGATTTGCAAGTTGACGCCCTCGGGTTACAAAATTCTGGGGACAACGAGGCCGCAGGGAAGTTGAGACCTGTGCCCGTTTTCAAAATGCCAGGGTTGGGTTCAAAACGCCGGGG
>CAZFHW010000010.1:0-11805 GCA_964518885.1 uncultured Parvibaculum sp. | reverse complement strand
AGTTGAGACCTGTGCCCGTTTTCAAAATGCCAGGGTTGGGTTCAAAACGCCGGGGGCTCTACGAGGGGTTTTACGAGTCACGAGGCTGTGCAACCTCTCTTAAGTATTTACCAAAAATTAACTATAAAAGCAAGAGAAATCGGTTTTGATTCTTGATTCTGTTAGTATGTCAACTTGTTAATGACGATTCAGCATTGAATTTGGCGCAGATTTCCGAGAAATTTTGCTTGTTTCATTTCGTTAATACTATCGGCATTTTTTTAGCTGTTGACGGCTGAAATAGACCGCAAGCAGATGTTTCGTAAACTTTGCCAGCAATACTAGCCCCTTGATTGTCAAGTTTAGTGGAGTTGCGTATGTCCGGGGGATTAGCGATGCGGGCCGAAGTGCCTGCCTGTGTTGGTGTTAGACGAGAGAGTGTTCTTGTCGATCTGGTTCATCTTTCAAAATATACGCTAGGCGACCGCTCGCTTGAGTGTGAACTGCTTGGCCTTTTCAGATGCCAGTCTGGTGTCTATCTGCAGCGTCTCGAAACGGCGGCATCGCTCGCCGAGTGGAAAGATGTGGCGCATAGCCTCAAAGGGTCTGCCCGGGGCATTGGTGCCTGGGCGGTTGGCGATCAGGCGGAAATGGCTGAACAGATGACCGATCTGGATGGTGCCGCTCGCGAAGACGCGCTGATCAAGGTTCGTGGTGCCATCGATGAAACAATTGCCCATGTTGCGCTCTTGCTCGCAGACTGATGCTGGCTTTGCGTGGCTAAGTGCTTATTGCTTCAGCAGGGACGCAACATAATCCCCGATTGCAAGCGAGGCCGTGAGGCCCGGGCTTTCAATTCCCATCATATTGATGAGGCCTGGCACTCCATGTTCCGCCGGGCCGTCAATGCGGAAGTCGTGGGCGGGTTCCCCCGGTGCCTGCAGCTTCGGCCTGATCCCCGCATAACCCGGTTGTAGGGCGCCGTCGGGCAGATCCGGCCAATAGTCCCGAATGGCGGCATAGAAAACCTCACCGCGTGCCGGGTCGACGGAATAGTCAGGGCTGTCTACCCATTCCACATCAGGACCAAAGCGCGCCTGTCCCCCCATATCGAGGGTCAGGTGAACGCCGAGCCCGGCTTTTTCAGGCACCGGATAGATCAGCCGTGAAAAAGGTGCGCGGCCCGTGAGGGTGAAATAATTGCCCTTCGCATAATAGGCCGTGGGCGCATCTTTAGCTTTTAAGCCTTTGGTCTTGGCTGCCAGAAGTGGTGCTGAGTAGCCCGTTGCGTTGACGACTGTCTGGGCAAGGACCGCCATCTCTGTCTCGCCGCCCACATGAATGATGATACCGGCGGGGGTTGCCTCCAGTGCCGTCACCTCGCTCATGAAGGCAATGCTTCCGCCTCTTTCTTCCAGATCTCCCTGAAGCGCCAGCATGTGCCCATGACTGTCCAGAATGCCAGTGGAAGGCGACAGGAGGGCGGCGCAGGCCTTGAGGGCCGGTTCCATCTCCTGCAATTCTGCGCCCTCGATCAGCCGCAAATCGTCGACCCCGTTGCGGGCGGCGCGGGCGGCGATGTTGGTGAGTTCGTTTCGTTGGGCGTCGCTGGTTGCGACAATGAGCTTGCCGCATTTTTTGAAATCGACCCCGTGCTGCTCCAGAAACGGGTAAAGGTGCTTGCGACCCTCCACGCAGAACCGAGCTTTGAGGCTGTCGGCGGCATAATAGATGCCGGCGTGGATAACTTCTGAATTGTGAGACGAGGTTTCGCTGCCGATCAGCCTGGCTTTTTCCAGCACGACGACATCGCGGCCCTGCAATGCCAGCGCGCGGGCGATGGCAAGCCCTATGACCCCGGCACCGATCACCACACAGTCCAACCGCTCCACCCAAACTCTCCCGCAAAATTGTCTTCTGCTTCAAGGTGTGCCGAATTAGGCTGAAGAAAACAAGCTCAACCGGCACCGAGGGGGGAAACCATGCTCATTTCACCAGATCGACTTCAAAAAGTGGTCGAGGCCATTTTGAGGGGTGGGGGCAGCACGGCGGAAGAGGCGGAGATCGTCGCCACTCATCTTGTCCGCGCCAATCTCACCGGTCATGACAGCCACGGGGTGGGCATGGTTCCGGCTTACGTGTTTATCCAGCATATGGACCTGCTGAAGCCCAACACGAGCGTCAAGCTGGTGAAGGATGATGGCGCGATCCTGCGGTTTGATGGCGGGCGCGGTTATGGTCAGGTGGTGGCGCGGGAAGCCATGGACCAAACTATTGCGCGCGCCAAGGAGACTGGCATTGCGCTGATGAGCCTTGCCAACGCCCATCATATTGGCCGTGTCGGCACCTATGGCGAACAGGCATTGGCGGCGGGCATGGTGTCGATCCATTTCGTCAATGTGGTGGACCATTCCCCCCTGGTTGCTCCTTTCAGGGGAAGTGATGCGCGCTTTGGCACCAACCCGATCTGCATTGCGGTGCCGGGCGGGGATAAAACCGAGAACATATTGCTCGACATGGCGACCTCGAAAGTAGCACTCGGCAAAGTGCGGGTTGCCATGAACAAGGGAGAGCAGATGGCGCCGGGCACGCTGCTTGATAAGACGGGCGCGCCTTCGACCGATCCTTCGGTGATGTTTGACGAGCCGCGCGGGGCACTGCTCACCATCGGCGACCACAAAGGCTATGGCCTTGCCTTCATGGCGGAAATTCTGGCGGGTGTGCTGACCGGCGGGGGGACAATCCAGCCCGGCAATGAACGGCACAATTCGATCATCAATCACATGATCGCGATTGTCATCGACCCGTCGCGGTTGGGGGACCGGCAATGGATGGCGTCGGAAATTGACGCGATGGTGGAATATTTTAAAGCCTCGCCCGCGCAAAACCCCGACGAGCCGGTCCTGTCACCGGGCGATCCCGAACGGATTTCAGAGGCTGACCGCCGCGCGAACGGCATTCCTATTGATGACAAAACCTGGAGCGAGATCGTGGAAGTGGCGAAAGCGAATGGGGTGAGCGCGGAGCAGATTGAGGGGATTGTATGACAGTATGGCAGCCAATCTGTTATGCAAGGTGGTGTAAAATCCAAAATCTGCAACAGATGGACTTCTCATGACTAAACCTTTTGCGTTTGTCCTAATCCCATTCAGTGTTGATTTTGATGATATTTACAAGCTGGGGATTAAGGCGGTCGCAGATGAACTTGAGGTCCTAGCGGAACGAGTTGATGAGCAGATTTTTTCAGAGACAATCCTAGAGAGGATCTATCTGCAAATTGATGTGGCGGATTTCATTATTGCCGATATGAGTGATCAAAACCCCAACGTGTTCTACGAGGTTGGGTATGCACATGCAAAAGGAAAGATCTGTATACTGATTGCAAAAAATGCAGATGATATTCCTTTTGATCTAAAGCATCATCGCCACGTGATATATGGTGGATCAATTGCCTCGCTCAAATCTCTTCTTACAACGGAAATTGAGTGGATAAAGGGGGAGATTGCGAGGCGAAAATCTGATGTGTTTGCTATTAGCTTGAACGTAAAGGAAGAGCTTTTGGTGAAAAATTATTTGCACGCGGATGCAAAAATTGATTTGGTCGTTGATATTAGAAATATCTCGAAAGAAAGTAGCCCACAGATCACAGCGCTCTATTTGTGCTCCGGGGATGGTTGGACATTTTTGGTGGATGGTAATGAATGCCCATCCCAAAAAATCGATCGAGATGGCTATACTACTCAGCACTTTATAAAAGCGCCTGTGCCGAACCTAGCAAGTGGCAGGTGGGCGAGATCTACGCTGCAGGGTAGCAAGCACGTATGGAGTCGGTGGAGTGGAGAAGATCTTCGTGATGAATATCTACTTTCCGGAAAAGTGTTGGTTGAAATTGCAACGTCTGACAAGGACTATAAGGAAGAATTTGACCTAAATGTGACGGTGAATGAAATACCATTTTGAAACCGGATGTGGTCCTAGTGCCTCGGCGCTGCCCGCTCCACAGGACCATCGTCGGTCAACGTCACATGAGTCAGCGTCGCCTCATCATGGGCCATGCGCCATGACAGCAGCTTTTGGGCGAACTCCAGCACCAGAGACAGATAGGCGGGATCGTTTGCGCAGTTGACCTGTTCGCCCGGGTCTTTTTCCAGATCGAAAAATAGCGGGGCCATGTTGGTGAAGTGGACGTACTTGTATTTCTCCGACCGGATCACATTCATGGTGCACTGATGCAGGGTGAGCCCCAGAGCGCGCTCGGCCGTGTCATCTGAGGGGTTCCGAAAGTCGTACTCCCAGTGAGCCTCTGTGCGCCAGCGTTTGGGCGTGGTGCCGCTCGCAAGGAAAGGGTCAAGCGTCTGCCCATCGCATTGCGGTGGCACCTTGGCACCGATGGCGCTCAGCATGGTGGGCATGATGTCGACATTTTCCGTGAACGCCTCAACGCGGGTGCCCCGGGTGGTGTTGGCGCGGGGGTCGCGGATGATGAGCGGGATGTGATAGGAGCCATCGAAATAGCCGCACTTGCCGATGATCCAATGGTCGCCCATCTGCTCCCCATGATCTGAGGTGAAAATGATCAGGGTGTTGTCGTATTGGCCGCTCTCTTTCAGAGACGCAATCAGCCGACCCAGCTCGTGGTCCACCTCGCTCATGAGGCCGTAATAGACCGCCTTCATGCGGCGCTGCTTTTTGTCATTCTCCGGGGCGCGGTATAGCCGATTGTCCAACTGGTGGGCGAGCCAGGGATGGATCTCGGCTTCGGCTTCCACTGTCTCGGCGCGGATGTAGCCGGGCAGGCTGGCGGGATCGTACATGCTGGCATAGGGCTCTGAGGCAACCCAGGGCGGGTGCGGGCGCAAGAGCGACAGGTGGGCAATGAAAGGCTGTCCCGCTTTGGCCGTCTCATCCATGTAGTCAATGCAGCGGTTCACCTGATAGGCGGTGTCATTGTCTTTTGCTGGATAGATGAGGGGCCGTGGTGTGGCCCGACCATGTTCATAGTCCGGCCCGTCTTCGCGCAGGCCGAAGGTCTGACGCAGATCGTCCGGCAACGGATAGCCTTTTTCCCGGAGATCATCAGCCCAGGGGCCGGGCCATGTGCCCATCATGGCAATGGGGCGGATGCCGGGCAGGGGGCCCTCGTAGGTTTTGAGCCACGGGCTGTCGTCTTGCAGGGTGCGCGGATCGTTGGCCGTGTCGGTGTAGCCGATGAGGATCGGGTCGTAGCCGATCTTTTTCGCCTCAAGCGCCCAATTGGTGTGGCGTGCATCAAGCGGGGTGCCGTTGGTGCAGGCGCGGTGATTTTGCAGGTAGAGGCCGGTGTGCAGCGAAGCGCGGCTGGGGGCGCAAGGGACCGCATTGGCATAGTGATTTTGAAACAGCACACCGTCGGCCGCCAGAGCATCCAGATGAGGTGTTTGCACCACGGGATGTCCGCGCGCGGACAGACAATCGCCGCGCCATTGATCTGCGGTGATGAAAAGGATGTTGAGGGGCGTGTTCATCAATTTGTGATCCGGACGATGTTGGTACTGCAACTGAGACAGCTTATCTTGTCGGATTATTATGAGAGAAAAATGACGGACCAACAATTTTTCTGATCAGTGCGATTGCAGGGAACCGTCACGGGGGAGGGAAGATGAACCGATTAGCACCACTGAAACGAGAGGAAACTGAGGGCCTGGACGACATATTGGCGTTGGCGGAGGGCAGTATGGGTTTTTTGCCCAACAGCCTGCTGACCATGGCGCGTCGGCCGGAGTTGGTGAAAGCTTTTGTTGGGCTGATGGTGCAGATTAATTTAGGACATGCCCTGACCGGGGGGCTGGACCGCATGATTGCTTATATGGCCAGTCAGTCGGCGGGGTGCCTCTATTGCCAGGCGCACACCCATCATGGCGCTGCGCACGCGGACGGCCTGGAAGCCGAAAAACTTGAAAAAATCTGGGAATATGAGACCTCACCTCTTTTTTCCGAAGGGGAACGGGCGGCTTTACGGGTGGCGCAGCTTGCGGCGCAGGTGCCCAATGGGGTCACGGATGCTGATTTTGAGGCGCTGAAACCCCATTTCGATGAGCTTCAGATCGTTGATATTGTTGCGATTATCTCGGCATTTGGCTTTCTAAACCGGTGGAATGACACGTTTGCTACGGCCCTGGAGGAGGAGCCGATTTCCCATGCCAAGTCACATTTGGTGAAAACTGGCTGGACGGCGGGTAAGCACGCGTGATATTTCCCGGCCTGTCGGTTGTATAAAACCGGCAGGTGGAGGCTTTCGGTAAAGTCCCTCTTGAAAAATGGTGACACAGGCGTCATTTTCGTGACGCGGACAGGCCGGAATGGGCCTGGCAAATTCAATTTCAAAAGGTCCGACGGGAACAATGGCAAAAATCACTTTTATCGAGCACGACGAGACATCTCATACTATCGATTGCGAAAACGGCATGACCGTGATGGAAGGGGCGATCAAAAACTCCATTCCTGGCATTGATGCCGACTGCGGTGGGGCGTGTGCCTGTGCCACCTGTCATGTCTACGTTGACGATGCCTGGAAAGACAAAACAGGCAGCCCGGAGCAGATGGAAGAAGCCATGCTCGATTTCGCGTATGATGTGCGTGACACCAGTCGCCTGTCCTGCCAGATCAAAGTTTCGGATGAGCTGGATGGGTTGATCATCCGCTTGCCTGAGAAGCAATTCTGATCCAAAACACGCATTAATGCGGGGTTTACCCTGCCACGGCGCCTCTTTCCGCAGGAAAGGGGCGTTTTTTGTGGTTAAGAGTTGGTTTCGAAAGACGCTGTTAACCATCTCCGTCGCATTCTGAGGGTTGAGAATTTCGAGGCAGATTTCGTGTCTCATCACCCTATTGGGCGCCTCCGGCTTATGAGCTTGGGCACTCGGGAGAATGGTTGCGATGTTAGAAATTTCCGGGATTGAAACCTCTGGCGCTGATGCCAAAGAAATCGAAGACGTTTATGGGCAGGCAATTCGCAATTGTGCTGCCCGGATGGATGGAGATGCTCCGCGCTTTGCGGCAGAAGCTTTGCAGGATGAGCTGGCACGGTTGGCGCTGGCTGCAGAACGGGGTGTGGTTCGCCCCCGGCATGTGCTGGTTATTGGCGGGGCGGGTTATGTCGGTTCCGTGATGGTGCGCGAACTTCTGAAGCGTGGATATGCCACCCGGGTTCTCGACAATTTCCTCTATTCCAACTCTCTGTCGCTGGAAGGTCTTTATGACGAACCGGGCTTTAGCCTCGTTATGGGCGACCTGCGCGATCCAGATACACTGGACAAGGCCTTGGATAGCATTACCGACGTGGTGCTCCTGGCATCGCTGGTGGGCGATCCGATCTCAAAGAAATTTCCGGATCTCACCCGGTCGGTTAATCAGGACGGCTCGGAGACTGTTTTCCGCGCTCTGGAAGGGCGGGGCATTCACAAATTTGTTTTCACTTCGACATGTTCCAACTATGGCATGCGCGACAGCGATGAGCCGGCCGACGAAACATCGGAACTGAAGCCTCTGTCGATTTATGCTGAAACGAAAGTGGGTTTTGAGAAGTTCATTCTCGACAATGTTGATGATGCTGACTTCATCCCGACCATCTTGCGCATCTCAACGGCCTTTGGTCTTTCGCATCGGATGCGTTTTGATCTAACGGTGAATGAATTTTCCGCAGCGCTGGCGCGTGGAGAAACACTCGACGTTTATGACAAGGACACCTGGCGTCCCTATTGCCATGTGCGCGATATTGCTGGCGCGGTGATCCGCACCCTTGAGGCTCCTGAAGCCAATGTGCGCGGTGAAGTGTTTAATGTTGGTGCCGATGAAAACAATTACACCAAAGCGATGATCATTGATGAAATCCTCAAGCATGTTGACGGTGACGTTCGCTATGTTGAAAAGGGAAGTGATCCGCGCAACTACCGGGTGTCATTCGCCAAGATCAAGCGGGTGCTTGGATTTGAGCCCCGCCATTCCGTAAAAGCGTTCGTGCCCGAGTTGATCGAGGCCGTTCATTCCGGTCTTTTTCTACGCTCAGCAGAAATTCCCGGCTACTACGGAAACTATGATGTGCGCGAGGAAGCGGCTGCCTGAGGAGAGGTCCATGGCGCTCGCGCCCCGAATTGATGATACCCATACTGTTGATCCCGCTGCTGTTGTTGCTGCAATCGGTGAAGCGATTTCTGCTGACAAGGATCACGGTTTTGTTCCGTTGCATGTTCCCCATTTCGAAGGGTCGGAATGGGAATATGTGAAAGAGTGCCTCGATACAGGTTGGGTTTCTTCTGTTGGGTCATACGTTGATCGATTTGAAGCGGAGGTTGCTGCTCATTGTGGTGCCGCGCACGGTGTTGCCGTTGTGAATGGCACCGCCGCCCTGCAGATTGCGCTGGAGATCGTCGGCGTTGGGCCCGGTGACGAAGTGCTGATGCCAGCACTTACATTTATCGCGACACCAAATGCAGCGACTTATCTCGGCGCCCACCCTCATTTTGTGGATAGTGATCCGACAACCCTTGGTCTTGATCCTGCCAAGCTCGATGCCTATCTCGGCGACATTGCCGAGCGGACGGCTGCGGGACCCCGCAACCGACTGACGGGCAAGCGCATTGGGGCTGTGGTTCCAATGCACACATTTGGTCATCCGGTCGATATGGAGCCGTTGATTTCTGTTGCTGCGCGGTACGGTATTCCCATTGTCGAAGATGCGGCCGAAGCGCTTGGCAGCGTCTACAAGGGAGAGAAATGCGGATCGCTTGGTCGCGTTGCTGCGATCAGCTTTAACGGCAACAAAATCATCACGACGGGCGGAGGTGGGGCGATTGTCACCGACGATGCCGCCCTTGCTGCCCGCGCCAAACATCTCACAACCACTGCGAAAGTGCCCCATGCGTGGGAGTTCAATCACGATGCGGTTGGTTACAATTACCGGATGCCAAATCTGAATGCGGCTCTGGGATGCGCTCAGTTGGAAAAACTCAGCAATTATGTTGACCGGAAACGCCAGCTCGCGACACGGTACTCGAATGCCTTCGCAGAGCTGGCTGGTATTGGGGTGTTTCATGAGCGTTGTTTTGCGCGCTCCAACTATTGGTTGAATTGCCTTCTGCTTGATACGCCAGATATGGAAGTGCGCAACAAGGTTTTGGCTGCCGCGAATGATGCGGGGTTTATGGCGCGTCCCACCTGGACGCTTATGTGTGATCTCGATATGTACGCGGGTGCGCCTTGCATGAACCTGGATGGTGCGCGTGAGATCGAAGCCCGGCTGATCAATGTGCCTTCAAGTGTTTCTTTGGGGGTGGCATCGTGACCAGGCGCCGGAAAATATCCGTTGTGACCGGGTCGCGGGCCGAATATGGGCTGCTTCATGGCCTTCTGCGTGGCGTGGACAGGTCAGACCTTCTTGACCTTCAACTGATTGTCACAGGTACGCACCTCTCTCGCCGGCATGGGCACACCGTGGATGAGATTGAGACCGATGGTTTTGAGGTCGTTGCTTCCGTTGACATGAGCCTTGAGGGCGATAGCCCCGCGGAGCTTACGCGGGCGATGGGCCGGGCGCTCATCGGGTTTGCTGATGTTTATGCGCGACTTCAGCCGGATATGCTGGTGGTCCTGGGAGATCGCTACGAGATATTGGCAGCAGCGGAGGCCGCCATGCTGGCGCGCATTCCCATCGTTCATATTCATGGTGGGGAAGCAAGCGAAGGCCAGATTGACGAAGCTATTCGACACGCACTCACAAAAATGGCGCACTATCATTTTGTTGCAGCAGAGCCCTACCGTGCACGGGTGATCCAGATGGGCGAACAGCCCGCGACTGTTTTCACTGTTGGGGCGCCCGGGCTTGACGCGATTGTCGAAGCCGCCGTGATGCCGTTTGACGAGGCGATGGCGAGTGTTGATTTTGAGCCTCATCACCCCTTGTTTCTTGTTACGTATCACCCTGTAACGCTTCGCTCTGGTGCGGCGGACGATGCCCGGGCTTTGCTTGGCGCGCTGGATCAGTTCCCCGAGGCGTCGATCATCTTTACCGGCACGAATGCAGACGCGGACGGGGACGAGATCGCGCACCTCGTTGATGCATATGTTGATCGGCATAAGGGAAGGGTGATGCAGATCGCCTCATTTGGTCGCAAGCGATACGTCAGCGTTCTTAAAGGCGCCGGTATTGTGATCGGCAATTCGTCGAGTGGTATCATTGAGGCACCTGGCGTGGGGACGCCGACTGTGAATATTGGCGCGCGCCAGCAAGGGCGGCTGCGAGCACCCTCCATCATTGATTGCGCTGTGGATGCTGCTTCAATCACACAGGCGATTAAAGACGCCATGCATCCTCTATTTCAGGGCCGTGCCAAGGCCTGCGAAACACCCTATGGGCGGGGTGGGGCATCCAAGCGAATGGTTGAGCTGATTGAAACACTGCCACTCGACAATGTGTTGATGAAAAAATTCCATACTTTGGAGGTGGCGTCATGACACATGTCACCATCATCGCAGAAGCCGGGGTCAATCATAATGGGTCGCTTGAAAGAGCGCTGGAGATGGTTGATGTAGCGGCGACGGCTGGCGCGGATGTTGTAAAGTTTCAGACTTTTAATGCGGCTGCGTTGGTGACGACCAGTGCGCCAAAAGCGGACTATCAGAGGGTCACCACGGATGCTAGTGAGAGCCAATTGGATATGTTGCGGGCACTCGAACTGGATGCGGATGCCCATCGGGCTCTCCTCAGCCGGTGCGCTGAAAAGGATATCGAGTTTCTCTCGACACCTTTTGATATGGCGAGCCTCGACCTGCTGGTGGGAGAGCTTCAGCTTTCGCGCTTGAAAATTGGGTCTGGGGAGTTGACCAATGCCCCGTTGGTGCATGCCGCCGCTGCGACAGGCCTTGATATTATTCTTTCAACAGGCATGGCAACTCTGGCAGAGGTGAGGGGGGCACTTGGTGTCCTCGCTCATGGATATCTCGGGCGGTCAAATCCCGACGAAACAAGTTTTGGGGCAATGTTTGATGCCCCGAAGGGTCAGGAGGCCCTTAAAGCCCATGTCACGCTGCTTCACTGCACCTCCGCCTATCCCACACCTGATGAAGATGTGAACCTGGGGGCGATGAAGACGCTCAGCGACGCGTTTGGACTGCCGGTCGGGTTTTCTGATCACAGTGAGGGGACTGTGCTGTCCATTGCAGCGGTTGCAGCAGGTGCGATGATGATCGAAAAACATTTTACATTGGATCGCTCCTTGCCGGGGCCTGATCACAAGGCGTCTCTTGAGCTGGGTGAGCTAAACGAGCTTGTGGCGGGTGTGCGCCGGGTTTCGGCAGCCATGGGGGACGGTAAAAAAGCCCCCCGCGAGATTGAAAGAGCGACGGCGGATGTCGCGCGTAAGTCTCTGGTGGCAAGCACTGCAATTGCGGCAGGCGATGCATTTACACCAGACAATCTGACCGTGAAACGACCGGGCACCGGGCTTAGTCCTGCGCTTTACTGGTCCATTCTTGGGACGCATGCGGCCCGACCTTACGAAACCGACGATCTTATCGTGCAATAGGTGGCTTTGATGGCTGACTGGAAAAAGACAATTGTGATGCCGACAGCTAAGCTCGGCGAAGCGATCCGCAATCTTGATGAAAGTACTCTCCAGATTGTTCTGGTCGTGGATGATGCGGGTGTGTTGCTTGGCACCATCACGGACGGCGACGTGCGTCGTGCTATTTTGCGGGGGGAAACCCTAGAAGCGCCTGTCGCAGACGTGATGAAGGCTAACCCAATTACTGCGGGTCCTGAGATTGATCGCAAAACAGTTCTGCGGTGGATGC
>CAZFHW010000009.1:12328-42443 GCA_964518885.1 uncultured Parvibaculum sp. | reverse complement strand
AGGTTGCCACCACCGCCGACACGCTGTTTCAGATCGGCTCCATCACCAAGCTCTACACCACCGCTCTTATTTTGCAGCTGGTGGAAGAAGGTCGGGTCATGCTGGACGCTCCGGTGCGTACCTATCTCCCGGACTTCTGCGTTGGGGATGCCCATGTGTCAAAAAGCGTGACGCTGCGCCACCTGCTCACCCACACGAGCGGCATTGACGGGGATTTTTTTAAAGATGCCGGACGCGGCGAGGACCGGATTGAGAAATTCATTTCATTGCTGAGCGACCTGCCATCAATCCATCCGCTTGGCCACATGTTTGCCTATTGCAATGTGGGGTTCGTCATCGCAGGCCGTGTCATTGAAGTTATGACGGGCCTTACCTGGGACAAGGCGATGCGGCAGAAGATTGCGAAACCGATTGGCACGCCATCGCTCTCCACGCTTCCCGAACAGGCCATGCGCTTTCGCACCGCCATCGGACATTTGGGCAACCATCAGACCGGTCTGATGGTGACGCCGCTTGCCTATCTCGCTCAATCCAACGGGCCTGCCGGGTCCACACCGATGGCAAGTGCTGCAGATGTCATCACCTTTGCCCGCACGCTGATGGGAGACGGCACCGCGCCAAACGGCCACCGGCTTCTGTCGCCGGAAAGCACGGCGCTTTATCAGCAGCCTCACGTCACCTGCCCGCCCGGTGGGCCGATGAATGCCATTGGTCTCAGCGCCTTCCTGTGGAACTGGGGTGGCGGGGATGAGGGCCAAGTGTTTGGCCATGATGGGTCAACCATTGGTCAGGCAGCTTTTCTGCGCATTCATCCGGCCAGTGGCACCATTGTCGCCCTGCTCACCAATGGCGGAGACGGCAAGGGATTGTCACACACATTGATGAGCCGGATTTTCAACGGGGCGGCAGGCATTGCGCCTCCCTCCGCTCCCGCAGCACTCGCTCAGCCCGTCGCGGACGACCCGCTTACCGCCTATGCCGGGACTTACAGCAAGTCGAGCGAGACAGCCGTGGTGCGGGTGGAAGGCGACACATTGCATTGCCTTATTCAGCCGAGCGCCAACTATGGTGTCATCGCGCCTTCCGCCGAAACAAAATTACGGCCGGTGAGCCGCGGTCGCTTTATCAGCCTCTCCCCTGGCATGTCCCGGCCCGTCAATTTCAATTTTCTGGAACCCAATGCGCAGGGCAAGACTCAGTATCTTTATACGGGCGCGCGGGTGTTTCCCCGCCGTGACGGGTGATCCATGAACAAGAGTGACTTGATCGAACGTCTGCTGTCGATTGTCGGCGACAAAAGTGTGATCACAGAGGGGGACGATATGGCTCCTCATCTGGTGGAGCCACGTGGGCTTTTTCAAGGACGTGCAGCCGCCATTGTGAAGCCAGCCTCGACCCAGGAAGTGTCCGCGATTATGGCCCTCGCCCATGAAACCGGCACACGGGTGGTTCCCCAGGGCGGGAATACGGGTGTTGTTGGCGGGCAGATACCGGACACAAGCGGTAAGATGATTGTGCTCAGTCTTTCCCGCATGACCCGTATTCGCGATATTGATGCGATCAACAACACACTCACCGTGGACGCCGGGGTCACGCTCGCCAATGCACAAGACGCTGCCAGCGAGAAAGACCGGCTGTTCCCTCTCAGCCTCGCCTCCGAAGGCACCTGCCAGATTGGCGGCAACCTTTCGACCAATGCCGGTGGTACGGCGGTGCTGCACTATGGCAATGCCCGCGACCTTGTGTTGGGACTGGAAGTGGTACTTGCCGACGGGCGCATCTGGGAGGGCCTGCGGGCGTTGCGCAAGGACAATACGGGCTATGATCTCAAGCAGATATTCTTAGGGTCCGAAGGCACGCTCGGCATCATCACAGGTGCCGTGCTCAAACTATTCCCCGCCCCCAAATCCCGCGTGACGGCACTTGTGGCGGTGCCGAGCCCCGGGGCCGCTGTCGCCTTGCTTCGTGACATTGATGCAGCTTGTGGTGGCAGGGTGACAAGCTTTGAGCTGATCCCCCGCATTGGCATTGAGTTCGTGACGGCTCATGTGCCCGGATGCCGCGATCCGCTTGGCACCCCATCGGCCTGGTATGTGCTCATTGAGCTCTCCTCCAGTTCAGCCGATGACAGTCTCACAACCCTGCTGCAAAGCTCCCTCGAAACCGCAATGGGAAAAGGCCTGGTCAGTGACGCCGCTGTCGCCCAGTCTGAAGCCCAGACCGCCGCGTTCTGGCAATTGCGCGAAGCCCTGCCCGATGCCCAGCGTCACGAAGGCGGCAGTATCAAGCATGACGTGTCCGTGCCCATCTCCCAGATCGCACAGTTTATTGAACGGGCTTCGAAGGCCGTTCAAGCGGACCTGCCAGACATTCGCCCGGTCCCCTTCGGCCATATTGGTGATGGCAATATCCATTTTAACCTCAGCCAGCCGCTGGGCATGGACGAAGCCGCCTTCCTTGCGCGCTGGACGCATTTCAACGAGATCGTGCATGGTATTGTGCTGGAGCTGGACGGTTCGATCAGTGCTGAACATGGCATTGGCCAGTTGAAGCGGGACGAGATGGCGGCGCTCAAGTCGGACGTGGAAATGGACCTGATGCGCACGCTCAAGCGCACGCTGGACCCCAAGGGTATTTTGAACCCCGGCAAAGTGGTCAATGTCTAGAGTTTAGGTGCGTCCGGACTCACCTAGCAAAACAGCACTGCCGCTGGGCGCATCCTCGCCAGAATCCACGGTCAAAAATTCCCCGATCGGCAGGTTCTGTGCGGGAACGATCAGGATTTTATCGACACGCGGCCCATCAATATCTGCGACTTCAAAGCGATAGCCGTTCCAGGCGAAATAGTCGCCTTCGGTCGGCAGACGCTCAAACCAATGGAGCATCACGCCCGCCAGTGTGTTGACGTCTGTGGTTTTGTCGCCGGGAAGACTGGAAAGCATCAGGAGACGTTTCACCTCGTCTACTGAAACAACACCATCCACGAGATAGGAGCCGTCTGTGCGACGAACGATGGAGGCATTGTTCTCCATGGCATTGTCCGATGTGTCACCGACCATGGCGAAGAAAATCTCCGCCATTGAGATGGTGCCAACAATGTCTCCATATTCATCCACAATGAACGCCAGAAATTTGTTCTCAGCCTGCAGCAGGCTCAGGGCCTTCAACACAGTCGACGTACGCGGGATGTAGAGCGGCCCGGTCATACGGGCAAACAGTGCCTCGTTGGTCGCTTTCTCAATGTTGGAGAACAGGTCCTCCATCCGCACCACACCCACAGTCGGCCCATCTATGCCGGTGCGCACGGGATAGCGTTGGCTCTCACTCTCGCGGATGGTGGCCATATTTTTCTCAAAGCTCGCCTGGGTATCAAGCCAGACCAGTTGGGTGCGCGGACGCATGACTTCGCCCAGCCGGGTGTCCCCCATACGCAAGACGCGGTTCACAATGTCGCGTTCAACACTCTCGACTGCGCCCGTCGCCACGCCCTCCTCAACAAGGTGCCGGATTTCTTCTTCCGTGACCTGCTGCACATTCTGGCCCGTCGCTCCATAGGCCTTCAACACCGCTTCGGTGGAATGAGACAGCAGCGACACAGCCGGTGAAAGCGCGCGCGTTAACGCCACCATGGGCCGCGCGATTTTGGTCGCAATCCCTTCAGGGTTTGCCAGCGCAATGCGCTTGGGCACAAGTTCCCCAATGATGAGCGAGAAATAGGTAATGATGACGACGACAAGGCCAAACGCCGCCGGGTCAGCATATTCAGCCACCAGCTCCCATTGGCCAATGAAAGAGGCGACAGGTGCTGCCAATGTGGTGCCCCCGAAGGCACCGGCAAACACACCAATGAGGGTAATGCCGATCTGAACGGCTGAGAGAAAGCGCCCGGGCTCCTCATTCAGCTCAATGGCCGTCTCAATCCCGCCAGAGCTGGCGATTCCGCTGTCTTGACTGCGTGTCAGAAGCGCGCGCAGCCGCTGACGCCTTGACGAGACGATTGCCATCTCGGACAGAGAGAAAAAACCGTTCAAAAAGATTAGAACGGCAAGAATAACAATGTCGATTGCCATGACGTCTCCAGACTGCGTTAAGTAGTATAACGCACCAGAGATTCAAGCGAAATCGTCTTCGTCAGTCTTTTCTTGCCACTGATTGGTGCCCGGACCATTCATTGCCCAAATCCCTATTTTGCTATGGCTTTGCCCTATTAGAGCAGTGGCAACTGATCCTTGTCCTTTTCCCGGGGCATTTTGCCTGGCGGATCCGAACGGTCCCCCACCTCAACCGGCTCGAGAAGGGATGCATCATCCTCAGAGACCCGGTTCACGCGGGTGGTTATGGGAACTGCTTCCATCAGGTCATTGGCCGCAGGCTTCAGCAGGGACCGGGCCGCTTTCGTCGATGTGCTGACGTCGAGCCAGGTGTCCCAATCGCCCTGATCCAGGATAACGGGCATGCGCTGGTGGATCGGCGCCAATGTGTCATTGGCTGCCGTGGTCACAATGGCGCAACTGTCGAGCTCGGACCCTTCTGCCGTCAGCCAGTCCTCCCAGATGCCCGCCATGGCAAATATTTTCCGGTCCCGGCGGCGAATCAAAAAAGGCTGCTTCGGCGCACCACGCCTCGCCTGCCACTCATAAAACCCGTCAGCGGGAACAAGGCAGCGGCGGTGGCGGAAACCCCCGCGAAATGAGGGTTTGTCGTTGATCGTCTCAGCCCGCGCATTGATCAGCACTGATTTGGGCATCTCTTTTGCCCAGGAAGGCACCAATCCCCAGCGCACGAGATGAAAATTGCGGCGGCCATTCCAGAGCCGCACGATCGGGATGGGCTGGGTGGGGGCAATATTGTAGCGTGGGGGAAAGTTTGGATGCTCGCCATACAAGAACAGCGACCGCAATTCCTCTGGCGTCGGCTCCAATTTATAGCGTCCACACATAGCTCACCTTATTTCCGCTCAACTTGTTCCGTTGCCCCGTCGGCCTCACCCCAGGCGGTAAACCCTCCGCGCATGTGGGAAACCCGTTTGAGCCCGACATCCTGGGCGGCCTTGCCTGCCAATGCTGATCGCCAGCCCTTGTTGCAATAGAAGACAAACCTTTTCGAGGTGTCAGCAAACATATCCTTGAAATAGGGACTGGTGCTGTCGACCCAGAACTCGGTCATGCCGCGCGGCATGTGAAAAGCGCCCGGAATACGCCCTTCGCGCCAAATTTCGCGGATATCGCGCACATCAATCACCACCACGTCGTCGTCCCTGAAGATGCCCTGAACATCGGCGACGCTCAGGCATTCAATAACTTCTTCTGCCTGATCAACAAGTTCCAGAATTGTCGGCATTTAGGTGTCCTTGCAGTGTTATTGTCGGTTTTCCTTACAATAAACCGCCGAACGCCAAATTCCCATCTTGAAGCCACGCTATGGTTAGAAACGACGCTTCTCCCGTGGCTTGGCGTCCCCTAAGGGGATGGGATAGGGTGCGCCAACCATCAACCACGAACCTCTCCCCTTTATGACATCAGAGCCCCTCGTTCAGCTTCAATCTGTCTCCGTCCGTCTCGGCGGTCGCGATGTGCTGACCCATGTCGACCTGGAGATCAATTCAGGTGAGATCGTCACGCTGATCGGCCCCAATGGGGCTGGCAAAACAACCCTCGCCCGCACATTGCTTGGCATTCTCAAGCCCTCGGCCGGGCACATCATCAAACGTGACAAACTGCACGTTGGGTATGTGCCGCAGCGCATGGCGGTGGAGGCGACCTTGCCCCTCACCGTTCGTCGCCTGCTCACACTGACGCAACGCTATGGAGAAGCGGAAATGCTTCAATGTCTGGATGATGTGGGCGCCGCTCATCTCATCAACCGTCAGGCGGGGGAATTGTCGGGCGGTGAATATCAGCGCGTCCTTCTTGCGCGGGCACTGCTCGGATCGCCAGACCTCATGATCCTTGATGAACCGACGCGGGGGATCGACTTTGCAGGGCAAAGCGCCCTTTACGAACTTCTCGCCCACATCCGCAGTGAGCGCGGCTGCGCGATCCTGCTGATTTCCCACGACCTCCATGTGGTGATGGCCGCATCGGACCGGGTGATTTGCATCAACGGCCATGTGTGTTGCCAAGGCACGCCAGAAACGGTCACCAGTGACCCCGCCTATGTTGCCCTCTTCGGCCCCGGGCATACTGACGTGCTCGCGATCTTCAAACATCATCATGACCATGTGCACAAAGTGTCTGGCGAAGTTATCGCGGACGGAAACGATCATGAACACGCGCACGGAGATGATCATGTTTGAGGAGTTTTTCGTACGTGCCCTGCTGGGCGGTGTTGGCGTTGCGCTGATTGCCGGTCCCTTGGGATGTTTCGTGGTATGGCGGCGGATGGCTTATTTCGGCGATGCGCTTGCGCATTCGGCACTGCTGGGTGTCGCCCTGGGCCTCATGCTCTCCATCCACCCAATTTTGGGGGTGCTGGCCGCAGGTGTCGTTCTCGCAGTGACCTTCACCCTTCTGCAAAAACAGCAACAATTTGCAGCCGACACCGTGCTGGGCCTGCTCGCTCATTCAGCTCTAGCTCTTGGGTTGGTCGCCCTTGGGTTGATGGAAAACCTGCGGGTTGATTTGTTGGGTTACCTGTTTGGTGACGTATTGGCGCTTTCGTGGACAGATGTGCTGATTATTTATGGCGGGGCGGGGCTTGTCCTCGCGGCCCTTCTGGTGATCTGGCGACGGCTTCTGGCGGTAACCGTAGAGCCTGAACTGGCGCAGGCCGACGGCATAAACCCCCTTCTCATTCGGCTGCTCTTCAGCCTTCTACTCGCCGTCGTTGTGGCGATGGCCATGCAGGTGGTGGGTGTGCTGCTGATCACGGCCCTGCTCATTATCCCGGCCGCGGCAGCCCGACGCTTTGCCTCAACGCCGGAACAAATGGCCATTCTGGCGGCATTTACCGGGGCTGCGAGTGTGACGTTGGGTCTGTGGGGATCGCTTACCTTTGACACAGCATCAGGCCCGTCGATTGTGGTCGCGGCGATGTGCCTGTTTTTGCTAGCAAATCTGGCCGGTTTGATCGTCGGGAAAACACAAAATTAACCACGTTTGTTGGCCCCAAAAGCCGTCGCCCCCTTGGTGACAACCAAATATCAAGGTCTGGTCCCTTACCCTGTCTGTAGATGAAGTACGCAAACGGCGTGCAGGCAATGTCTTATCTGAGATAGCGAGGGGTCGAATTGTCTACGGACGTTCAAACGTTCAGGGAAGATATTGAGCGCCCGACGGGAGGTATTGGCTTTCCGCGGACGCTGCGTCTGCTTGTGCGGGGCAAAAACATCCATGAAGACACGCTGCTTGCCACCGACTATCTGAACCATTTCAACGAAATCATTATGCTGCTCGGGCTTGTTGCCGACATGCCTGAATGTCTGGAGGACGCACTTGAATGGGCGCCGAAATCTTATGAAGATCATTTTTCAGACTCCGGATTTCATGACAAGGAACTTGCCATCCTCGCCTACGAAAATGCTCCGCGACGTTACCGCGAGCCCTTCGACCAGCTTGTCGCCCAAATGGATGCGACCGTCCTCGGTACTATTTCACGTATTGAGCAAGCCACCAAAGAGGGTGACACTGATCGGCTGAGACACCTTGTTTTGGGGGTCACACGAAAGCTTCAGCGGCTTGTTGACGTCGCCAGCGCCATCATCCACGGACGGGTCATGGTGTCCGAGCAGCACGAAATTGACGCGCTTCTTGCTGAAGTTGAAAGCGACGAGACAGTTGCGCCGACAGAGAATACCAGTGTTGACGGTGCTGATAGCCGTCATGCGACATCTGACGTCGCGGCAAGCGACAGCGAGGCAACGAACCAGGCCGATATCGACGCTCTGTTCGACTGACCTCGCCAGTCCTTCTCCCTTGGCACTTTTGCTGGGCCTTCGCCTCCCCGCCGGTGCTATAGTCTGCCCATCTGAAAATCAAAACTTGTCCCTCACAATTGGGACGAACAGCTTTTGGGGAGGCTTCCATGACCTACAAACCTTTTGATCTCACAGGCAAGGTGGCACTCGTCACCGGTGGCAATGGCGGCATTGGCCTTGGTATGGCCGATGCTTTGGCAGCCTGCGGTGCTGATGTTGCTATCTGGGGCACGAATGAAGACAAAAATGCGAAGGCCGCCGAGAGTCTGAAAACCCATGGGCGCCGCGTGTATGTTCGCAAAGTGGATGTCTCCAACGAACAAGAAGTCATAGACGGTATTGACGCCACCGTCGCCGAACTGGGACGCATCGACAATGTGGTCGCTAATGCGGGGGTCGGTTTTGGCTCTCCCTCCTTCGTCGACATGAAGACCGAGACATACAGAAAAATTCTGAGCGTCAACTTGGACGGTGTGTTCTGGACGCTTCGAGAAGCCTCGCGGCACATGGTTGAGCGCTCGAAGAACGGTGATGCAGGTGGATCACTTGTCGGCGTTGCAAGCCTTGCTGCTATTGAGGGTGCCGCCCGCAACCAAGCCTATGCAGCCACTAAAGGGGCGGTCATTTCCATGATCAAAGCCTGCGCGGTTGAGTATGGCCGCTATAAAATTCGCGCAAATGCGATTCTGCCTGGCTGGATTGCCACCGACATGACTTCACAAGCGCAAGCAGCACCCGCGTTCGCTGAAAAGGTTATTCCGCGCGTACCGATCCGCCGCTGGGGCGAGCCGGAAGACTTTGGCGGTATGGCTGTCTATCTCGCCAGCGACGCGTCGGCATACACAAGTGGCACGACGATGATCATTGATGGCGGCTATTCAATTTTTTGAGGCTCGTACCCTCGTGCTCACACAACAGTGAGACGGTGTGACTGGGCTTTGCCCCGATAATGGAGAAGGCTTGAGCCATGAAACGCTCAGGCCTTTTCCTGTCTGCCCTTGCATTGGTATTTGCCAGTTCAATTTCGTTTGCATCGGCCGACCCTCGTTTCTGGCGAGCGACCGAGTGGCCTAACACGGATTTTGATCTCCATTCGATCGACTATGACGACATCCTGTCAGGCGGCCCTTCCAGAGATGGCATCCCCCCAATTGATACACCGGTCTTTGACACGCTTGACCAAGGGGTGGCGACCGGTTGGGCCCGACGGTACGAAGACCGCGAGCCGGTTATCACCGTCGCCGTTGGCGATGAGGCGCGCGCCTATCCACTGAGCGTTCTTACCTGGCACGAGATCGTCAATGATACGGTTGGCGGCCTGCCACTCGTTATCACCTATTGCCCGCTTTGCAATGCCGCACTGGTTTATGAGCGGACCGTAGACGGGGAGGTGCTTGACTTCGGCACCAGCGGCAAGCTGCGTCATTCCGACCTGGTGATGTATGACCGGCAAACTGAAAGCTGGTGGCAGCAGTTTACGGGTGAGAGTATTGTCGGGGCACGAACCGGCACACAGCTCACTCTCTATCCCGCTCGGCTTGAGAGTTACGCACTGTTTAAGGAGCGGTACCCGGATGGTCGCGTGTTGATCCCCTCAGATCCCGGGCTTCGGGATTATGGACGTAACCCCTACCCTTCCTACGACATGGCCGGAGCTGTTCCATTTCTCTTTCGCGGCGAGATGCCTGAGGGTATAGAGCCCATGGCACGGGTCGTTGCGATTGAAACAGCAGACGGTCCGCAAGCCTGGTCACTGACGCTGCTTCGGGAGGTTGGAGAAATCACGACGGGCGACATTCTGCTTAGCTGGCAACCCGGACAGGCCTCTGCACTTGATACCTCCCGGGTCTCCCATGGCTGGGATGTTGGCAATGTCACCGTTCAACGCCTGAACAATGGCCAATCTGTTGATCTTCCCTACGACGTGACTTTTGCCTTCGCTTTTCACGCCTTTCGTCCCGACAGTCCTATCCATACCCAATAGGTCTTTTTCGGCGCGGTTCGTGCACCGCCTCTCTCATGATGTTGGATTATGTACGAAATAGGCAGCAAAGCCTTGTTGATCTGTCCGCTTTTGGGACGCACGCGCTCGTCCGTCCCGTTGTGGGCGTTTTTGCGCTCTGCCTCGTCCTTTTTTCCCTGTCTCCGTCTGCTCTGGGAGCTGGCCGCAGTTCGGCCAGCGATGAGGATCTCATCCGGCTGTCCGAGATACTGGGGGCGGTCCACCATCTTCGCGAGGTCTGCAATGCCAATGAAGGCCAATTGTGGCGCATGAGAATGCAAGAGCTTCTGAAACTTGAGAAACCGGGTTCGGATGTGAAAGACGTGATGGTCGCCCATTTCAACCGGACCTATCATCAGCACCGTCTCGCCTATTCCCGTTGCACAGGACAGGCGCGGACCGATGTCACCCGCTTTCTTGATGAAGGGGCCGCTCTCACGGACCGATTGGCGGCCAGAACCCGCGGTTGACCCATGCCTCCGCACCTTCCCACCATATCGAAAAAACGGTGATCTTTTTGGACACCTTGTTAACCCTTGTGGAAACTGAGGGGCGACAAGCCTCGTTAATGTGTTAAAAGGGGGCGTGGCTGGCGTCCCAAATTGGGACGGAGCGGAGTGTTATCGAAAGCGACTTTTGTGTCGCTGGCTTTCAGAAAGGGCCTGCCTGTATGGCCGACCGTGGCGATTCAATTCCAGATAGTATTGTCGAGGATGAAGAGTTTGATTTCCCTCTCCCCAATAATGACGAGCAGCGCCGGATTGCCTTGCAGATTTTTCTTGATGCCTGGGACGATGCCCTTGCTGAAGGGGTAGACCCTGACGTGCTCGCCAGCACAGCAATTTTCGCCGCCCTCAGCGATATGGTGGAGACTTATGGCGAGGAAGCGGTTGCCGAGATGGCAAACGGCTTAAAGGACCGCGTTCGTAAGGGTGAGTTCACACTCAACCAGACCCGCCACTAGAACGTTCCCGGATAGACACAAAAAAGGCGCTTCCTGAACCCAGGCAGCGCCTCTTTTTTGTCTGATGCCCAAACAATCGTTAGATCACGGCCTCAATCAGATGAGGGCCTTTTTCCCGCATGCAGGCAGCAAACTGCTCTGCAAACTCCTCAGCTGTTTCCGCCCGCATTGCATTCACGCCCATGCCCTGGCCCAACTGCACCCAATCCAACGATGGATTGTGCAGGTCGAGCATAGACAGAGCTTTGGGGCCAGGATTTTCAGCCCCCACCCGCATCAGTTCGACGTTCAAAATCGCATATGAGCGGTTGGCGAAAATCACTGTGGTGACGTCCAGTTTCTCGCGCGCCTGGGTCCACAGAGACTGCAAGGTGTACATCGCTCCCCCATCCCCATGCAGGCAAACCACTTTGCGACCCGGACACGCAACCGCTGCCCCCGTGGCGACAGGCAAACCCTGACCGATAGCCCCCCCGGTCAAGGACAGATGATCATGAGGTGCCGCTGTCGCTGTGTAGATGGCAGGCCCAATGCCGCTGGTTGCCGCTTCATCAGAGATGATGGCACCTTCCGGCAGGAAGTGAGCGATGACCTGGCCCGCCGTGAAGCTGTCCAGTTTGCCGGTCGGTAAATCGGGTTTTTCCAGCTTGGCAATGTTGGCAGGCTCGGCTGGAGCCCCCACCGCGCCGGCCAAGGCTTCCAGAGCCGTGGTGCCGTTCTCGTGGGGGTGAGAAAGCACATTGATTTTGCATCCCTCCGGCGTCAGCCAACTGGCCTTGCCGGGATAGGCAAAGAAAGACACCGGGGCATTTGCCCCCACCAGAATGAGTTGCTCCGTCCCTGCCAGATCTTCTTCGATCTGCTCAGAAAAATAGGGCATGCGATCAACCATCACGCGCCCGGCGCCACGTTGAATGCGCGCCGTAAAGGTGTCGCACATGAGGCGTGCACCCGTTGCCGCGGCGATCCGCCCGGCGGCATGCAGTCCCTGCTCTTTCAAGGCCGCCCCACGTATCAGAATAAGAGTCTTCTTGCCGTTTTTGAGAAGGGCCGCTGCGCGATCGACCGCCGCGCCACTCACATCGACAGGACCGACCACGGATAAAGCCGGTGCCGACCCTTCTGCCTCAAGCCAAGCCGTGTCCGCTGGCAGCACAAGGGTTGCGACCTGACCTGGGGCTGCCATAGAGGCCGCCACCGCCCGCGCGCCGTCTGTTGCCACCGACGTCACAGAAGGGGATGAATGAAACCAGCCCGAAACCGGTGAGGCAAAGCCCTTAATGTCAGAGGTAAGCGGTGCGTCATACTGTGCATGGTAGGTCGCATGGTCGCCGACAATATTGACGATGGGGGTCGCGGCTCGTCGTGCGTTGTGGAGATTGGCCAGACCATTAGCCAGACCTGGGCCCAGGTGAAGCAAGGTCGCGGCTGGCTTTTCCGCCATGCGCCCATATCCATCTGCCGCCCCTGTTACCACGCCCTCAAACAGAGCGAGGATGGCCCGCATCCCTTCGACTTTGTCGAGGGCCGCGACGAAGTGCATTTCGGATGTGCCTGGATTGCTAAAACAGACCTCAACGCCAGACTCCACCAATGTGCGGACAAGACTTTCTGCGCCGTTCATGCGCTTCCTCCCTGAAAATTCTTTGTGCTGGACTTTCTGTCTATGCCCAGTTTTCGATGTGACGGTCATGATACATGCAACCGCGCGCACATGGAACGGTGCGTGCAGAGACAGTCGGGCAAGTCACCCGCTCTGCCCCCATTAGGCTAAAGCGAGAGCCACAATCGCAGCAGATGGCGACGCTCGCTCTCGTCCTTGTGATCCTCATACGCCGTCCTTGCGTGCAGATTCGTGTGGTTGGAGAGAAGCTGAATGTCACCCGGCTCAAGGTCCATATCGAGGTAAATGCCCGGTTCGCCTGCGATGGCCTCATAGGTATCAAGCAGTTCGTGTTCCTGGGCTGTGAACGGTGCCACATCTTCATGGCGCTGGGCCGACCGGAAATAGTCAGAATGATAGAATGTGCGGAGCTTGCCGTCTGCAAACCGGCAAGGGGGGATGGGAATGCAACCCGAGGCGGCTTCTTTGGTTTCGTTCCGAGAATCCAGCATGAACGGCTCAAACAGACGATCTGTGAGATCTGGGCGCCGGTCCGTAAGTTCGTTGAAAACCGTCACTGAGCTTACGATACGGCTATGTCCCCCGCTCTTCGCTTTCTTAAGGCACAAGAGCCCCACCACATCCGCCGCATCGCAGTGATATTCAATGTTGGCGGAGGTCTGATAAAGACGGACCATCGGGTCTTTTTCGCGGGCCCGCGTGTCTTGCACATGCCCCAACAGGTCACCTTGCGGATTTTGGCCCCCTGGCTGGCCAAGATGAAGACCAAAGCACCAGAAGAAGAGTTCGGCCTCGTCCTGTGTCCACGTGGCAACCGGCACGCCGCGCACAATCTGCACACCCAGTCCGTGCGACAGGGTTTTGCGCCACTTTTTAATGCGTTTGGACAGTTCAGGCAGCGGAAAATTTTCCGCTAAAAGGGTGCCCCGTTCTTTGGAAGACGCTTTTGCTATTGCCATCGCTTTTTGAATTTCAGCAATGTCTGCATCGTTCAGATTGTAGGCCATATCTGCCAGTGCAGGCAGATCGCGCCCCACCCATGCCGCAGGACTTTCAATTTTCCCGGTTGGGAGGGCGCTATGAGGCCGGTCGAAATAGTGCAACGCCTGTGCGCCAAATGACCGGAAGCCCTGCGTAGCCATTTCCCATCCCTCTCCAAATCAGCTTGTCATTGACGTCCAGTTTACATAGATAAGCCGCCCCAGCACGCCGGTCCCAAACAGAACGATGATAACAGCGGAAATATAGTTCAACAGTTCTAGAGCCCGGTCTGTCATTTTCCCCCTGAAAAAGGAGACAAAGCCGGTTATCGCCACCCACCAGATGGCGGACCCGGCGATCACCGAGAGGACGAGCACCGTGGCCCGACCATAGTCTTCGGTGCCAATGGCAAAGTCAGCAATGCCACCGAAAATTGCTAGAAAACCCAACATGGTCGCCGGGTTGGTGATGGTCAGGAAAAACGTCACCGAGACCACGGGCAACAGCTCACCCAAGCTCCCATCCGGCAATTTGTCATCAAGGTGAGGATGATCGAACCAGGTACGCACCCCAAGACCCAGCAAAAACAAGCCACCGATGAGCTGCAGCCAGACAGAATAGTCGTGCACAAAGGTGATGGCTGCGGTCACCCCAAATGCGGCAATGGTTGCAAAGACACCATCCCCCACCGCCGCCCCGGAACCAGAGGCGATGCCGTTTGCCATGCCATATTTCAGCGTACGGCGAATGCAAATGAGGTTCACCGGGCCAATGGGCGCCGCCACGACAATACCGACAGCGATGCCACTCAGAATGAGGACCAGAATGTCCATCACAGGCACTTGCCCGCTGGCGCACAGAACACCGCCTGCTTTTTAGAGAACGACGACATCGTTTCCAGCGGTCTCCTCATAGAGTTTTACGACAAGATCCGCCCGCCGGGACAGAGCCGTCGACTGATTGATATAGCCTTTGTCGGTCAACTCGCCCTTGTCCACGCTCGGTGGCTCCACCATCAGGAGCGCCCGCTTGATCCGCGTGCTTGACCCGGGATTGGTCGCGTTATGCACGCGCAATCCTTCGGCCAGGGTTTCAAGCACTTTGGGATGACGAACAAGATCTTCCGCCCCCAGGTCGCCCTCCCCTGCACACGCTCTGCAGGCGGCAATGTTGGGGAAGCCAAGAATGCTGACATAAGCCCGGTCGAGCCCCGCCACCAGCGCGTCGGACAAAAGCCCCTTTGAGCTTTCAATTGCTTGCACACGCAGACGCCCGGCACTTACCCATGTGCCCGTCGACAATTTGAAGTCTTCCACCACGCGACCGTCGAAAACCAGCCCTTCGGACGGATCGTCCGGATTGACGAATTTTGCGGCGTCGCCAAGCTTGTAGAAGCCTTCTTCGTCGAAAGCGTCGGACGTCTTCTGGTCGTTCTTGTAATAGCCCGGTGTGATGCAGTCGCCTTTTACACGCACCTCCAGCTTGGTTCCGTTGGGCACAAGTTTGATGTCGACGCCAGGCAAGGGAAGTCCCAAAAGGCCCATACGCTCGGTTGCCCAGTGCACATTCATGATAGTGGGCGCGGTTTCTGTTGCGCCGTAACCAGACGACAGGATCATCCGTTCACCAATGGTACGGATGGAAACGGCCTGCAAACGCTCATAAAGATCCTGCGCAAGGGCGGCTCCGCCATAGGAGAGAAACTTCACCCGCGAGAAGAAGTTTTTGGCAAGAACCTCGTCTTTTTCCAGAGCAGGAATGAGCAGGCCATAACCGGCAGGAACATTTGAGTAAGTCGTTGGGGCGATCTCGCGGAGGTTTTGCAAGGTCTCCTCAAACCCACCCGCCACCGGGCGACCGTCATCAATGTAGAGCGAGCCCCCCGACGTCAGCAGATTGTTCAAGATCGCATTGCCCCCAAAGCAATGGTTCCAGGGCAGCCAGTTCAGAAGCATCGGCGGCTCTTCGTCATCCTCTTCAACAATGAGGTTTTTGGCCATCACTGAGTTTACGCACATCATGCGATGCGTTGTGATGACAGCCTTGGGCATGCCCGTGGACCCGGAGGTGAACAGATATTTTGCCACCATGTCCCAATTGAGCCCATCGTAACTTTCATCCACCGCTGCGGTCGGTGCCGTTGCCAGCAGATCGGCATAAGGGACATCGCAGGGGCCCTCGCAGGAGACCAATGTGACGCCTTCCAGGTTGAGAGCGCCGAGTGCCTTCTCGAAGGGGCGTGTGTCCTGAACGAAGATCATTTTCGGCTGGATGAGATCAAACACATATTTGAGCTTGTCGTGGTCGGTGCTCATCAGTGAATAAGCCGGAGAAACCGGAACCGCCGGGGCGCCTGCCAAGATCGCTGCATAAGTCATGAGCGCGTGCTCAATGGAATTCCCTGACAGGATCATGAGGGGCGCGTCTTGCGCCAAGCCCCGGTCCAACATGGCCTGGGCCAGTGCATTCACGCGGTCGTTTGCCTGAGCGTAGGTAACCGTCTCCCAATCGCCCAACCCCTGATCGGATGTGGCAGGCAAGCGCTTACCGAGCCAGACCTGATCTGAGCGTTCCGTCGCCCATTTGCGCAACGGCTCGATGATGTTCGCCGCAGGCTCCCCGATGGGATGGGGATTGCGCAATAATATTGTGCCATCGGAACGACGATCCACGTCGACACGGCGTTCCACATAGTTCACATGCCTGAAGTCTGGCAGGTCCATTTTCTCTCCCCCTAACTAAACTCTGGTTGCTCAGGTGTTCACGTCGACAACGATGCGACCGCGAACCTGTCCTGCCAGAATTTTGGGAGCAAGGTCTGCAACATCAGCCAACCCGACGCTCTGGGTCATGGCATCCAGCTTGTCCATGTCGAGATCAGAAGCAAGGCGGCTCCATGCCTGCTGACGCCGCTCAAGAGGGGCGTTGACGGAGTCGATGCCGATCAACTGTATGCCCCGCAGAATGAAGGGAGCAACGGAGGCCGGCAGATCCATGCCCTGAGCCAGACCACAGGCGGTCACGGTGCCGCCATATTTTGTCTGCGCGATGACATTGGCCAAGGTGTGGCTGCCGACGGCGTCCACGGCCCCTGCCCAACGTTCCTTGCCGATCGGGCGTCCGGGGCTCGACAGTTCATTTCTGTCGATGATTTCCGACGCGCCAAGGCCTTTGAGATAATCTGCTTCGGAGGCGCGTCCGGTTGAGGCAATGACGTTGTATCCAAGCTTTGCGAGCAGGGCTATTGAGACAGATCCAACACCCCCGGCGGCGCCGGTCACAATGATGTCGCCATCGGCGGGCTTCACACCCTGGCGTTCCAGACCGAGGACGCAGAGCATGGCCGTGTAACCGGCAGTGCCGATGGCCATGGCGCGTGCTGGCGAGATGCCGTCGGGCAGTGCCACGAGCCAGTCGCCCTTCACCCGTGCACGCTGCGCGTATCCGCCAAAATGACTTTCGCCCACACCCCAGCCGTTCAGCACGACCTGATCACCGGCTTTCCAGCTGGCGTGCTCGGATTTAGTCACGGTTCCAACGAAGTCGATACCAGGGACGAGCGGCCAGGTGCGCACCACAGGGGCTGCCCCCGTCATCGCAAGACCATCTTTGTAGTTGATGGTCGAGTGCGACACTTCAACGGTCACATCACCTTCCATCAGGTCATTTTCGGTGAGATCGACGATGGCAGATGTCTGGCCGTCATCGGTTTTGCTCAACTGAATTGCGCGGAATGTGTCACTCATGGGTGTTTCCTATCTCCCGTCGGGGCCCCTCCGCCAACTGCCTCGACCCTTTTGGGGGTCATTGCCTGCGGGTAGGCGTTTACTTTAATTTTTGTTGGGCACAACCCACCCCAAATCCGGGGCCCGGTCAAGCTATCCGCTTTGAAAAACAGGCGAAACTCCATAATATGACTGGATGATGCCTGCCTTCACCCATATCGCCCTGCACGTGGCTGATCTGGAGCGTTCAATCCAGTTCTACGGGACTTTTTGCGGACTGGAGACGGTACATCACCGGGAAAGCGATACAGGTGCTGACGTGGCCTGGCTTGCCGAACCCGGCAAAGGCGAGGAATTCGTCATCGTCCTCATCGACAATGGCTCACCCGCCCCTCAACCGGACACGGATATGAGCCATTTAGGCTTTGCCCTTGAAAGCCCGGAAGCCGTCGATGCGATCGCTACCCGAGGGGCCAAATTCCTGGTCTGGTCCCCCCGGCAGGCGCCGTACCCCGTGGGCTATTTTTGTGCCCTCAAAGACCCGGACGGACGGTTTGTGGAATTCTCCTACGGGCAGCCGCTGGGGCCCGGCGCAGAAGCCCCGCTATCAAGCTGATTTCGGCAGAACTTCCGTGAAGGAAATTGGTTCACCCTGGGCAGCACCGGTAATTTCATCATCCCACATGACCCGACGACCTCGGATAATTGTGCCGATGGGCCAGCCTGTGACCGTCTTGCCATCAAAAGCCGTCCACTGACTGACAGAGGCAATCCACGCATCCTCAATGGTGCGTTCTTTCTTCATGTCGACAATGGTCAGATCGGCATCATACCCAACAGCAAGACGTCCCTTGCGCGCCAGACCGAAAACACGATTGGGACCGTGCGAGGTCAGGTCAACAAAGCGTTCGAGCGACAAGCGTCCGGCGTTCACATGGTCCAGCATGATGGGAACCAGTGTTTGCACTCCCGGCATGCCTGACGGCGATTTGGGATAAGTCTGTGCCTTTTCTTCCAACGTGTGAGGAGAGTGATCCGACCCGATGATATCGACAATGCCTGCGGCAAGTCCGGCCCAGAGCCCGTCGCGATGTGCGGCGTCGCGGATCGGCGGGTTCATCTGGGCGCGCGTGCCCAACTCGTCGTAGCACTCAGGTGCTGCCAGCGTGAGGTGCTGTGGGGTTACCTCGACGGTCGCGATGTCCTTGTTACGCTGCAGGATATCCATCTCGTCGGCGGTCGTGATGTGAAGCACATGAATGCGTTTGCCCTCTTCGCGCGCGATCCGCAGCAGCCTTTCCGTGCACCGGATCGCCGTCTCAGCGTCCCGCCATACCGGGTGGGTCGCCACGTTTCCTGTTTCTGCAAGGGGACGTCGCTCCCGCAGCCGGTACTCATCTTCCGAATGGACGGCACAGCGCCGGTTGATGGCCCGCAGCACGGCACGCACATGCTCGTCATCCGGCACCAGCAGATTGCCAGTTGAAGAGCCCATGAATATTTTGACGCCACAACAGCCGGGTTCCCGCTCAAGATCGCCCAGTATGTCGGCATTTTCTGTCGTTGCGCCTGCGTAGAATGCGAAGTCGCACTGCATGCGGTGGTGGGCGAGCGAGACTTTGTGAGCAAGCGCGCCTGCATCGGCGGTCGGAGGCTTGGTGTTTGGCATTTCAAAGACGCCGGTCACGCCTCCCAATACGGCCGCCCGGCCGCCTGCTTCCAGGTTTTCCTTGTGCTCATTGCCCGGCTCGCGCAAATGGACCTGGGTGTCGATCACCCCTGGCAACACATGCAGCCCGGTAACGTTGATCCGGTCTCCCGCATCAAACGTCGACAAGTCGCCGATGGCGGCGATCCGTCCATCGCGCACGGCGATATCGGCACGCCCCACCCCGTCATGATTGACGATCGTGCCACCTGCAAAAATGGTGTCGAAGGTTTGGGTCACCGGGTTCTCCTTGTTGATCGATCTCAGTTGCCGCGGATCACGGCTCAACTTTATCCAGCAATGCGACGGCTGCTTTCAGCACCTGATCCACGCACAAGTCGGTCATGGCGCTGGCCGGACTGCTAAAATCATACGCCGGATCGCCGACAATCTCATTATAGGAGCGGGCTCCGCGAACGAAAGCCGCATTCTCGCCCCACGGCGCATAAAGATCGTCGCGTGTCGGGCCGAACAGGCCGAGGGTTGGTGCCCCGGCTGCGGCCGCCAGATGCATGAGCCCCGAATCATTGCCGACAAAAAGCGCCACGCGCTCAAACTGAGCATAGGTGGCAATCAGGTCTGCGCCGATCTGGTCTATCAGCCGCTCTTCCGGGATCGCCTCATACAGAGCCTGCGCCTGTTCCTGCTCTCCTGGCCCGCCTGTCAGCAGCACTTTTGCCCCCTCAAGGCGTCCACCAGCCCCTGTAAGTTGGGCCACAAGCTCCGCAAACCGCTCCACCGGCCACATCTTTTTGGGCCAATTGGCCGTCGGGCCGACCGCCAGAACCGACTGACCGCCCGGCAACAGAGCGGCCGCCTCCGCCCGCACGGCATCACTTGGCCACAATCGGGGGGATGGCGGTGGTGTGAGCTCCATAACGCTGCCGATGTGCTGAACTCTGGGCAGGCTGTGATCAGCCTTCAGCACATAGCGTTCATTGGCGCGCAGGATATAGGCGGTGGCGGAGCCGCGCAGGTCCACCACCACATCCCACTTAGTGCCCAGGGTTGCGCCGAGCAGCTTCATCCAATGTCCTGCCCATGTCTCCTTGCGCATGACATGGACTTTCGTCACCCCGGGGACGTCTGCAAAAAGCGGGGCGGCAACGGGTCCACAGGCCACTGTGACCTGCGGGTCGTCATAAGCCTCGAGCAGGTGCGCCAACAGCCCCGATGACAGGATCGCATCCCCGATCCGATTTGAGGTGATGAACAGGAGGCGCATAAACTTTGGATCCGTGATGAGAGAGGCTTGGATTATCCGGGAGTCCTTGAGGTTATAGGTGTGTGCCCGCCTTGTGCCAAGTGGGGTCCAAGTAGGGGGCGGTTGCAGGCGCCAGTAAGGCAGCCTACATCTATTGGTCTTGCGCCCTGTGTACGATGCACGCGGCAGGAAAATGTAGCGAACAGGTGGTCAAATGGCGCACGCGTGCCTCTTACCCGACAGGGCAGTTCTTCAAATCGGTGGGTCGGAGGCGCAGGATTTTCTGCAGAACCTACTGAGCAATAATCTTGATCTGATCTCGCCGGAACGGGCGATCTACACTCTTCTGCTCACCCCTCAAGGCAAATATCTGTTTGACTTTTTCCTGATGGAAAAGGATGGCGCCTATCTGGTTGATTGTGACCGCGAGGTTGCCCCGGAGCTGCTCAAGCGACTGACTTTCTACAAACTGCGCGCCGATGTCAGCCTCAGCAACCTGTCGCAAGACTGGGCGATCGGTGTCGCGTTTGACAGCGACGCTGCCGCTGAGGCTACCAAGAGTGGAGAGGCAACACCCTTCCAGGGCGGCGTGCAATTCCATGACCCCCGGTTGCCAGCGCTGGGCAAACGGTTTCTGGTGCCCAAAGACAACATTGAGGCTGCCCTCACCGAGGCTGGGAGCCCTTGCGAGCCGCAGGACTACGACCGCTTCCGGCTCTCCCTTGCCATACCCGGCGCTGGCGACCTGGTCGCGGACAAAACCTTTCCGCTGGAAGCCAATCTCGACCTGCTTAACGCCATCGACTACCAGAAGGGTTGTTTTGTCGGCCAGGAAGTCACATCGCGCACCCACCGGCAGGGCAAGGTGCGCAAACGCATCCTCTGCGTCAGCAGTGCAACAGCCCTGCCTACTCCGGGGTGTGCCGTCATGGCAGGAGATCGACAGGCGGGTACTCTCCTCTCCTCGTCGGGCACCCAAGGGCTCGCCCTGCTGAGGCTGGACCGTCTTGACCAGGCTCTGGATCTCGACGGCACCGACATTGAGGTGCGGTTTCCCGACTGGCTCACCAATGCTCTCCCAGAGGATGAGAGCCAATGACACGCCATCGCTGCCCGTGGCCAGGAGATGATCCGTTTTACGTCGCCTACCATGATGAAGACTGGGGCGTTCCCGAATGGGATGAGCGGGCGCTTTTTGAAAAACTCCAGTTGGACGGATTTCAGGCAGGTCTGTCGTGGATCACGATCCTGCGCAAGCGTGAAAACTTCCGCAAAGCGTTTGACGGGTTCGAGCCAGAGAAAATTGCCCGCTACACTTCGAAGAAAGTGGACAGGCTATTGCAGGACGCTGGCATCATCCGCCACCGCGGCAAGATCGAAGCGACCATTGGCAACGCCAAAGCCTATCTGGACATTCAAGAACAAGACGGCGGGTTCTCCCGTTTTCTCTGGGATTTTGTCGATGGCACACCGGTGCAGAACCGATTTAAATCGATGGCCGACGTGCCTGCCCAAACCGACATGAGCGTTAAACTGTCAAAAGAGCTGAAGCGCCGGGGTTTCAAATTTTGTGGCCCCACTATTGTCTATGCTTTTGCCCAGGCTGTTGGCATGGTCAACGACCACACGACAAAATGTTTCCGCCACAAAGAGTGCGCGGCGCTGGCGAAAAGATAGGCGCTGGTCGCGTTACAGTGCCACGGTGGGCTTACCAGGTTTCTCCAAAGGGGCGAATAATCACATCTGAGGACCAGACAGATCGTTTCTGGTGGGCGATGTGAAAACATTCTTCTGCAATGTCAGCAGGCTTGCAGAAAAAATCATCGGGTTTATCGGGTGCCATCTTGCGGGTCCAGGGCACGTCAATCACCGCGTCAATTGCCACATAAGCCGCGTGTACACCCGAAGGCCCAACCTGCCGGGCAATGCTCTCCAACAGAATTCGCTGTGCAGCTTTGGTGGGGGCGAAGGCAGCAAAACCCGCTTTGCCACGATAGGCAGACGTGTTGCCGGTGCCAAGAATAACGCCGTGGCCCGCCTCAATCATGTCCGGCACTGTTAGCTGGGCCAGGTGCAAGAGCGCCATGGTGTTGATCTGGAAATTCCTTTCCAGGACGGCAGGATCAACCTCCATGAAATTTCCAAAGGCTCCGCCAACCGCATTGTGAATGACAATCTGTGGGGCTCCGAGGCGGGACTTGACCTCGCCGACGACGCTGGCAATTTGCGTCGCCTCCGCAACGTCGCAGACAAAGACATGGGCGTCTTCATGGCTATCTGACAGTGCTTTGAGGCGTTCCTCTGTTCGGGCAAGCATGGCGACGGCATATCCGCCTTTGACAAAACGCTCCACCAACGCGGACCCGGTTCCCGGACCCACACCGGTGATCAGGCAGACGTTCTTTTTGTCAGTCATGGTTATGCTCCCCTTTTTCCTGTCGCCAACATATGGGAACCGCTGCCTCCCACGTCCAGAGACCTATGTGGCCCAAAATCGAAAGAAGGCTCTATGGCACCAGCCAGGTGGCACCCCAGGCTCCGTCCTCAAAAACGAATCTTGCACGTCGATTTCCGTTTGGTGAGAGGAACAGCCAGTCTATCTGGTGGTACCTGATCTGGATGGCGGCAAAATTCTCCCGGCCTTCCGACAGTCGTTTTTCGGGTGGAATGATGCCTTCAACATCCACGGGCAGACCAGAGGTTGGGACGGGTGAGGCCGTGCCCGGGTGGCCCGTTGCCAGGTAGGCCCGACGGCTTGGGGCCGACGCCTGCCCCCACGCGCTGTCCGCAAAACCATCGCCCCCGTGGATGCTGGCCCGGCCGCTCAATTGCAGCTGAACCTCCTGTTCCGGGTCATAAAATGCCAATATGACGTCGGGGTTTTCTTGTATTTCCAGTATTTTTGAAGACCGCACGTCGGTGTGGAGACGAATAATTCGCTCATCGAATATCACGTCACGCAGGATGATTATCCTCGCTCTGGGGGCACCGTCTGGCCCCACCGAGCTCAGGACTGGCTTGCGAAAAGGATGTGCTGGATCGTCGCGGCCACACGCAAGCAGCTCTTCGGCTGCCTGGTAAACCGCACTGAGATCGTTGTAATGCAAGGGGGTAGTCCGGTGTTGCGACATTTGGAAATAAACCGTGATTGAGAATGAGCAGCGATAAGTATAGCCAGCCTGCGTCGGCTGCACTATTTTCGGCACAATGAACCAATTCTAACGAGCCGTGGAACCTTGTGAAACTCAAGAGCTTTCAACAGACCTTTGGGTCCGCGGCTAATAATTTCAGGTGGGATGCGTGACAAAAGTCGTCATCAGTGGCACGGGGGTTTTTACGCCTCCTTATTCAATCAGCAACGAAGAACTGGTCCGTTCTTTCAATGCCTATGTCGAAATGTTCAATGCGGCAAACAAGGACGCTATTGAAAAGGGCGATGTGGAGGCTCTCAATCCTTCCAGCGCTGAATTCATCTACAAGGCATCCGGCATCGAAAATCGTTTTGTCATGAACAAAGACGGTATTTTGGACCCGGAAATTATGTGCCCCCGCTTGCCTGAACGCAGCAATGACGAACCCTCCATTCTGGCCGAAATGTCCGTGGCAGCGGCGCGCGAAGCACTGGCGCAAGCAAACAAAAAGCCTGAAGACATTGATGCTGTCCTTGTCGCCTGTTCTAATCTGCAGCGGCCCTACCCCGCTATTGCCGTTGAAGTGCAAGACCTGCTCGGCACACAGGGGTTTGGGTTCGACATGAATGTTGCCTGCTCTTCCGCCACGTTCGGCCTGAAGGCTGCGCACGACATGGTGAAGAGTGGTGGCGCGGATTGCGTGCTTGTTGTTGATCCGGAAATCTGTACCGGCCATCTGAACTTTCGTGATCGCGACAGCCACTTTATTTTTGGCGATGTCTGCACGGCGATTATTATTGAGAGAGCGGAAACATGCACAGCTGACGGCGCATGGGAAGTGGTTGGCACGCGCCTTATCACGAAATTCTCCAATAACATCCGCAACAATTTCGGCTTCTTGAACCGTGCAGCACCGGACGAGGCTTATGCTATCGACAAGCTGTTCGTGCAGGAAGGCCGCAAAGTGTTCAAGGAAGTGGTTCCCATGGTGGCCCAACTGATCTCTCAACACCTGGTTGATGAGCACCTGGATGCCGCCGACCTCAAGCGCATGTGGTTGCATCAGGCAAACAAAGGCATGAATGACTTTATTGGCAAGAAAGTATTGGGACGGCCGCCCTCGACTGAGGAGTCGCCCAATATCTTGAAAGATTATGCCAACACGAGCTCAGCTGGCTCCATCGTCGCCTTCAGCCAGTACAGCAAGGATCTGATTGAAGGGGATGTCGGGGTTATTTGCAGCTTCGGTGCAGGTTATTCCGCTGGCAGCATCATTGTTCGAAAGCAAGCGTAAGTCCCGCTCAACCTTGAATGTGAGGCTGCATGGCGACGATGTAAAATGTCCGCATTTCGCCGTCCGGCTCCCTCACGGACAGATATTCCCCGACGCTGATTAAGTGTTTGTCGAGTTTGAAGAACGGCTCATTGTCATCAGTCCTTGAGGGGTCATAGTCGATGATCCACCCCTTCCCGATGTGTCGCAATTTGCCACGTTCATCTGGTGCATCGCCCCAGAAACGACGCACCCAGCAATCATCCTTATGCATCTTCCAGGCAACGGGGTCGAGATGCTTGTCGGCGTCCAGCGGCGCCACAAACTCATACCCATGACCATTGCTTCCTTCTGGAAATTCTTCGCTGCGCGCCGCATTCATATGGATACGATAGAGGGTCATTTCATCAATCCTTTCCTATCCGGTGGCCATGAGAGACCAAGCCCGGGTTCGGGTAAATCTGTCTGTTGTAGAAACCTAGTGGGCCATCAAAACGGGAACGCTCGCATGGGCCCGTACATATTGCGTCGCCCCCCCAAACAGGAATTCACGCAGTCGGCTGGAGCCATACCCCCCCATCACCAGTAGATCCGCTCCTGCGGTGGCTGCTTCCTCCAGCAACACTTCACCGATATTGCGGCCCCCGGCTTTGACCAGGTGTGTTGTCGGTGTTGCACCATGAAGTGCCAGATAAGTTTCCAGAACCGCGTTGGGAGCCGTTTCCTCATCATCTTCGTTGATACACAATATTGTCACCTTCTCAGCTCGCGCGATAAAGGGCATCGCGGCTGTCACAGCAGAAGATGCCGAAAGACTGCCGTCCCAGCCGACAATAATTGACGTGCCAATTGAGCTGGTGGTGGATTTGGGCGCAATCAAAACCGGCCTGTCGGCACTGAGAAGAGCAGCCTCCAATGCATCACCGCCCGCAATGCCATGCTCTGCATCTCTCCCGGCAAACAGAACCAGGTCGGACAGGCGGCTCTCTTCCGCCACAACCAAATCCTGACGTCCGGTTGCTTCGAGAAACCTTGCCGACGGCAACAGATTGGTATCATTGACAATCGGTACACCCGCAGTTGCGGCTTCTGCCTCAAGGGTTTTCCGGGCGCGCCCAGCAGCTGCATCCGCACCTTCCTTGGCCGCCTGCAACATATCTTCAATGACCTGACCCGATACGCCATCTCCCAGATAGGGCAATGCCTCACTGGGGTCAGGACGCACAAACAAGACCTGTGCTTGCGCTCCAAATGTTTTGGCAACCGAAAGGGCAGCGTGGAGAACGAGACTATCTGCGTCTGCTCCCTGGACAGGTACAAGAATTTTTCGAATAGGCATGGGTGACCTCTTGCTTGCTATTCAACAATCTTACCTTACCTCTAAGCCTAGACCCCACCTATGATACAAATCAACCCGAGGGTTAATTTTGAGCGTGTTTTTCAGCCTTTTTTTTACCCACGTTCCGACCCGAAAAGCAGGACCGGGCACCCTGTTGCAAGCGTCAATGTTGTCACATTTTCATCTTTAACAAACAGCGGCGAACTGCCGTCTGCGACGATCAAAGCTGGGTGCATTTGCCTAACCTGTTTGGCCAAATCCACCAGATCGGCATTTCGACATGGTAATGAAACGCAAATCAAGCCCACTTTCTCAGCTAGGTCTTTTGCCGCGTGACAGCAAGCTTCGCCGCGGCTTGTCATGTCATCAAGCACCACCAGTGTTGCATCAGCGTTCACGATGATCCGGCGTCCGGTAGCGCCTGTCAGCAGGACATCGGCATTAATCTCCGAGGTTGCTGCGCGCACGGCCCGGGCGACATCCCTCAAAGCCGTCAAGCGGCTACTTGTGTGGAAGACGACAACATCCTCACGCTCTGCTCCCTCCAGCATTGAGAAAAGCGGTCTGCCGCGTCGAACTTCGAAGGACCAGTCCAGGCCCGCTGCATTGGCCGCCGACGCAAAGGCCTTTTCTGCCTGCATCGCCTGTCCCCGCCACTGACGTATCAGGCGTTCGCGCTCCAACGGACGAAGCGTACCGCTCAAGGAAATTTCTGAGGCAAAGGGGAGGTCTGCCAGATCAATCAGGGCCTGATTTTCAACGAAAAACCCAACAAGCCTTGCGCCTACGGGCTCCGCCATCTGTGTTGCAAGTTCCAGCGCGTGCGCCTCCGGCATCGCATCGACAGCTTCGACCAGTATTTTGCGCAGTTTCTTCTCTGTTTGCGACGATATGGAGGCGGTCGCATCGGACGTCATCGCTGCCGCCCTTCATCCAAACTTGCGCCTGCATTAAAAGAGCGTTGTGTCTCGGCAAATTCAACCAGACACCTTTCAACCCTCGCAAAGATGCTGCCAGAGGGAAAGTTGCCCTGCTCATCGCGTATGCCCGCCTGCGTTCGCGTCATCAGCGTTACTGCGTCTTCGATGGTCTCTATGGCAAAAATCGAAAAAACGCCCCGCTCGACCGCATCGATCACGTCGTGGCGCAACATGAGATGTTTCACATTCGCCTGAGGAATGAGAACCCCCTGTTCTCCCGTCAGGCCACGGCGCATGCAAATGTCAAAAAATCCCTCGATCTTTTCATTGACCCCACCGATGGGCTGAATTTGGCCCAGCTGATTGATTGACCCGGTGATGGCATAGCTCTGTTGCAGCGGCGCTTCCGCCAGGGCCGAGATCAGGCTTACCAGTTCAGCCGCCGACGCGCTGTCGCCATCAATACCGCCGTAGGACTGCTCAAAAACGAGCGTGGCCGAAACCGACAAGGGCGTTGCCGCCGCAAAATGCGCACCCAGAAAACCCGACAGGATCAGCACGCCCTTGGAGTGAAGCGGTCCGCCAAGCTCTACCTCACGCTCAATATCAACAAGGCTTCCGCTCCCCATGCGCACACGCGCTGTGATCCGGGTCGGTCGTCCAAAGCTCGCTTGCCCCAGGCTTAGGACAGAGAGTCCGTTAATCTGCCCAACGACAGATCCCTCCGTGTCGATCATCACAATGTCGCGGGTGATCATCTCCATGCTGCGTTCACGCAACCGGTCGGAGCGATGCATACGGCCCTCTATGGCGCGCTCGATATGGGCAACATCAATAGCCGAGGCCGCTTCTTCGCGGGCGTAAAGATCAGCTTCCCGCACCAGATCGGCGATTGGTTCAATTTCCAGAGAGAGTTTTTCAGCGTCTTCGGCGAAGCGCGCACTTTCTTCGATCACCCGACCAACAGCCGCAGCGGTCAGGTGGCACAATCCGTCCTGGCGACACAGGGTTGCCAGCATTTCCGCATAGAGCAGATCACTATCACTATCCCGATCAATCTGATCGTCGAAGTCGGCGGCCACTTTGAACAGGTCGGCAAACTCAGGGTCTGCTCTGGAGAGGGCATAGTAGAGCTGCCGATCGCCGAACAGGATCACCTTGATGTCGAGGGGTACAGGGTCAGGTTCCAGTGACACGGTACTGATCAGGCTCAAATAGTCGCCAGGGGTTTCGAGGGCAACCCGGCCCGTTCGCAGCGCCCTTTTCAAGCCGTCCCAGGCGAGGGGTTCGCGCAGCAGGCGCAACGCATCGATCAGCAGATAGCCCCCGTTTGCCCGATGCAGTGCCCCAGCCTTAATCAAGCTGAAATCAGTCAGCAGGGCGCCCATCTGCGAGATATGTTCAACCCGCCCGATCAGATTGGTGAAAGTGGGGTGTTCCTCAATCACAATCGGCGCGCCACCGCCGATGAAATCGCTCTGCGTATTTCCGTTGGTCAGTGCGCGCGGTGCGTCCGGACCGTTGTCCACAATGACATTTACGGTGTAGCGCCGAAACACATCGCCAACCATTGGCACCGATGCCCCTGCCGCCTGCTCCTGCTCCCTCATTGTGAAGAGGCCGACATTCTCCACCAGATCCCCTTCCAGCAGGTCTAACCAATTTGCGACGCTTTCATTGCCATCAAACAGGGCCGCCAAATCACGAATGGAGCGCCCGACGGCGTTTTCGGCAACTTCCCGGTTCAGTTCTCTGATCTGTTCGCGGCGCGCTTTCTCCCAACCGGGCACATGCTGAAAGACATGTGCCAGCTCGCGCTCCAGCTCCGTAATCGTCTCTTTGAGACGCTCGCGTTCTTCCTGGGGAAGTTCGTTGAACTCTTCGGGTTTCATCACCTCGCCATCGTGGCTAGGCGCGAAAGCGAAACCGGAGGGCGTTGAGAGAACCGTGATGTCTTTGGCCTCTGCCGTCGCCCGCAGCGTGTCCAGAGCCTCGCCTTGATGCTGCGCATATTCTGCATCAATGGCCAGGAGGCGCTTTTTGTATTCATCACTCTCGAGAATGGCCGGGACCGATCCCTTCAAATCTTCAATAAGGTCCGATACGCCGCCTTGCAAAAGGCGAGAGCGACCGGCCGTGGTGGTGAGAACCGTTGGTCTGTTGGGGGAGGCAAAATTATTTACGTAGACCCAGTCCCCCGGCACCGCTTTTTCGCTGACGGCGGACTGAAGAAAGCGTGTCACCGCTGAGCGTTTTCCGGCCCCAGAAGGTCCCAGCACAAAAATATTGTACCCGGGTCGTCTCAGCGCCAGACCAAACCGGATGGCATCAAGTGCACGCTCCTGCCCCACAAGGCCTGCGGCATCTGGCAGGTCTTCTGTGGTTTTGAACTCGAACTGCGCGAGGTCACAATGGCGGTAGAGATAATCGGGACTAAGGGCTTCCAATGTCACGGGCGAACTCAATTTCGTTTCCACAATATCTGTCGCTCAACATTAGAGCCTTGTCGTGCCCCCAACAACAGTGAAGCGTCCTGACAGACAACAATAGTGAAGCGCCGCATCGACAAGTACGAGGCCGCACTTTAGGGTCTGGCGCTTCGATCACACCCGACAGTCCATCAGACCTGGTTCATGGCCCGCAGACCTTCAAAGACTTCTCGCCCTCCCAAACAACCCCGCGCCTGGCAGCGCATGCTGAGCGGGCGGCGTCTTGACCTGCTGGACCCATCACCCTTCGATGTGGAGATTGAAGACATTGCCCACGGGCTGGCCCGCGTTGCCCGCTGGAACGGACAGACGATTGGAGCGCAACCCTTTTCGGTGGCAGAGCACAGCGTTCTGGTTGAGAAAATCTGCCACCGGCTGCGCCCCGGCTGGCCGGCGCGCTGGCGCCTAACCGCCCTTCTGCACGACGCGCCTGAATATGTGATCGGCGATATGATCAGCCCGTTCAAAGCCGCTCTTGGCATCGACTACAAAGCATTTGAACACAAGCTGGAAAGTGCCATCCATCTACGCTTCGGTCTTCCGCCCACGCTGCCCCAAAATGTGGCCGCCCTCATCAAACGGGCGGACCGGATTTCAGCCTTCCTTGAAGCCACCCAGCTTGCCGGGTTTTCCGACGCTGAGGCGGCAGAGATATTTGGACGCCCTCGCGGCATTTCCCCGATAAAACTCAAGCCTCTCAGCCCGACGGCGGCACAGGAGCTCTTTCTCAAACACTTTCAGCAGCTTCTAAAAGCGTTTGAGGGCGACGGGCGCTGAATTTTCATCACAGAATCACGTAAGCTCCAGCCGAGCGGTCGCCGGTCTACCCTCTGGCTCGAA
>CAZFHW010000009.1:0-12228 GCA_964518885.1 uncultured Parvibaculum sp. | reverse complement strand
CACAGAATCACGTAAGCTCCAGCCGAGCGGTCGCCGGTCTACCCTCTGGCTCGAACACGCTCTTGGGAAATTGATGACAATGCCACCTGCGCCTACCAACACATCCAGCCGGCGCGCCCAGCCTGTCGTTATCGATCTCAATGCGGCCATTGTTCAGGTCGCCGATGATTCGCCCCTGATCCTCGTTGTGCGTCCTGAGAATGGCAATGCGGAAATATGGGACGCGCTCCCCTTTGGCCCTTTTGACCCGCTGCAACATCGCACCATGGATATTGGCCTGCGCGCCTGGGTGCGGGAGCAAACCCAAATCGAGCTGGGCTATGTGGAACAGCTTTACACTTTTGGAGATCGGGGCCGGCATGCACTGGAAACCCTGGGCGATGGCGATCACATTGTCTCGGTCGGCTACCTTGCCCTCACCCGGGGCAGTGATGAACATGCGGGCGTCAGCTGGCGCGATTGGTACCAGTATTTCCCGTGGGAAGACTGGCGCGATGGCAGGCCAGACATTATCGACCGGGTGATCATGCCGCTGCTACAGGAATGGGTGTCTGGGCAACCGACCTCCGCCAATGAAGAAGATGCGCGCGGGCGCAGACGTGACCGTGCCCGCCTGACCTTTGGCATAGATGGCGGCCACTGGGATGAAGAAAATGTCCTGGAGCGTTTCGAGCTGCTTTATGAAGCGGGGCTTGTGCGCGAGGCCGGCCGGGATGGTCGACCAAATGCCGTCGCCCATGAGCGTGGGACCACGCCTCAGCTCGGTCTGCCCATGCAGTTTGATCATCGGCGCATTCTCGCCACCGCCATGAGCCGCCTGCGGGCAAAGCTCAAATATCGCCCCGTCGTGTTCGAGCTGATGCCCGACACGTTTACGCTTTACGAGCTGCAACGCGCAGGCGAAGCCCTGTTGGGACTGCACGTGCACAAACAGAATTTCCGCCGTCTGGTTGAAAAAGCAGGCCTGGTGGAAAAAACCGGCCGCATGAGCACCGCGACTGGCGGGCGCCCTGCGGAACTGTTCCGCTTCCGCCGTGAAATCTTCAACGAACGCCCCGCTCCGGGCCTCAAATTGGCCCCTTCCCGCAGCCGGGCGAATACGTAGGGTTTATCTGCCGGTCTTGACGCTGCCGCTCTACGACCCAACATGATGCTTGACGGGAATAATGCTCATGTGTAGCATAACCCCTGTGATCGGCGTTGCCGGTGTTTTTTAACTCTTGCTTGTGCTCATATTGAGCAAAAGCAACTGACATATGGGGGCGAACATGACCGCCAACCTGCAGTCCGACATAGCTGTCCTCGACCGGGCAACGCCTGCACCGTCTTCCGGGTTTAAACCGCTGCCTATGCCCGATTTGAAATATACGCCTGGCCTCGCCAAAGAGATGGCGCCCTATTACGAGCGGGTCAAAAATGTCATTCCGTCCATCGAGTGGCCCTTCTTTGCGCCTTATGTGAAGGCGATCAATGATCTGAAGAAGGAACGCAACGCGGTCATTCTGGCGCATAATTATATGACGCCGGAAATCTTCCACTGCGTTGGCGACATTGTTGGCGACAGCCTGCAACTGGCGCGCGAAGCCGCCACCGCCGACGCTGATGTCATCATTCAGTGCGGCGTGCACTTTATGGCGGAGACCGCCAAACTGTTGAGCCCGCACAAGACCGTGCTTATTCCTGATGCCAATGCCGGGTGTTCGCTGGCAGAATCCATAACGGGAGCCGACATTCGTCGCCTGCGGGAAAAACATCCCGGTGTGCCGGTCGTCACCTATGTAAACACGTCGGCTGATGTGAAGGCAGAAACAGATATTTGCTGCACATCTTCCAATGCGGTGCAGGTGGTGGAAAGCCTTGGGGTGCCCGAAGTGCTGTTCCTGCCGGATGAATTTCTGGCGCTCAACGTTGCCCGACAAACCAATGTAAAAATTATCAGCTACAAAGGGCGCTGTGAGGTGCATGAGCGTTTTACGCCCGAAGAGCTGCGCGAATACCGGGCGGCCCATCCGGGACTTTCCATTATCGCGCATCCTGAGTGCCCGCCTGAAGTGCTGGACGAGGCAGACTTTTCCGGTTCCACGTCTGGCATGATCAATTGGGTAAAAACCAATCTGCCCAAAAAGGTCATGATGGTGACCGAATGTTCCATGAGCGATAATGTGGCGGCTGAGGTTCCAGATGTTGACTTCATCCGGCCCTGCAATCTGTGCCCCCACATGAAACGCATCACCCTGCCCAAAATTCTGGACAGCCTCCTCTACATGAAAGACGAAGTTGTGGTGGACCCCGCGATTGCGCCACGGGCACGGGCCGCCGTTGAACGGATGATCAATCTTCCCCTTTAGCCGTCGCAACGACTAGGGGTCCAACTGGCAACGGGCTGGAGGGCATTATGAGCAGCAGTCACGCCACCGGCGGACACATGGTTGATGCAGGCGATGTGCTGATTATCGGCGCGGGGCTCGCGGGGCTCTTTACCGCTCTAAAACTCAGCCCCCGCCCTGTCACCGTTCTTGCTGCCTCCCCCATCGGGGCCGGTGCATCCTCTGCCTGGGCGCAAGGCGGTATTGCCGCCGCCATATCTGAAGGCGATACGCCAGAAGACCACGCTGCGGATACCATCGCGGCGGGCGCGGGCATTGTCGACAGAGACGCCGCCCATCTCATCGCCCGTGAAGCCCCTCAGTGCATTCAGGACCTGCTGTCTTTGGGTGTCCCCTTTGACCGGGACCTTGAAGGCAAGCTGATGGTTGGTCTGGAGGCTGCGCATGGTCGAAGCCGGATTGTGCATGTGCAGGGCGACCGCGCAGGACGCGCCATCATGGAAGCCCTGATCGCTGCCGTGCGGGCAACACCCTCTATCCGGGTGCTGGAAGGATTTTCCGCCTACGAGCTCGCCGTTGAGGACAACCGGGTTGCCGGTGTGTTTGTGCAACCCACGGGCAATCTTGCTCCCGCACCCCTGCTGCTGCGCGCCCGCAGTGTGGTCTTGGCGAGTGGCGGTGCGGGCGGACTTTACGCCGTCACCACCAATCCCCTTAGTTCTCGCGGTGAAGGCTTTGCCATGGCGGCCCGCGCAGGCGCCGTAATCGCCGATCCTGAGTTTGTTCAGTTCCACCCAACCGCCATTGCCGGTCCGCGCGACCCGTCTTCTCTGGCCACTGAGGCCTTGCGGGGTGCTGGTGCACTGCTTGTCGATGAAAACGGCACACGCTTTATGAAGCCCGTGCACCCCGACGCAGAACTTGGGCCTCGTGATATTGTTGCCCGCACCATTGCCCGCCTCCTTGCGGACGGTGGTACGGCCTATCTGGATGCCCGCGCGGCGGTGGGCGATGCCTTCCCTCAGGCCTATCCGACCGTTTATGAAAACTGTATGGCAGCAGGCATTAACCCGATCACTAACCTGATCCCGATTGCCCCGGCGATGCACTATCACATGGGCGGCGTGAGTGTTGACCTTGCAGGCCGCACCAGCCTGGAGGGCCTGTGGGCCTGTGGTGAAGTGGCTTCCACCGGCGCACATGGCGCAAACCGACTGGCCAGCAATTCCCTTCTGGAAGCAGTCGTCTATGGGGCGCAGATTGCCGAGGACATTTTGGGGACCGTTACGGCGGGCCCAAAAGTTTCTGGCGCGACAATCCCCTCCCTTGCCTCGCAGCAATCCCACCCTGTTGCCATGGTGCAGGAATTGCGGGCTCTGATGACGGCCCACGTTGGGCTTGTGCGCGACCATGACGGTTTGGCGCATGCCCTTAATGAAATTTGTCGAATTGAGCGCGCAACAAGTGCCGCTCCAGCCCTGGTCAATATGGTGAGTGCCGCCAAGCTCATTACCGCTGCGGCCCTTGAGCGGATGGAAAGCCGTGGCGGACACTTCCGCAGTGATTTTCCTGAGCCCCTCAACGGCTTGCAACACCGCACGTTCATCACGCTCGCACAGGCTCATGAAATTGCTGAAAGAAATCGCGAGCTTTCTCCCTCCCAGTCAATGCAAGGACACCTTCGGTGAGCAATACGACAGACCTCTCTCCCCTCCCGACGATGCTTGTTGAAGCGGCAGTACGTGCGGCCCTTGCAGAAGACCTGGGCGATGCGGGCGACATCACCAGCCAGTCAACCATTCCCGAAGGCACACGCACCCGCGTTGTGATGCGTGCCCGTGAGCCTGGACGTATCGCGGGGCTTGATGCCGCCCGCACGGCGTTCCGATTGATGGACCCGGCGCTTTTGATTTCCGTGCAAAAGCCAGACGGTTCTTCCGTTCAGCCTGGAGACATCATCGCCGCCATTGAAGGAGACGCGCGCGCGATTGTGACGGCTGAGCGGGTAGCCCTCAACTTCCTGGGTCACCTGTCAGGGATAGCGACCGCGACCTCCCATATCGTCGAAGCTGTGACAGGCACCAAAGCTCGGATTTGCTGCACGCGCAAAACAACCCCGGGGCTTCGCGCCTTTGAGAAATTTGCTGTGCGCGCTGGCGGGGGGATCAACCACCGATTTGGCCTCTATGACGCGGTTCTCATCAAAGACAATCACATTGCCATCGCCGGGAGCATCGCCCTGGCCGTCAAGGGCGCGCGCGCCAAGGCGGGCCATATGGTGCGCATAGAGGTTGAAGTAGACACGCTGGCGCAATTAGCCGAGGCCCTTGATTTGGGCGTTGAAGCTGTGCTGCTGGACAATATGGATACGCAGACCCTTACCAAAGCGGTTGAGATCAACCGAGGCCGTGCGGCCTTGGAGGCGTCGGGCCGGGTGACGCTCGACACTGCACCGGGCATTGCGGCGACAGGCGTCGATTATATTTCCGTCGGGTGGATCACCCATTCCGCTCCCTGTCTCGATATTGGTCTCGACTATGAGAGCCTTGTTGGCTAACCGCCCTTCAAGATGAGCCGGATTCCGGAAGCAGTCTTTCTCGACTTGCCGGGCAGACGCGCCCTATGATGCCCCACCAAAACATTCAAAAACGGGGAAAAATCATGTCCAAAGCTGGGACGCGCAAATCCATCTTCATTACGGGTGCCGCTAGTGGCATGGGGCTTGAGACCGCCCGTCTCTTTTCAAAAGGCGGTTGGTTCGTGGGGGCCTATGATGTCAATCTTGAGGGGCTGAAAACTCTTGAGGCTGAACTTGGGCCTGAGAACTGCGTGGTGCGATCTCTCGATGTCACAGACCGCGCCGATTACGGCAAAGCAATCTCTGAATTTGGTGAGGCGACCGAGGGCAAAATGGACCTGCTGTTTAACAATGCAGGTATCGGTAAGGGAGGCTTTTTTGACGAGCAGGATTTTCAAGATGTGCTTGATATCGTCAACGTCAACTTCATTGGCGTTTTGATCGGTATTCACGCTGGCGTCCCGCTCTTGAAAGCCACCCCCAATTCTCTGTGTTTCACAACTTCCTCCTCGTCTGCCACATATGGCATGCCAGGAATTGCGGTTTATTCCGCGACGAAACATGCCGTCAAAGGACTGACAGAAGCTCTGTCCATTGAACTCAGCCGCCATGGCATTCGCGTCGCCGACACACTGCCGGGGCTCATCGACACACCTATTCTGCCTGATGAAGCAAAAGCAAATGCGCCCACCGAAGGCATGTTCCGTCTCATCCAGCCCATCGAGGTCGCTCAGGCGGTTTGGTCCTCCTATCACGACAATCCGGACCGTTTGCACTGGTTTGTGCCGGAGGAAATAGGCGATCTCGACAAGGCGTCTGCGATGGACCCAGAAGGAACACGGGCGGGCATCGCGTCTCAGGGCCCTCTTGCTGCGGCTCTTGAAGAGGTAAAAACTGCGAACGCAGGAAAATAGAAAGGCCGCTCTCATGGGGGATCGACGTAGTATTTTCATCACGGGGGCTGCGGCTGGAATTGGCCGCGCCACCGCACGCCATTTTGCGAAGCGCGACTGGTTTGTGGGGCTCTTTGATATTGATACGGCGGGGCTCGCCCAGTTGGCCGACGAATTGCGGACGGTGCACGGTGCGGGTCGTGTCACAACCGGCGACCTAGATGTCACCAACCCAGAGCAGTTCAACGAAAGCGTACAGGCCTTTCTGGCAGCGTCAGGAGGACGGCTTGATGTTCTCTTCAACAATGCCGGCATTCTCAAAATGGGCAATTTTGAAGATGTCGACCCTGCCCTCCAGCGCAAAACCATCGAGGTGAATGTCATTGGGGTGGTGAACGGGGTTGCGGCTGCGTTGGAGGCGCTGAAGGACACAGCAAAGACGCATGGCGATGCGCGGATCGTCTCGACAGCGTCTGCGTCCGCGATTTATGGCATCCCGGAACTCGCTGTCTATTCTGCCTCCAAACACGCGGTGCGCGCGATGACCGAGGCTTTCTCCATTGAGTTTGAGCCCCACGGCATTCAGGTCAGCGACGTGCTGCCTTCTTATGTTGATACGGGCATGGTGCGTAATCAGGAGCACAAGAGCCAGGGCTTTACTGCCACCGGCATTGCGCACTCAGCCGACGATATTGCCAAACTGGTGTGGCGGGCCATACACGGGGAAGAAATTCATGTCTTTGGCAACGGTCAGGTCCGTTTCCTCGATAAGCTGGCGCGGGTGTTTCCCGGCTATGTGCGGCGACAAATCAAGAAATCAGCAGGATTTTAGGCAATATATCGCCGCAAGCTCCATATCGCCGCAAGCTCCGTTGGGGTGGTGGAGGTGGTGATGGCGGCTGGAAATCTGCACCTCGGGGTGGTCGGCCGATGAGATACAACACTTGATGTGAGCATCTAAGCGTCCTGCCGCCATCCTGAAAAAGCATGCTGCAGAACGTGTCCGCCCTCATTGATCTGCGTCAACGAAAGCCCAAGAAGCCTGTTTTAGGAACTTGTGCGGGTTCTGGAATAGAAGATATGGCGACCAATTTTGGCAACCCGGTAGAGCGACGAGGCCCAGAAGGGTTCCACATAATCCGCATGGTAATGGGTGACATTTTCCGCAATTAAGCGTTCGCGGAGGATGCCCATGGTCACCAATGACGCCAGATACTGCGCTTTACGCCAAGCGTGCAAATCACGCGGCCGATCGGATTCACCGTCACACGTGAACGAGAACTGACACCCGGTACGACGGTAAGAGCCCTGAAACACCACACCACAGATGGTGTTGGGGTAATACTTGGACGCGACCCGGTTCACGATTACTTCCGCGACAGCCATCTGCCCCAGATAGGTCTCACCGCGGGCTTCGAAATAGACGCCAGTGGCCAGGCAGCGGCGTTCCTGTTCCAAATGCCGCGCTCGGTCACCCAGGGCGCGGACAGGCGTTGCAGCGCTGCTGGAGCGCTCCTCAAGCAAGGCGAGCTCCCGAAGGCTGGTCGGACGGTCCAAAAAGTCGTCGCTGCTCAGCCGATCAAGGCTCGAAAGGACAATACGGTTGCCCCTTTCGCCAGAGATAGGGTCGATTGTGCCATTTGACCAACTGGCCAAAACCGTGGTGCTGATGAAGAGGGTCGCTGCGAGCCCCACCACCATATGTGCCGGTTCGCGCAGGTACTGTCCCAAATCGAGCCATTGAGCGAGCTTATTCATCGCTTGTGGTCCGTTCTTTCGTCCTGACCGGCTGGCATCATTACCCTCCGGCACTGTTTCAGTCTGACCACGAAGATGCGGTCTCACTTCTACTCAGCAACGTCTGTGCCAAAACACAGAAAACACCCCGACAACGGCAGGCACGTCAGCCAACCGAAGCTGGCGGGGAATATCATAAACCTTTGGTCCCGACAATGGCTTGCCGGACACACACGCCATCTATGGAGTAAGCACTTGTTTTACAATAGGAATATCGAATCACAATCGTGGTAAACAGGGCGTTAACAGGGCCGAATTTAGTTAACGCGTGACCTTTGGTGACACGTTTTATTTACTATAAGAAGCTGCGGAAACATCTGAAATGATTGTGCTTTTCGCGAACAGCGGCCCGTCTTTTTTTCCAGAATCAGTCTCCGGGCGCGAGCCGAAAACACGCCCTGCGGCAAGTTGACCAATGGCTGATTTGGCAGAAAATTAGAAAAGGCTTTCTAAATCACCTGTCTGACAGGGCCGCTTTGCGGGCTGCCTGCGCTGCCGCCAATCGGGCAATGGGGACCCGGTAGGGCGAGCAGGAGACATAGTGCAGGCCCGAGCGCTCGCAAAAGTCGATAGAGGCTGGATCCCCGCCGTGTTCGCCGCAAATACCCAGCTTAATGTCAGGTCGTACCGCCTTACCCCGTTCCACAGCAATCTGGATTAATTCTCCCACCCCTTCCTGGTCGAGCGACACAAAGGGGTCTGCGGGGAAGATGCCTTTGCCCAGATAATCATTCAGAAAATTGGCGGAATCGTCCCGGCTGATGCCATAGGTGGTCTGGGTGAGGTCATTGGTCCCGAAGGAGAAGAATTCTGCGACCTCCGCAATTTCGCCCGCCAGCAGAGCCGCCCGTGGCAGCTCGATCATGGTGCCCACCTCGTAGGTCAGGGGCTGTTTCCTTTCGGCGGCCACCGCATCTGCAACAGCTGTAATGCGCTTTTTCAGATATTCGAGCTCTGCTGCGGAGGCAACCAATGGCACCATCACTTCGGGGATCACTGCGGACCCGGTTTCTTCAGCCGCGATCAGCGCCGCCTCGAAAATGGCCCGGGCCTGCATTTCGTAAATTTCAGGATAGGAGATGCCCAGGCGGCAGCCCCGATGTCCGAGCATGGGGTTGCTCTCGTGGAGCTCCGCCAGACGTCGGCGCATTTTGTCAGCAGACAGGCCTGCGGCTTCTGCAACGGCCGCCACCTCCTCGTCGGAGTGCGGCAGGAATTCGTGCAAGGGCGGGTCCAGCAGACGGATCGTCACCGGCAGGCCACTCATCACCGTAAAGAGCTGACGAAAATCCTCGCGTTGCATGGGCAGTATTTTTTCCAGCGCCTTGCGTCTGTCGACTTGATCTTCTGCGATGATCATCTCGCGCATGGACAGAATTCGGTCGTCGGAGAAAAACATATGCTCGGTCCGACACAGGCCAATGCCCTCGGCCCCAAACTCACGTGCAGCGGTGGCGTCTTCCAGAGTCTCAGCATTGGTGCGTACTTTCATGTGCCGCACTTCATCTGCCCAGCTCATGAGCGTACCAAAATCGCCGGAAAGTTCCGGCTGCAACATGGGCATGGCGCCGCGCATCACCTGACCTGTTGAGCCATCCACAGTGATGATGTCGCCTTTGCGGAACGTCTCTCCGAGGCAGCTCATGCTCTCAGATGCATAGTCTATCTTTACCGCGCCTGCGCCCGACACACAGGGCTTGCCCATGCCGCGAGCCACAACAGCCGCGTGGCTGGTCATGCCCCCCCGGCTGGTGAGAATAGCAACGGCTGAGTGCATGCCGTGAATGTCTTCCGGGCTGGTTTCCATCCGCACCAATATAACGTCCCGGCCTTGCGCTTTCAGCAGCCCGGCTTCTTCGGAAGAAAACACGATCTCCCCGGATGCCGCGCCCGGCGAGGATGGCAGGCCCGTCACCACCACGTCCCGGGCGGCGGCTGGATCAATGGTCGGGTGTAACAGCTGATCAAGGGAGGCCGGATCGACACGCATGATCGCCTCTCCCCGCTCAATCAGCCCTTCACCCGCCATATCAACGGCGATCTTGATCGCGGCCTTGGCGGTACGCTTGCCACTGCGGGTTTGGAGCATCCAGAGCTTGCCTTCCTGGACAGTGAATTCCATATCCTGCATGTCGCGGTAGTGAGCCTCAAGCTTCTTGTAGACCTCGACCAGTTCTCCAAACACTTCTGGCATGACCTCTTCCATCGAAAGGTCTGTCTCGCCGCTTTCTTCACGGGCACGCCTGGTGAGGTGTTGAGGTGTGCGAATGCCGGCCACCACATCCTCGCCCTGAGCGTTGACCAGAAATTCGCCATAGAACTCCCGGTCTCCGGTGGACGGGTTCCGCGTGAAGGCAACACCCGTCGCAGAGCTGCTGCCCATATTACCAAACACCATGGCCTGAATGTTGACGGCGGTGCCCCATTCTCCTGGAATGTTGTGCAGCGCCCGATAGGTGATCGCCCGGGCATTCTGCCAGGAGCCGAACACCGCCCCGATGGCCCCCCAGAGCTGCTCGTTCACATCCTGCGGAAAGGGCTCGTCCAGCTCCTCTTCCACACGCTCTTTATAGCGATGGATAATGTCCTTCCAGTCATCTGCCTTCAGGTCATTGTCGAGATGAAGCTCATTCTCTTCTTTGTAGATTTCGAGAATTTCCTCGAAATTATAATGCTCAACGCCGAGCACCACATCTGAGTACATCTGAATAAAGCGGCGATAGCTGTCATAGGCGAAGCGCTCGTCGCCTGCCCTGCGCGCCAAACCCGCAACCGTCTCGTCATTGAGGCCGAGATTGAGCACCGTATCCATCATGCCGGGCATGGAGGCTCGGCCGCCGGAGCGCACAGACACAAGCAATGGATTTTCGGCGGAGCCAAACTTGGCCCCAACAACAGCCTCAACAGACTTCAGGGCCGTTTCCACCTGCTCGCGCAGGCCGATGGGATAGGCATGGTCATGTTCATAGTAGGCGCTACACACATTGGTGGTGAGGGTAAAGCCCGGGGGGACAGGAAGCCCCAGATTGGCCATCTCAGCAAGATTAGCCCCTTTGCCGCCCAAGAGATTGCGCAGGCTGGCCTCGCCTTCCGCACTGCCACCGCCAAAGCCGTAAACCCACTTCTCAGAACCGGACATTCATCGTGCCTTTCATAGAGGCTGTTGCGCGCACCTGATCGACCAGATTTGCGAGCCGCGACTCAGATACGCCTATCCCTCGATCTTAGAGAAGTCCGCGACGCCGTGCAGGGCTGATCGGATTTCAGAGAGCAGCTTCAGGCGATTTTCACGCACTTTTGCGTCGCCTACGTTCACCGTCACCTTTTCAAAGAAAGTATCGAGCGGCCCGCGCAGCTTTGCGAGCGCTGCCATGGCCCCGACGAAATCTTCTTTGTCGACGGCTGCTGACGCCGCAGTGCGGGCAGTTGCGATCTCGGCGGCGAGGGCCTTTTCCTCATCCGAGTCGAAAAGTTTCGCGTCCGGCGCGCCTGAATAGGTCGCCTTATCCTTTTTTTCTTCGATGCGGAGAATGTTGGCCGCGCGCTTGTAGCCCGCCGCCAGGTTTGCCCCGTCGTCGGTGGCCAGGAAATCCGTCAGCGCTTCAACACGACGCACAATCAGAACGAGATCATCCTGGTCGCCCAGGGCAAACACGGCGTCCACCAGATCGTGGCGCATGCCTTTGTCACGCAGATAGACTTTCAGGCGGTCTGCGAAGAACTGAACAATTCCATCTTGGACATCAAGATAATTGGAGAACTCCGCCAGCAATAAGTGTTCATCATCTATTTCATCGCCATAGCCCACAGCAATAAAGCATCCCTCGTCATGGATAATGCCAATCGCTTCTTCTTTGGTGATGGGGCCCGACATGCCGAGCTCGACGTTCGCCACCCATCGCCTCCGGATTATCTCCACGTCGCCTTCGTCGGGGTAGTGCTCCGCATATGCGTAGCCGTTTTCAAACAACGACCGAGAAAGGTTTGTATACACCTTACTAAGCAATGCGTTCAGCGGCAGGCGCAACTCCGCTTCCAAGACCGTACGGATCACACCCAGCGCCGAGCGCCGCAGTGCAAACGGGTCTTTGGAGCCTGTCGGTTTCTCATCAATCGCCCAGAAACCCACCAGCGTGTCGAGCTTGTCGGCCAGCGCGACTGCCTGAGCCACAGCGCCTTGGGGCACGTCGTCTGACGGGCCTTGTGGCTGGTAGTGCTGGGCGATGGCGTCAGCCACTTGCGCGTCCAGTCCATCGGCCAGCGCATAATAGCGGCCCATGGTGCCTTGCAGGTCCGGGAACTCAAACACCATGCCCGACACAAGGTCTGCCTTGCAAAGACGCCCGGCCAGCTCCGCCTGCCCTTTGTCCGCACCTGTCACGCTTGCCAGTTCGCCCGCCAGCTTGGAAATGCGCTCCGACTTTTCAGCAACGCTGCCCAGCTTGGCGTGGAACACGACCTGATCCAGTTTCTTGGCAAAGTCTTCCAGCGTGTGCTTTTTGTCTTCGTCCCACAGGAAGCGCGCATCGGCAAAACGGGCGCGCAGCACCCGCTCGTTGCCGTTCACGACGGCGGCGCCGCCATCCTCCGGCTCAATGTTGGAGACCACGATGAAGCGCGGAGCGAGTGCGCC
>CAZFHW010000008.1:0-44717 GCA_964518885.1 uncultured Parvibaculum sp. | reverse complement strand
AGCAGTTCAACCTGTTTCCCCATATGACGGTGCTTGAGAATTGTACGCTGGCACCTATGTGGGTTCGGAAAATGCCCCAGAAGGAAGCAGAAGACCTCGCCAGATCCTATCTGGAGCGGGTGCGTATTCCCGAACAGGCAGATAAATACCCGGGCCAAATGAGTGGTGGACAGCAGCAACGGGTGGCGATTGCCCGCGCCTTGTGTATGAATCCTAGAATTATGCTGTTTGACGAACCGACCTCGGCGCTTGATCCGGAGATGATCAAGGAAGTTCTCGATGTCATGGTGGATCTGGCAGACGGCGGTATGACCATGATTTGCATCTCCCATGAAATGGGATTTGCCCGACGTGTGGCAGACCGCATCATCTTTATGGATGAAGGTGAAATTATCGAGGTTAAAAAGCCCAAAGACTTTTTTGAAAATCCCGAGAATGAGCGAACCAAGCTTTTTCTCTCCCAAATATTGGAAGATTAGGCAATGCTTTGGTCAGGGTTCTATGAGTTCGATCTCTTCCTGTCCACAAGGCGTAAATCCGTTTCGCTGGTAGAGAGGCAGGGCGGAGCGGTGATCCAGTGTGCAGGTTTGCACTGTTAGTTTTTTCGGATGGTACATCCACGCGAGACCAATCGTTTCGCAAAGCAGAAACCGACCCAATCCCCTGCCGATGAATTCCGGCATGATCCCGAGGAAGGAAAGGTCGGCTGTCGGCATGCTTCTCAGGTCAAGCTCAGCAAAGCCAGCAGGCGCGCCATTCATATAGAGCACATAGATGTAGACCTGATCGTCGTGAATGATCTTGAGAAGGTCTTCGTCGCTCAACGCACGACGGTTCACCCAGAAATAGTCCTGCCCAATAGTATCGTAGAGATAGCGATAGAAATGGACCGGGGGGGTTTCAGCGCGAATGAAAGCTGTTTTGCCCACGGGAAGGGGACAGCGCAGATGGGGGTCTGTCAGCATTTCCAGATGGGTGACGGTTGTTTTGACCTTACGCACCATGTTCGCATCCTGGGTTTTCAACAGCAATCAATCGGTTGCGATTTCAGCACCTCTGGTCGCTGCCCATTGTGACCAGGAGCCATCATAGAGCGATACAGCCTTATGACCCAGCGTTGTGAGAGCCAGATACAAGATGGCCGCTGTAACGCCTGAGCCACATGTTGTGATAATGGGCCGTGCGAGGTCTGCGCCGCAGCTATCAAATGCCGCCCGAAGTTCGAGGGCGTCCTTCAGCGTGCCGTTCTCGTTTACCAGTTGGTCAAAGGGTAGCGAGAGACTGCCGGGAATATGTCCTGACCTCAATTCGGGCCGTGGTTCTGGGTCGGTTCCGCGAAAACGCCCTGAACTTCGTGCATCGATTACCTGTTCCCGGGCGGTTTTGAGATTTCGCTGCATGTCAGACAGGTCGCGGACAATGAAGTTGTTTTTGTGCGCCGTGTAGTGCCGTTGTCCGTGACTTTGTACTCCGGTATCGATGTTGCGATTTTCAGCCTTCCACTTGACCAGGCCGCCATCAAGCACAGAGACATTTTCATGTCCCATGGCCTTGAACATCCACCAGATGCGCGCTGCGCTGAAAACGCCCATGCCGTCGTAAGCCACAATGTGGTGGCCGTCCCCAATACCCAGTCTCTTCATACGAGAGGAGAATTTTTCGGGCGCGGGAAGCATGTGAGGGAAGGGGCTTTCGGTGTCGCTTATTTCGTCAAGGTCGAAAAAGAGGGCGCCGGGAATATGCCCATCGAGATATTCTTGCTCCGCATGTCGTTGCATGGCGGGTAAATACCATGAGCCATCGACGATCCGGATGTCTGGTGCGTCTTGGTGTTCGGCCAGCCATTCAGTGCTTACAAGGGGTGGCGTGGTGCGATGATCGGTGGCAGACATGGTGCGGCTCTCTCTTCTTGCTTACAACCAGGAAGGAAACGGCAATCCCTTTTCTTTTAGGAAGGTGGGATTGAACATCTTGCTTTGATAGCGCGTGCCATAGTCGCAGAGAACAGTGACGATGGTGTGACCGGGGCCCATTTCGCGGGCCAGGTGGATAGCCCCTGCAACGTTGATACCGCTCGACCCTCCCAGACACAGGCCTTCGTGACGCAGCAGATCGAAGCAGATGGGCAGGGCCTCTGCGTCGGGGATCTGGAAGGCATCGTCTATCGGTGCGCCCTCCAGGTTGGCGGTGATACGCCCTTGGCCAATGCCCTCTGTGATAGAGGTTCCTTCGGCTTTCAACTCGCCGTGCTTGTAAAAATTGTAGAGCGCGGCTCCCATTGGGTCGGCGATAGCGATCTGGATGTCTTTGTTGCGTTCCTTCAGGGCCATTCCAACACCGGCGAGGGTGCCGCCGGTTCCCACAGCACAGACAAAGCCGTCCACTTTTCCGTCTGTCTGGGTCCATATCTCCGGTCCGGTGGTTTCGATGTGGGCCTGCCGGTTGGCGACATTGTCGAACTGATTTGCCCAGATGGCGCCATTGGGTTCCTTGGCGGCCAATTCTTCTGCCAGTCGCCCAGAATATTTTACGTAATTATTTGGATCCTTGTAGGGCACGGCAGGGACTTCAATCAGCTCGGCACCACACAGGCGGAGCATGTCCTTTTTTTCCTGGGATTGGGTTTCAGGGATAACGATGACAGTGCGAAAGCCCAGGGCGTTGCCAACGAGTGCGAGGCCAATGCCGGTGTTGCCCGCGGTGCCTTCGACAATCACACCGCCGGGTTTCAACGCGCCTGAGGCAACCGCGTCCTGGATGATGTAGAGGGCTGCCCGGTCCTTAATTGATTGGCCGGGATTGAGGAACTCGCATTTTCCGAGAATGTCGCAACCGGTTTCTTCAGACGCTTTTTTTAGTCGGATCATTGGGGTGTTACCGACGGCATCCACCAAATCTTTTTTTATATCCATGAGAGGAAGACCAAGCCTTTGTTCTTGTCGCGTGATTCCAAGGTGTCAGCGTTATAGCAAACATGGTCATGAAGTGGTTTCACAGAAGTGTTGGTGGCTGCGAAATCTACTTTGCCCTTGCCATTTCCGACAAACCTCTTTAATTAAATAATGAATTAAATAAATAGGTTTTGATATGAAGCTCCAGATGATCTGCGGCAGATGATCAAAGCGCTGCCTGCCTACAAGGCGAGCTATCCGGCGTATTGGCGACAGCTGATTTGGCGCAGTCGGCAACGGCTTGAATGGTCCGAAATTTTGGAGGAAGCAATGACCCGACATGCAATCGTAGACTCTGAGACGTGGATTGAGGCGCGCAAGGTCCTCCTCAAGGAAGAGAAGGTTCTTACAAGGGCGCGGGAAGCTCTTGCTGAAAAGCGGCGGGACCTGCCCTGGACGGCGGTCGCCAAGCCCTATGAGTTTGAGGGGGAGAGCGGTGCCTGCACCCTGAGCGACCTGTTTGGAGACAATAGCCAACTCATTGTTCAGCATTTTATGTTTGGACCTGACTGGGAGGAGGGATGTCCGTCCTGTTCCTTTATGGCGGATGGATATAGCCAGTTGCAGCCCCATCTTGGTGCGCGCGACGTCACAATGGTGGCGATCTCACGGGCGCCCCTGCCCAAACTTCTCGCCTACCGAGAGCGAATGGGATGGAATTTTTCATGGATATCTTCGCTGGGCAGCGATTTCAATTTCGATTTCAACGTCTCCTTTGAAGACGAGGTCCGCGAAAATGGCACCGGCGTCTACAATTATAGTCCCAGCACATTTCCGTCTGAAGAAGCACCGGGGATCAGCGTGTTTATCAAGGAAAAAGATGGAACCATTTTCCATACTTATTCTTGTTTTGCCCGTGGCCTGGATGAGTTCATAGGAACCTATCGGTTTCTTGATGCCACTCCGAAGGGAAGGGATGAAAGCGCGCTGCCATACCCGATGGCTTGGGTTAAGCGGCATGATCAGTACTAAACGTACTACCTGTCAGAGTAGGTCTGCCTTGTGACGGGCCAGCCAATTTAGGGCGATGATTGTTTTTCCGTCGATGATGCGGCCGTCGTCACATGCGGCCAATGCATCTGCGAATGGCACAACCATGGCGCGGATATCCTCGTGCTCATGAGCTAGGCCAAAGTGACCACCAGCATTCGTCAAATCGACTTTGGCGGCATAGAGGTGCATGCGTTCTCCATAGCCCCCCGGCGAAGAGTAGTAAGTCGAGACATGGGCCAATTCGGTCACGACACAGCCGGCCTCCTCGAGGGTTTCCCGCCGGGCGGTTTCCTCTGGGGTTGCGCCCGGTTCAATCAGGCCCGCGACCATTTCGATCAGCCAAGTCACCTCCCCGTAACGAAGGCCACAGGGGCGGAATTGCTCCGTCAGCAAGACGGCATCTCGACCGGGGTCATAGGGCAGGACGGCGGCCACTTCGCCGATTGTGTAGAGGTCACGATCAATGACTTCCGACCAGGAACCGTCATAGCGCTTGTGCCTGAGATGGAAGCGCTCGAGCGTTCCCCAGCCTTTGGCGATCGTTTTCCGTTCCACAATGTCAACGTCGTTCATATTGCGCGATGTCAGTGTCAGATGCGGTTCCATTCTGCCTCCTGGTTGGAGGCCGCAGTTTAGCGATCTGTGGGTGACTGCCAAGCCGGTTGCCGGTTAGATCGAGGCCATTAGGACACAAGCGATGAGAAAACAGGTCGCCGTTGCGCCGGTGGCAAATGCTCGAATGTAGTTCCAGTACACCCACCTGGGTACGTAAATTTCCCAGTAGGTGGATGCTTCAGCGCTGGCATGCTCAAAAGTATCAAGACGGCGGTTCATAGGGACATTGGTTGTAAAGGTCACGACAAAAACGCCAACGAAATAGAGAATGGCACCTGCCATAATAAATATGGAGGCAGGTCCCATATTGTTGTTGTAAGCGTATCCCGCGAGACCAACCGTGAGGGGGAGATTACCCCATAGCAGAAGCATATTTATCGACTTGTAGATTTCGCGATTGATGACCTGCATGACCTCAATGCCGGCGGAGGTTGAGGACAGCTTGAGAGATCTCATAAGGAAATCTGAAAAGGTCAAAAATAGTCCCGAAACCAATCCGGTGCTGATGACGGTGATTTCACATAGAACAAAAAACCAGGTCGGGATCATGTCCATTCTCCTCATGGGTGTGTTTGATCAAAATGCCTAATAGGACAGGCTAGGAGCCTGGTGCAGGTAGGTGTTGTCGACCAACTGCTTCAACATGAAATCGGCCACATCTGCATGAGAAATTTTGAGAGTGATGGGTTCGTCTGCTGTGAAGCCGTGCCGGTATTGGCCGGTGTGTTTCCCTTTGGCGAAACTCGCGGGACGTGCGATCACCCAATCAAGTGAACTGTCTTTGACGTGGACTTCCTGACGGTTGTGATCTGCATAAAGATGACGCATGAACAGAGGCACGATGAAGTATTTGTAGGAGGCTGGCAGGAGGTTCCTGCTTTCTCCGGCACCGAGGCCTGACAGGCAGACCAACCGTGCTACTCCGGCCTCTTCCATGGTTTTGATGATGTTTTTCGTGCCTTTCGCCCGCAGGCCCTCTTTGTTGAATAGGGGCATGCCCAAAGCGCATATCACCGCATCCTGGCCGCTGATGGCCTTTTCCAGCGTGGTAGGATCCAAGACATCACCTTTTACGATTGTCAGGCTCTTTGGAGCCTTTTTCAGTTTCTTGGGACTGCGCGCAAATGCTGTGACTTCATGGCCCAGCTCAAGTGCTTGAGTGACCAGATGGTGTCCAATTTTTCCAGTTGCTCCAAAAATGACCAGTTTCATGTTCCACTCCATATGCTTGACACCGTGTCAATTGACTTGATGTCAGATATGCAGTACTTGACACCATGTCAAGTAGTAGCTCCAAAACACGAAGTAGAATTCTGAAAGCGTCGTTGACCCTGCTGGAAGCTAGCCAGGGGCAAGGCGTGCGCATGACAGATATCGCCGAGAAAGCGGGTATTAGCCGTCAGGCGCTCTACCTACATTTTGCGACAAGGGCAGAACTGCTGATTTCGACAACCCGCTATCTTGATGAAATTTCGAAGGTTGATGAGCGCCTTGTTCCCAGCCGGACAGCGACAACCGGTGTTGAACGCCTTGAGAGCTTTATTGATAGCTGGGGTGGATATATTCCGGAGATTTACGGCATCGCAAAAGCACTGCTTGCCATGCGAGATACTGATGAAGCAGCGGCAGCGGCATGGGATGAACGAATGCAAGCCGTGCGGCATGGGTGCGCGGCGGCTATCAAGGCTCTGAAAAAGGACGGGGATCTCTCCGCGGATCACTCGGTTGAGCAGGCAACAGATGTTTTGTGGATGATGTTATCGGTCCGCAATTGGGAGCAATTGACCATCGAATGTGGATGGTCACAGAAGAAATACATCAAAACAATCAAACGAATGGCGCTGCGCGTTTTGGTGGCTGCGAAGGCAACCGGCTGATTGTCTGCTTAAGCTCAGCCTCCGGTGGCGATCACTTCCAGAAATGCTGAACCGAAACCTTCCAGTTTGCGGGGACCGACGCCGTTGATCTCGGACATCTCGTCGATTGTCGCCGGACGTTCGCGTGCCATCTCCATCAAGGTCGCGTCGGGAAAGATGACGTAGGCGGGAACATTCTTTTCTCTGGCGAAGTCCAGTCGAAGTTTTTTGAGCGTCGTGAGGAGATTCTGGTCGCCAGCGGCTATGGGCACTGAGGACCGCTTGGCCGTTTTTCTGCCGCCTGATGATTTTCTGACAATGATCTCGCGCAGGGAGAATTTTTCTTCACCAGCAGCGACGGCAAAGCCCGCAGGAGTGATCTGAAGCGCACCGTACTTTTGAATATTGATAGTGAGGTAGTTGCTCGCCACAGCTTGACGGATAAAGGCTTGCCAATAATCTTTGGGGTGGGCGTGGCCTCCACCATATCCTTGCAAATTATTGTGGTTTCGATCCTCTACCTTTTGCGTTTTGGCCCCGCGAAGGACGTCGATTATGTGTGCTCCGCCAAACATCTCGCCAGTGTCAGCAATAACGGACAACAAAAGTTGTGCGTTGTGTGTGCCATCGATCATTTTGGGGGGATCTTGGCAATTGTCGCAATTTCCACAAGCGCTGCTTTCTTCATCAAAATACGACAGAAGGGCGGTGCGACGACAACTTGCGGCGTCGCAATAAGCCAGCAGGGCATCGAGACGCTTATGCTCGCGAAGCTTATGGGCTTGGTCTTCGCCATCCTGTTCGATGAACTGACGGCGCATGCGCATATCAGCAAGACCGAAAAGCAGGAGTGTTTCTGCAGGAAGTCCGTCACGGCCCGCGCGTCCAATTTCCTGATAGTAGGCCTCCATTGAGGCCGGAAGGTTCAGGTGGCAGACATAGCGGATGTCGGGCTTGTCGATCCCCATGCCAAAAGCGATTGTGGCCACCATCGTGACGGCCTTCTCGCTCATGAAGCGGTTCTGATTTGCCCGGCGTGTCTCCGGTGTTCGGCCCGCATGATAGGGGATGGCGTTAAAGCCTTCAGCACAGAGGAAGTCCGCCACTTCCTCTGTATATTTTCGGGAAAGGCAATAGATGATGCCTGCGTCCTCGCGCTTGTCTTCGAGGAAAGCGAGCAACTGGGCCTTCCAGTCATCCTTTGGCGCAGTCGCTAGTCTGAGATTGGGACGGTCGAAGCCATGAACAATGGTGCGGCCTTCATTGCGGAAGAGTTTTTGTGCAATGTCCGCGCGCGTGGCTTTGTCCGCTGTTGCTGTAAAGCCCGAAATGGCGGTGTGCGGAAACCGGTCGCGCAGTGTCGAAAGCTGTTCGTAATCGGGACGAAAGCTCATCCCCCATTTCGAGATACAGTGCGCCTCGTCAACGACAAATAGAGCAGGGTTCAGACGTGCGATGGCATCAAGCATGCGTGGCGTCATAAGGCGCTCGGGGGAGAGATAGAGCAGTCTGCATTCGTTTGCGGCGACACTGCGCCAGTTTGACACCTGCTCGTCGCGTGTGAGCCCAGAATGGATCGAGACCGCAGCAACGCCATTGGCGAGCAGAGCAGATACTTGATCGTCCATTAGAGCCACGAGAGGCGAGATCACAATTGTGAGGCCGTCGGATAGCAGTGCCGGGATCTGGTAGCACAGAGACTTTCCCGCCCCGGTGGGCATGACGACAAGCGCACTCGTTCCGTTGCTCAGGAGATCAACAATTTCCTCCTGCCCAGGCCGGAACTCGGCATAGCCGAATACGTCATGGAGGACTTGTCTGGCGGATTGGCTCATTTGGGGGGTCCGTACGAATCACGATTACACACGCAGGACCATAGCGGAGGCTGAAAGGAACGTTGGGAGGTTTGTGCGGTGGGTAGAAGACGGAAGCGGTGCTGATTCCACGGGGGTGGAATGGAAAGGTCCCAGAGAATTGTATAGCTGGAAAATTGGCTCCCCGGGCAAGACTCGAACTTGCGACAAGTCGGTTAACAGCCGACTGCTCTACCAACTGAGCTACCGGGGAACAGATCGACGAAAACATCGAACATTGGTGGAGTGCGTATAGCAAACCATTAGGAGCCTTACTAGCCCGAAATTGTCGCCAAAATGCTAAAAATCTTGAGGTTTTAGGGTTTCATGACTAACTGGTGTGTGGAAATGCCGGTTCGTGACAATGACGGTGAGTAGGGAGAGCTTTTTTGGCGTTTGTTCGGCTTAATGGCAGAAAATTCAAGGTGCCCGGTTCGGCACCGATTCGGCTCACGCTGGGTGTTTTGCTGGTCATTGGCGGCATCCTGGGGTTCCTGCCTATTTTGGGCTTCTGGATGATCCCTCTAGGCATTGTTGTGCTGTCCGTCGACCTGCATGGGGTGCGCCGGTGGCGCCGACGTTTTGAGGTGAAGTTAGGACGTCGTCGCCAGGCTAAGCGTAGAAATCGCTCTAAGGATTGATTTTAGGCGATCTCGAGAGAAGGCATGAGGCGCGCCAGCGCGAAGGGCAGGCCGCTCATCAAAACCTCCAGCATCCGCAAATCCTGATAATCGCCGTTCAGAGAGAGACGTGGGATCGCATAGGGGTTGCTGCCGTGCTTTTCGGTAACAAAGCCCTTTTGGGTTGTCGTCGCGGTGTCAAAGCCCAGAAACTTCGCGAGTTCGAATTCGCGTAGACCTGCTGATCCGGCATCACCATAAGGGTAGGCCAGATGGCGCGGCCACTGGCCGGTTTCCTGCTTGATGCGATCCGCACCCTGCATCAGTTCCCGCCGGGCGTCTTGTTCCGTCAGTTGCGATAATGCGTAATGGTCGACGGTATGAGCACCGATGGTGCAATAGGCATGATCCGCGAGTTTACGCACTTCATTCCAATTCAATGAACAATCAGCCGTGATTTTCAGGAGATCCACTTCGTACTTTTCACAGAGCCTCTTGATGAGGGTGCGTTGCTCAAACTGTGGGAGATCTCGTAGAGGTTGATAGAGGACATTGAAAGCGTCTTGCTTTTCGGTGCTGCTGACCGTCGGCAGACGAAAGTCGGTTTCACCGATCTCAACTTCGACCTGTTCGCTCTTTCGAATAACTTCTTCAAGGCCGACCCACCATAGCTCGGTGGTGTGATCCGGCATGCCGGAACTGAGATAGACGGTGAAAGGCGCCGCATGTTTTGCAAATAATGGGGCGGCGAATTCGAGATTGTCCTGATATCCATCATCCAAGGTAAAGACCGCAAATTTTCTATCGAACCGGCGTTCACGCAGACGCCTGTAGGCTTCGTCAAGGCTGACGAAATCATAATTTAGAGCGGATATTGCGGTCAGGACCGCATTTAGGTAGTCGGGTGTGATCTCCAGAATGCCGTTGGGCTCGAACCCCTGCAGGTCCTGCTGTGGCCGGACACGATGCAGCATGAAGATGGCACCCACACCCGAAAGGCTTGCGGGCGCCAGGCCGTGAAGGCCTGTTTTGTGCAATGACAGCAGCGCCGAACGAAAAAGTGTCGATTTGGTACTCATCAAATGCTCGCTTCCTGGAGTTCGCAAATTTGTACGCAAATTGCAATGAACAGATCGAACCGCAGTTTGGCTGTCTTTAATTGAGAAAAGATTGCTTAACGGTGGTTTCTGGGACAGGAGCCTGTGCCAGTTTGAAACACATTTATTTCCGGAGACACCCCCATGTCCCTGTCTGCCCCAAAAACGAACGACATTTCAACACAACCAGTGAATGTCGAGCACGATATTGCCACCCAGTCACCATTGGGGTTGTTTTCCGTTTACAACGATTTTGCATCGGTTGAGCACGTCTGGCGCCGTTTTGAAGAGGAGGCTGACTGTTTTGCTTTTCAGTCTTTTGATTTTCTCGAAACCTGGTATCGCCATATTGGTGTTCACGCGAATACTGACGTGCAGATTGTTGTGGTTTGGGAGACCAGCACAAAACCTCTTATGATCCTGCCGCTGGGGATCGAGACAAACGGATCGCTTCGCCGTCTCCTTTGGCTGGGCAATGACATTAATGATTACAACGCCCCCATGCTTGCAGACAATTTCGGCGAAATTGTTGCCCCAGGTGGTTTCAAGAAGCTTTGGAATAACGTTCTGGCTGCACTTCCGGCTCACGACCTGGTTGAGCTGATGCGTCAACCTGCACTCGTTGGCGGTCAGGCAAACCCTTTCATGGAATTGGGAGGCAACTTAAACGCGAGTGGCGCTCACATGACTGTGCTCGATGCCGATTTCGATGTCTATTACGATGGGAAACTCAACGGCAAGGCAAAACGTCATGCGCGCAGCCGCTTGAAAAAGATGAATGCTATTGGCGACGTACAGTACATTCATCCAGAATCGTCTGAAGATATTGCGGCGTCGGTCGAGCGACTTGTTGAACTGAAGGCAGCTTCCCTGGAAGCTATGGGTGCGCATAATTTTCTCGCTGAGGCCGGATACGCAGGCTTCTATAAGGAACTCGCAGTCAACTCTGGGACTAAGGGCCTTGCGCATGTCTCTCATCTTGAGATTGGTGGCGAATTCGCTGCGGGCAACTGGGGTCTGGTTCATAAGGGCCGCTTCTATTACCTGCTTGCCAGTTATGATGCGCCTCGCTTTGGATCTTTGGGACCTGGAAAAGAGGCCCTTGTTGAAACTATGCGGTGGGCAAGTGAACAGGGCGTAGGGGTTTTTGATTTCACCATTGGTGATGAACGCTACAAGAGCGAATGGTGTGAAACGCAGATGGACCTGCATGATCACCTGCAGGCAAAGACGCTTCGCGGCGCAGCTACATTGATGCTCTCACGTGCGTTCTTGAGTGCCAAGCGCACGATCAAACAGACGCCCGCTCTGTGGGAGTTATTCACGACCCTTCGGTCGAAGTTCCTCGCAAAGTAGAGGGGGTGACGGTGTTAGGTGTTGGAGACGTCGTCGGCCAGTCGATTGTACTGGCGGCGATTGACCCCGGTCAGGAAGACGCCTGCCCTACGCGTTGAAGCCGCAGAAAGTCCCTTCAGCGCCCTCATGACCACACGCCGGTTTGTTGATCCCCATTTCACGCACATAACCGTTACGTCCGTTAGCTGTGAGAGGACCGGTGCTTCGGATGCCGAGTGGACAGGCGGCCCGTCAATAACAACGTAATCATATCTCTGGACAAGCGCATAGATGAGCCAGCTCATGCGTGTGGAACCCAGGAGAGATGTGGGATTGGCGACTTGTCCACCTGCCTGAAGAACGTGCAGAGAGCTTGAGTGGTCCCGTGTGACGATCCGTTCGAATTCAGCTCGTCCGCTCAGAAGTTCCGATAAGCCCAAGCTGGGATGCAGGCCGAGTGTTTGGTTGACCCCAGGTCGACGCATGTCGGCGTCGATGAGCAGCACGCGGTATCCGCCTTGAGCCATTAATCGGGCGAGACCAGCTGCCACTCCACTTTTGCCTTCACCCTCGACGGCGGAGGTGACAAGCAGCGTACGGGCTGGCTGGCCGCCGATACGTGCCATTAACAGGCCACTTTGAAGTCGTCTCAGGGATTCTGCTAGCTGCCCATAAGGATTGCGCAAGACGTCTGCGGCAATGCCTGGGGAGGACCTGGCACCGGGAATGTCAGGTAGGATGCCCAAGAAAGGCATTCCGGTCTGACGTTCGACTTGCTCCGCCGTGCGAAAACCCGGCGACATGGCCTCAAGCAAAAAGACCAGAGCCAGAGACCCAAAAGCCGAGCCGATGATTGCGAGGACCAGGCCGGACTTTCGGTTGGGTGCGGCTGGGGTGGTTGGGACCGTTGCGCGCGAGATAATTGTTGCGTTGGCAACGGAGGCATCAATAGCTGCCCGCGCGGTGGCGGCTTCATACCGCCCCAGGAATTGTTCAAGCAATGTCCGGTTGGCAGCAGCTTCGCGTTCCAAAGCTCTCAATTCGACTTCCTGTTGGCCCAATCGTCCCATCCGGATTTTTAGCTGGTTGAACCGGCGGGTCATGGTGCGAACACGTTCGGTGGCGATGTGGGCCTCATTTTCGAGGCTCCGAATGAGCTTTGCGATTTCGCGACCTATCTGAAGGCGCAAGTCGTGGAGGTTTGCCTCCGCCATCCCTACACGGGGATGAGATGGCAGCAGAGTTGTAGACATTTCAGCGATCTGCGCTCTCAGCTGTACCTCCTGCTGACGCAGGTTCTGAATGAGGGGAGATTGTAAAACCACTGCTGTGGTATCGATCGCGCCTTCGCTGTCTACCAGTTCCTTAGCGAGTCTTAGTCTTGCAATAGTGGTCGCCCGGTCAGCCCGAGCCTGGGTCAATTGGGAGCTGATCTGGGTCAGCTCTTCTCTCGGAAGGGTGCTGTTATTGGTCCGAAAAAGTCCCGTTTGCGCCCGGAACTGTTCAACCGCAGCCTCGGAGAGGGCAACCTTATCGCGCAGCTCGTCGATTTGGATTTTTAACCAGCCGGTTGCGTCTCTGTTGAGTGCATTGCTCGCTTCAACCTGCGCGGCGATATAGATTCTGACGTAGGCGTTCGCAAGCGCCGCTGCCCGTTTGGGATCAAGAGATGTGAACTGGACGGCAATCACACGACTGTTGGGCTTGCGAATGACGGAAAGATGATCGCGGACATTTTCGGTGATCGCGGACATTGTGGCGGGAGCGGGCTTGGACGTGACACCCAGAATTTGCATTAGCTGGGCCAGCACCCCACCAGACCGAATAGCGGGATTGAATTCAGGAAACTGATGAAGATTCATTTCTCTGATGAGAGGAGGGACGAGGGCCCCAGAGGTCAATATTTGAACCTCACTTTCAATGGATATCTGATCTGCCTGAGGGGGTGTTCCTTGCTGATCAAAGCGTGACACCTCACCAGCACGAGGTTTGATTGCGACCTGCGATTGAGCCACATAAGACGGCTGCATGGTCATGACCCAGAAAGCCCCGATGGTCAGAAACAGCACGAACAGGACAAGCAGACGTTCCTTACGTGCCCAGATTGCACGGAGAAGATCCCATGGGTCAATATCACTGTTAATTGGCGCGCGGCGGCGATCTCCGAAACTGTCGTCGGTGCCTCTGCCGGGTGGGGCAGCAGCATATGGTGCCATATTTGGTGCTGCCGATGTGTCGCTCATAACCCGTTCATGTTCCCGCACGCAAGCCCTGCGATCGATGCAAATGCACTGATCGTTTGGTGTTCTTTGAGTAGACGGCGTTTAGGTAACGGAATGCTTAACAGGAGGAAGTATCGGGCGGAGAGCCTTTGTTTTTTCAAAATGGTGACGGTTTGTCTGTAGCTCTGGTTGCGAGTTGTTAACGAATTCAGCCTAATTTCGGTTGTGATTTCAACGCGGGAAAAGGCTTCTTATGGCTCGCTTTCTGATGACAGTTGCTGCGCTCTTTGTGCTGAGTGCGTGCTCAAATACTGGTCTTCTCTCGGAGGTGCCGATTGATGGGCAAAATGCTGTCTACCGATTGGACAGCGGCGACAGGTTGCGCGTGATTGTCTTTGGACAGGCGGACCTGAGCGGTGAATATGCCGTGGATGGCGCCGGACAGATTTCCATTCCACTTGTTGCTGCCATTCAGGCGCGCGGGCTGACGACGGATGAACTGGAGCAATCCGTGGTGGCGATTCTTTCGCAAACCCTGCTGCGAGACCCAAGCGTTAGTGTCGAAGTGCTCATTTTTCGACCGTTCTTCATATTGGGCGAAGTGACGAATGCTGGCCAATATCCGTTTGTTGCGGGCATGACGGTGAAGACGGGGGTGGCTATTGCAGGTGGCTATACCCACCGGGCCAACACCGATGTGGTTCGTATTACGCGAAATCTGGGCGACCGGATCATTGAAATCGGGGTGACTACAAATACAGCGGTGTTACCCGGCGATACGATTTTTGTTCGAGAACGGTATTTTTGACGGTGTCATTATGAGTAAGAATTCACCAGACAGGCGATCGCTTCGCATTGTTCATTGTCTGCGCGCACCGGTTGGTGGGCTTTTCCGGCACGTTTGCGACATCGCGCGTGTGCAGAGCCAGTCCGGTCACGAGGTTGGTATTCTGTGTGCCGACGAACCCCATGATCCTATGACTGAGGAGAGGCTTGCAAACCTCAAGTCCTATTGCTCCCTGGGCATTACTCGAATTTCTCTTGGGCGCCTTCCCGGTGTCAGCGATATTCGCGCACTCGTTGCCGGAGCGCGGAAAATGTCAGAGGTCCGACCCGATATCGTTCATGGACACGGGGCAAAGGGTGGTCTTCTTGCGCGACTGGTTTACACGAGGCAGCCGATTGTCCGTGTTTACACGCCCCATGGGGGAAGCATTCATTATCCGCCCAAAAGTCTTGCGGGCCTCGTTTTTGGTGCGGCGGAGCGCTTCATGCTCCGCAGAACCGACGGATTGATATTTGAATCCGAGTTTGCCCGTTCCGTCTTTTCGGATCGGTTTGGCGTGCTGCCCGACAACGCTGTTGTTGTTCACAATGGTGTTGCAGACGAGGAATTTAGGCCGATCTCCCCAGCTGAAGATGTGGCTGATTTTGTCTTCCTGGGGGAGTTACGAGAGCTCAAGGGAATTTTTACCCTGCTCGATGCATTTGGCACCCTCAGCAGGCAGGCGACAGCAGCGGGACATGCCTTGTCCTTGGCGATTGTGGGTGATGGACCAGATGCGGGGGCTTTTCGGTCCAGAATTTCGGACCTCGGGCTGGGCTCTCAAGTTCGCCTTCTCGGTGTGATGTCCGCACGCGAAGCTTTTGCAAGGGGGCGGATTGTGGTGATGCCGTCCCACAGAGATTCCTTTCCCTATGTTGCCTTGGAAGCAGCGGCAGCGGGAAAGCCTCTCATCGCCACACGAACCGGTGGCATTCCGGAGATTTTTGGATCTTGCGCGGAGAAACTGGTTTCGCCGGGTGACGCCACCGCGCTTGCCGAACGCATGGCGGAGTACCTGAATGACCAGGCTTTCGCTACACGGACGTCTGGCCATCTGCAGGAACGCGTGCGGTCTCACTTCTCAGCAGGAAAGATGGCATCTGGGGTTTTGGACGTCTATCACGCAGCCCTGCGCGCGCAAGTAGACGGGGACAGCGTTGCGGTGCAGGCCCTGAACATACAAGAGTCACTGGACATAGCAAAATGACAGATCAAACACACACCCGACATGGTGCCCCTGCAGATGCAACCGTAGTATCTGGTGGTGTCGGAAAACGTCCCCAACGAGAGGGACAACCATCGGGTAAAATCCCGACCTATGACCGTCGTGCCAAGGTTCAATCCGCGATCTCCCCGAGTGTTGTGAGAGGGTGTCTTCGGGTAGGAGAGGGCGCTTTGCTCTTTGCACTTGGCACTGTGATTAGCGGGCTTTACGTTGGGACCGACGTCTACGATAGTTTTCTTTTCTATGCCTTTTTCACCTGCATTGTTCCGCTTGCCTACGTGCTAGTGAGCGAGCTCTCTCGACTCTATCGGATCGAAATGCTGCAGACCCAATGGGGAAGTATCCCGTTGGCTTGTGCGACCTGGACAGGTGTTTTCGCTGTTGCTGTGATTACCGTCGTGCTTTTGAAAGAGAGTGAAAGTCTCTCACGGGTCTGGATGGTGAGCTGGTTTCTTTCCGGCTTCGTTGGCATCATTTTGATGCGCCACGGCGTGCATCGCGCGATCCGTCGCTGGGCTGCCGCAGGGCGCCTCCAGCAAAACATTGTCCTGGTAGGGGGAGGGCAGACCGCCGCCCGGCTGGTCGAAGCTCTGCGGTCGTCCGGGGCAAGCTACATCAACATTTGCGGGGTGTTCGATGACCGATCCGGCGACCGTGCACCAGACGATATTGATGGTGTAAAAAAACTCGGAAGCTTTGACGAACTGGTGCGGTTTGCGCGATCTAACCGGGTGGATACGTTGTTGGTGGCGCTGCCTACAACAGCGGAGACCCGTGTCTTGGAGTTGCTCAAGAGATTGTGGGTGTTGCCTGTTGAAATTCGCCTGAGCGCGCTCGATTCCCGTTTGCGGTTTAATTCCGGCACCTACAGTTATTTCGGCAATGTGCCGTTCTTCGACATATACAAGAAGCCATTGGCTGACTGGGATTATGTTCTGAAAGGCGCTTCCGACAGGATCATTGCTGGTCTGATGTTGTTGGGCTGCCTGCCCATATTCGCTCTTATCGCGATCGCCATTAAACTTGATAGCAGCGGGCCAGTGTTCTTCCGGCAACGTCGCTTCGGGTTTAACAATGAACTGATTGAGGTTTACAAATTCCGGACACTCTCACATGAGAACCAGGACGCGAATGCTGAAAAACTGGTCACCGCCAACGATGACCGGGTGACGCGCGTCGGGCGGTTCCTGCGGCGATCAAGTCTGGATGAGCTGCCACAGCTCATTACGGTGCTAAAAGGTGACATGGCCATGGTCGGCCCTCGCCCCCATGCTGTCCTTGCGAAAGCGGGGGATCAATTGTACGGCGACGTTGTGGACGGGTATTTTGCCCGGCATCGCGTGAAGCCGGGGTTGACCGGTTGGGCCCAGATCAATGGGTGGCGTGGTGAGACAGACACCGACGAGAAAATTCGCCGACGTACTGAATTTGATCTCTATTACATCGATAATTGGTCTCTTCTGTTCGATCTCTACATCATCCTTCGCACACCCTGGGCTTTGCTCAAGGGTGAGAATGCCTATTAGGGCTTTGTAAGCTTATGGACGGTTGGCAAATTGACGTGGCTGCGGGGCAGGTGGTGAGAGGGCCGGAGGTCCGAACCATCTGGACGACGATATGCAGCGTCCTTTTGTTTTGCTCGATTGCCACAGGTTTTTACGTCCAGACGGGCAAAGGAAGCACTTCGCAGCCTGCCCCTTATGACTTACTTCTGATTTTGACGATGGCGTTGCATTTTGCGCTTGGGTTGAAATTTTCACGGAAGCTCAAAACGCCGGCAATTCTATGGGGGTTGCTGTTGCTGGGATATGGATTTTCCGGCATTGGCGCGGTCTATATCGACCGCGTGACGGACTTCCTTCTTGTTTCAGTCTATCTGGTTGCAAGCACGCTCTTCTTTGCAGCTGTCGTCGCAGATAACCCAGCGCGGAGTCTCAAAACAATCTGGTGGGCCTACACGGCTGCGGCAACTTTTGCAGCAATGATCGGGTGCGCCGCCTATTTCGGTCTATTGCCAAACTCAGAGGCATTTTTGCTCTACAGCCGAGTTCGCAGCACATTTAACGATCCAAACGTTTTTGGACCGTTTCTGGTGGCACCGACATTGTTTCTTGTGTACCGGCTTTCTGTGTCCTCACAGCGTCGGGATTTGCTGCTTATTCCAATGGTGGGCGTGCTCATTCTTGGAATCCTTCTCAGTTTTTCGCGAGGAGCGTGGGGAAACCTTATCGCATCGGGCGGGTTGTTTCTTGTGCTCACGTGGATGACGGCAACATCTGCGCGACAACTCGGACGATTGAGCCTGGCGGTGATTATGGTCTGCGCGTTGGGGGCGGGGGTTATTGCCTGGGCGCTGTCTTCCAGTGTTGTGTCGGAGCTTTTCGAGCAACGTTTTGCGCTTACACAATCCTATGATGTTTCGGAGTCGGGCGGACGTTTTGCTATCCAGGGTGAAGCCGTTGAGACAATTCTTACCCAACCCCTTGGCATCGGCCCCTCCCAATGGGCAAAACTAAAAGGCGCAGATCCGCATAACGTCTATCTCAATGTCTTTTTGGCGGGAGGGTGGTTGTCCGGTGTGGCTTTCGTGGTTTTGTATGCACTTACGTTGGTATGGGGCGTCCGAAGTTGTTTTGTCGTAAATCCGTTTCAAGGGTTGCAGATTGTTGCCGTCGCCGCGTTTGCTGGCCATGCCAGCGAAGCACTTATCATCGATATTGATAACTGGCGACACGTCTATCTGTTGATTGGGCTGGTCTGGGGAGGGATCGCCTATACCGACAAGCTCAATCGGTCGAGTGCGCGGCGGATGCAGGAATCAAATCCCCGCGTCTTGCCGACTGATGGATTCGCCGTTTAGGCGATGGTTTTCTGAAAAGTTGGAGGCCACGCCCAGAATCGAACTGGGGTATACGGATTTGCAATCCGCTGCGTAACCACTCCGCCACGTGGCCCCTTGCCCAAACAAATTTCAGCCGGACAGCGGGGATATAACAAGTTCGACGTCTTGCCACAACGCCCAAATGGCAAAATTCCGCGGTGGATTGATTAGTGCGCTGATATAGCCAATTGTTTTTGCGTTCTCTCACACGTATAAACGCGATGATGGAAGCGGACTTCCTGGATGTTAATTTGACCACACGATGATCTTTGAGGTCAGGTTAACCGTTGCCCCCAGGGAAGGTGAAACCGCATAGGGGCGTCATGTCGAGGGATGATGAGCGAGTTTGAAACCGCCAGGCATAATATGGTGGAAAGTCAGGTCAAACCCTCTGGGGTGACAGACCACCGGGTACTTGCCGCGATGGACGCTGTCGCGCGGGAGAAGTTTGTCCCTGAGGGAAAGCGGTCGATTGCCTACATAGGTGATGATCTGCGGGTCAAGGAAGCTGGCGAAGGCACCCCTGAGCGGTATCTGATGGACCCCCGCACGCTAGGGAAACTTGCAGAACTCGCCGCTCTTAAAGCAACAGATCTGGTCTTGGATGTTGGTCCGGCAACGGGTTATTCGACGGCCCTGCTGGCGCAGCTTGCTGACACCGTTGTTGCTCTGGAATGCGACCCTGAGCTTGTGGAGACGGCAAATGCGGCTCTGCAAGGGATGGGGGTTGATAATGCCGTTGTTATTGAGGGGGCCCTGGTGGATGGAAACAGCAAACAAGGCCCGTTTGACGTGATATTCCTCAATGGTTCTGTCCCTTATGTCCCCGATTCACTGCTTGCGCAGTTGAAGAAGGGGGGGCGTCTGGTCGCAGTTGTGAATGAAGGTGGTGTTGGAAAAGCCCGACTTTATACAAACAGTGGTGGACAGGGCAGCTATCGAAATGCCTTTGACGCGGGAATTCACCTTCTACCCGGGTTCGAAATGGCAGAGTCCTTCACTTTTTGAAGCTGTTTTGCTGCACCGGCCCGTTTAGCTTCTGGTAACATTAATAAGCCGGTTACCTTTTGGTTCCAAGATGCGGAAAAGCCGTTCTTTTGTGCCATATTTGCATTAGAAATTATTCGAGCTTGTGACATTTTCAGGCGTTCGTTGTGGAGAGAGTTAATGAAACAATCTAGGCGAGCTTCAAAAAGAGCAATCAGAAGCCAGCGGGATTTCGCAGGGCACAGTCTCGGTGTGAAACGCCTTCTGGGCGGTGTTGCACTGGGTGCACTTTTGCTCGCTTCACCTGCTCAGGCTGAAAATCTGTTTGAGGCTCTGGCTTCTGCTTACCAGTCCAACCCTGCCTTGCAAGCGGAGCGTGCTGGGCTCAGAGCGACAGATGAACAAGTGCCACAGGCTCTATCTGGATGGCGCCCCTCGCTGACGGCAACGGGTTCTTACGGTTCTGTGGAAACAGATTCCGTCTCAAGCATTTCAATTCCCGGTTTTGGCGGGAAACAGACATTTGATCCGCTAACGGGTCGGATTTCGTTCTCTCAGAATATTTTCAACGGTGGACGCACTCTTTATGGGGCTCGACAGGCGGAGGCTTCTGTCCTAGCGGGCCGTGAAAACTTGCGCAGTGCGGAGCAGCAAACCCTGTTGAATGTCGTCACAGCCTACATGGATGTGGTGCGTGACATCGCAGTGGTTGATCTGCGCGAGAAGAATGTGGAAGTGCTTCGGCGGCAGCTAGAGGCATCGCAAGACCGGTTTCAGGTCGGTGAGATTACCCGAACCGACGTTGCTCAATCCGAGGCGCGGTTGAGCGGTTCTCAGTCAAATCTCATTCGTGCGGAGGCTACTCTTATTGCCAGCCGTGCTTCCTACGAACGGGTTGTTGGTCGTGCCCCGGGCACACTTGAGCAAGCTCCGCCCTTACCAGCTCTTCCTCAGAGTGAAGCGGAATCCATGCAACTTGCTATCGCTGCCAATCCAGCGCTTGAGGCCGCGCGCCATGCCGAACGAGCGGCGGGCAATGCCGTATCAGTTGCCAAGGGCGGGTTGCTGCCTTCGATTTCCTTTGATGCAAGCTATGAACAGGCTGAAGAACCTTCGAGCACAACGGCGCGCTCTACGACGACACGGCTGTTGGGGACTATTACGATCCCGCTTTACCAATCTGGCGCACAATATTCAGCGATCCGCGAGGCGAAACACCTGGAGAGCCAAAGTCGATTGCAAACGGTTGATACTTTGCGACAGGTGGAGGAAGCTGTGCGCAACTCTTGGGAGCAGTTGCGGGCAACGCGTGCCGCGATCGTATCGAACAGCGAGCAGGTGAGAGCCAACGAGATTGCGCTAGATGGTGTTCGCCAGGAAGCACAGGTCGGGTCACGTACGACCCTGGACGTGCTTGATGCAGAACAGGAATTGTTGGACAGTCAGGTTTCGCTGGTGAGCGCTGAGCGTGACGAATATGTGGCGGGGTTTTCGCTTTTGTCATCTGTGGGACAGTTAGGGGCGAGAGATCTCGGGCTGTCTGTTCAGCTTTATGATCCATCGGAAAACTATAATGATGTGAAGTATCAGTTCATCGGGTGGGGGACGAACGACGAATAGTCATTCGTCTACGTGATTAGGTTAGATGGCGTTGCCCGAGGTTGGAATTGTGGGGCGAGTGCCGTAAAGTTTTCATGCCGAATACCGGCGAGTAACAGATAGTGGGATGCGGTCGAAATGAGCGACGAAGCCGAAAGCCAAGAGCCGACCATGGAGGAAATTCTAGCCTCTATCCGCCGGATTATTTCCGAAGATGATGAGGGTGAAGAAGCAGCCTCGTCGGAGGATGCACCAGTTGAAGTCGAGGCCGCACCTGAACCTGTAGATGAGGTTGAGGCCGAAGAAGAGGTCATGGAACTCACCGATATGATCGTTGAAGAGCCAGCTGACGAACCTGAAGCAGAACCCGTGGCTGAACCTGAGCCAGAAGCGAAACCAGAGGTTGAAGCAGAAGAGGTGATGGAGTTGGAGGCCGCTCCTGAACCAGCGATTGAAGAGGTTGTCGAAAACGATATTGATTTCGGCGAGCCCATGCCTATGGCGGAACCTGAGCCGGAGGCAGACGTTGTGCAGGTTGAGGAAGATGGAGCCCTTATTTCTGGTGCAACCGAAGTTGCCACCGCTGCGGCATTCGGTGAATTAGCCAGTTCGATGATCACCTCGAGCGGCGAATCACGAACATTGGAAGGTCTCGTGGGCGATATGCTCCGTCCCATGCTGAAAGACTGGATGGATAAAAACCTGCCAGATCTGGTCGAGCAGATGGTTCGCGAAGAGATTGAACGAGTTGCCAGGCGCGGCCGCTAAGGCTTTTTGCCTGGCAGCCTTACCCGCCCCGCAGGGTCGGTAAATTGCGCCTGATCTTCCAACGTCACTCCCTGCAGCCGGAAATCCTATTTTCTGCCTGCCTGCTGGATACTTGCAGGTCTGCTGTCCTTATGCTGTAACGACATCTTTGGATGCCTTTAGGGGCATTTGAGGACGTTGTGTTCGGTGTGGACATGCTGCTGCGGATCAAATTTCCTTATACTTTGTGAGTCTCTTCATGCTCGAGAAAACATTTAGGCCGCAAGACGTTGAGGAACGTCTTTATAGAAACTGGGAAACCTCCGGAGCCTTTAAGGCTGGCGATGAGGCTCGGGTTGCCGATGGCGCCTCTCCCTACTGCATTGTCATTCCGCCCCCCAATGTCACTGGTTCGTTGCACATGGGGCATGCCCTTAACAACACGCTGCAGGACATTCTCGTTCGCTTTGAGCGGATGCGCGGGAAGGATGTTCTTTGGCAAGTGGGCACAGACCATGCGGGCATTGCGACGCAAATGCTGGTTGAGCGCCAGCTTGCAGATGAGGGCAATGTCGATCGACGGGATATGGGGCGTGAAGCCTTTGTCGAGCGTATCTGGCAGTGGAAAGAAGAAAGCGGCGGAACAATTACCAATCAGCTGCGGCGTCTCGGTGCGTCGTGTGACTGGTCGCGCGAACGTTTCACAATGGACGAAGGCTTGTCCAAGGCCGTTCTTAAAGTTTTTGTGCAGCTTCACAAAGAAGGCCTGATCTACAAGGACAAGCGCCTTGTGAACTGGGACCCGACGCTCGGAACGGCCATCTCCGATCTGGAAGTCGAACAGAAAGAAGTGCAGGGCAGCCTTTGGCATTTTCGGTATCCGATTGAGGGTGAGAAAAATCGTTACATTGTTGTTGCGACCACGCGGCCTGAAACCATGCTGGGCGACACAGCGGTTGCTGTGAACCCTGACGACGAACGCTATAAGGACCTGATCGGTAAAAATGTTATCCTGCCGTTGGTTGGGCGGCTAATTCCTATCGTTGCCGACGAGCATGCGGACCCTGAGCAGGGGTCCGGGGCTGTGAAAATCACGCCGGCGCATGACTTCAACGACTTTGAAGTAGGCCAGCGACATAACCTTCCACAGATCAACATTCTGGATGCGAAGGCGTGCCTGAACGATGAGGTTCCGGCACCGTATCGCGGTATGGACCGATTTGATGCGCGCAAGAAGGTTGTCGAGGATCTTGATGCGCTGGGTTTTCTTGAAAAAATTGATGATCACACATTGATGGTGCCCTATGGAGACCGGTCACATGATGTCATTGAACCGTGGCTTACGGATCAGTGGTACGTGGATGCGGCGACACTTGCCAAGCCTGCTATCGAAGCAGTTGAGCGCGGAGACACGGTGTTTGTTCCCAAAAATTGGGAGAAGACCTACTTCGAGTGGATGCGCAATATTCAGCCCTGGTGTATCTCCCGGCAGCTTTGGTGGGGACATCAGATACCGGCCTGGTATGCGCCTGACGGAGAGGTGTTTGTTGCCCACGATGAGGCGGAAGCCTATGAGCTGGCGAAAGCCGCGCAAGGCGATGATGTGGTTCTGACACGCGATGAAGACGTGTTGGACACTTGGTTTTCATCCGGCCTCTGGCCATTCTCCACGCTTGGTTGGCCCGAGGAAACGCCCGAGCTGAAACGCTATTACAAGACCGATGTTCTGGTGACCGGTTTTGACATTATTTTCTTCTGGGTTGCCCGGATGATGATGATGGGACTGCACTTCATGAAAGAGGTGCCTTTTCACACGGTTTATATTCACGCCCTGGTTCGCGATGAGAAGGGTGCCAAGATGTCGAAGTCCAAGGGGAACGTTATCGATCCTCTGGAGCTTGTCGATGAATATGGTGCTGACGCGCTGCGCTTCACGCTTGCGGCAATGGCCGCACAGGGGCGCGACGTCAAACTCTCAACCTCGCGCATTGAAGGGTATCGGAACTTCGGGACCAAGCTCTGGAACGCTGCGCGCTTCTGTGAACTAAACGAGTGCAAGTCGGTGGAAGGGTTTGATCCTGCGTCTGCCAAGCAGACCCTTAATCGGTGGATAGCTGGCGAGGTTCAAAAAACTGCGGACAAAATCACCGAGGAGCTTGAGGCCTATCGTTTCAATGAGGCCTCTGGCGCGATTTACCGGTTTGTCTGGAACATTTTCTGCGATTGGTACGTTGAATTGGCCAAACCCCTCCTGCAGGGCGATGACGAAACCGCAAAAGCAGAGACGCGGGCCATGGCAGCCTGGGTACTCGATCAGGCAATGCATTTGCTGCACCCCTTCATGCCCTTCCTCACCGAGGAACTCTGGCAGCGGACGGGTGAGACCGGGGTCCCGCGCGACGGTCTGCTAATGCTGTCCGAGTGGCCGCATTATACGGGGCTCGTTGATGAGGCAGCGGATAGTGAGATGGACTGGGTGGTCCGGTTGATCTCCGAGGTCCGGTCCGTGCGTTCAGAAATGAACGTGCCCGCGGGGGCTAAGGTGCCCCTGATGTTGAAAGACGCAAGTTCTGCAACGGCTGATCGTCTTGAGCGGCACAATGGGCTTATTTGCCGGATGGCGCGACTGTCAGAGGCTGTCACAGGAGATGTGACGCCACGTGGTGCCATACAGTTTGTCGTCGATGAGGCAACGGCCGTGCTGCCGATTGCTGATGTCATCGATTTGCAGGCCGAAATGCAACGTCTTGAAAAGACGATGGCCAAACTTGATGGTGAGATCAAAAAAATCGATGGCAAGCTGGGCAATGCCAAATTCATGGACAAGGCGCCTCAGGCTGTCATTGATGAGCAGCGGGCGCGCAAAGCAGGCGCTGAGGCAGAAAAGGCGAAGCTCTCAGATGCTGTGACGCGGCTCAAAGACCTCGCCTGATCGCTCTCAAGCACAAGTGAAGCGCTCCCCTGGGAAACCAAGGGAGCGTTCTCTCGTTCGGGGCGTTAAACCGCGTCAGACGCGGGTGTGGGACCAGAACTGTCGTTTGATCGCTCTGCCATGAACTTATCAAACTGCTCCTGGTCTTTGGCGCGGCGAAGTTGATCGACAAAAGCGTCGAAGGCTTCGCGCTCATCGTCCAGGCGACGCAGTGTTTCATTGCGATACTCATCGAATGCTGTGTTGCCAGTAGAGCGTGAACGGTGGCGACCATAGCCGCGGCGGCCACACCGGTGTTCATGTTTCCAGGACTGCATTTTTCCACTCCAAATAAGGTAGCCGAGAACGACCAGGCCCAAGGGCCAGAAAAGGATGAATGTAACGAACATGATCGCGATCCATGCACCCTTTGACAGATCGTCGAGCCTCTCTAAGCCGAACCCTTTGGTGGAGCCGGAAGAATTTGAGGCTTGGGACATTTGGGTCTCCTTTCATTACGCCACCCCATGGTGACCCTTAGGACCTAATGTTGGGCAGAGACTGCTTCAAGCACTTGAAACACACTGTTACACTTTTCCGCAGAACGTCATTTTGACTTCCACCGAGGTTGCCTATGCATGAGAAAATAGCTATTTTCACAGCCTTATTCACCCTTCAGATTTTCTGTGTGACCGGGGGAGTGTTGGCACTGACACCGGAGGAAGCCGCAACGCGGTTGTTTCAGACAGATGACGTGCCTCGGGATTGGTTCGCCAGCCACGGTCTTGGATCGGCGGTGCCTCGTGTCATTGCAGATGTGCGTGCGGCGTTGGGTGAGCTGAAAGCGGTGGAACCGTGTGCCGAGACATGTATTGCGCTTTTTGAGCGTGGGGAACTTGGTTTTGAGATCACGGTTGATGGCGAAGGACTTATTACCGGGCTTTTGATCGAACCGCCCATTGTCTATGCGAGCTCGCTGGAGGATGCGGTTGAGCGGTTCCGGGAGCTTGATGGCGATGTCTCGCTCCTTGTCACCCGAAATGGTGAAACGTTGTCTGATTTGCGTGGGGGCGAACCCATGGCAGTTGGGTCGGCGTTCAAGCTCGCTGTCCTAAAAGCTCTCGATAATCTGATTGGAGCCGGCAAACTAGACTGGGATCAGGTAGTGGGCATTCGAGACAGGTGGCGCAGCCTGCCGTCGGGTAGCTTGCAGGATTGGCCAACGGGCGCACCAATAACGCTCCATACGCTGGCGAGCCAGATGATCTCTGTCAGTGACAATACTGCGGCTGATGCGCTGATCGACATTGTGACGCGAAACAGTGTGGAGACCATCTCCCCCCGCAACCGACCGTTTCTCACAACACGTGAGTTTTTTCAGCTCAAACATCGTGCGCATGAGAGGGAACGCACTGCCTATGCAGTGGGCAATTTCGATCAGCGTATGGCGATCCTGAATGGTTTTTCGGCGCTGCCTGTTCCCCGCATCAGTGAGTTGATCACCGACCCTTTGCTCCGGTTTGAATGGCATTTTTCAACGCGCGAGCTTTGTTCGCTGATAGGTGATTTGCAATCTCTTGATGTGCTGCAGATCAATCCCGGTATTGCGCGAAAACGTGATTGGGAGAGCATTGCCTTCAAAGGTGGAAGTGACTTCGGTGCCCTCAATCTAACAACGGGATTGGTCGATGATCGCGGCACTACTTACTGTGTGTCGGCAACTTGGAACGATGATCAGGCGCTCGACTTGCCAAACTTTTCTGCGCTCTATACCAGCTTGCTGCACCAGCTTTCGTCGGTTCAGTAAAAGGGCCCCTTGCATGACCAGACTGGTAGCAAGGAGCCGTTCATAATCAAGACTTTTAGGCGATCAATCAGTCAAATATGATGACAGATCTCGCCAGCTCGCCGCGTTCCAATTCTGTGAAAGCATCATTCACATCGGCCAGTTTGATGCGCTGTGAAATCATGTTGTCGAGCTTGAGTTTTCCGCTCATGTAGAAATCCACATAGCGGGGCATATCTACGGGAAAGCGGTTCGAGCCCATCAGAGAGCCCTGGATCTTCTTTTCGGCCAGGAAGTCGGCTCCATGGAGTTCGATGTTCACACCGAGAGGGATCATGCCGATAACGGTGGCGGTGCCGCCGCGGGCGAGCATTTTGAACGCCTGTTCCGTCGTTGCCTTGAGGCCGATGGCTTCCAGAGCATGGTGGACACCGCCGCCGGTCATTTCTATCACCTGCGCGACAGGGTCGCCATCCTTCGCGTTGATAACATCGGTTGCCCCGAACTCTTTTGCCAAGTTGAGCTTTGAGCCTTGTGTATCGATAGCGATGATGCGTCCAGCACCGGCGATGGCCGCACCATTGATTGCGGCAAGACCAACGCCACCGCAGCCGATTACGGCAACTGTTTCACCGGGGCGGACATTAGTGGTGTTGATGATGGCCCCCACGCCGGTTGTCACAGAACACCCGATCAGAGCGGCGACATCGAAGGGCATGTCTTTGCGGACCTTCGTGCAGGCATGTTCATGGATGAGCATTTGTTCGGCAAAGGACGAGAGATTGAGGAACTGGAACATGGGGTCTGTGCCGTTGGACAGGCGCGGCTCGTCGTCGGCACCCCGTTGGGTCTCAGTGCCGGGGCATCGTGACATGTGGCCCGTCAGGCAGTGCTCACAGTGACCACAGAAGGCCGATAAGCAGGTGATCACGTGATCACCAACAGCAACGGTCCGAACCTCTGAGCCAATTTGTTCCACCACACCCGAAGATTCATGACCAAGCACAGCAGGCAGCGGGTAAGGATAGGTCCCGTTGATAAAATGAAGGTCTGAGTGACAAACACCGGCCGCCTTGGTGCGGATGAGCACCTCATGAGGGCCTGGTTTGTTGATCTGAACATCTTCGATCTGGAGGGGTTTTCCGACCTCGCGTAATACAGCCGCTTTCATCTGATTTCTCCCGCATTTGTTAGCCATTCGGCGTTTTGGTTGGGGCGATGTTGACCCGGTGCGGGCGCGGGGTCAATGGCGCCAATTTTCCCGTGCGGAAGGCTGGATTGCGTAACTCCGCGGTCCTATTATCGCGCTCGATTAACCACTGAACCGACAAGACCAAGCAGAGCCAATCCCAATTCGTTAGGATCAGCCTGGAAACGAATGAGAGAGAAATCGATGTCACGATTTTACTGCACAAAAGTCATGCTGGCGGCGCTTGTAATGGCGATGTCTTCCAGTGTTGCATATGCTGATTTTGAGCGCGGAATGGGCTTGTATCAGCGTGGCGATGTGGGCGGCGCAGTGGATGAATGGAAACAGGACGCTGAAGAGGGAAATGTCGTAGCGGCGTTTCTTCTGGGGCACATGTATAAATCAGGAAACGGGGTTGTTAAATCCGATCGCCTGGCACTGCCCTATTTTTTGCAGGCCGGGGAGGCAGGGCACCCCGCAGCGCAAACGCAAGCCGGTCTCTATTTTTACAACGGCAATGAAGAAGCTGATATCGATCAGGACTACGCACTTGCCGGGTTTTGGTTCGACAAGGCCGCGTTGCAATATAGCGGTGAGGCCCAGTATTATCTGGGGGTGATGCACAGACTGGGGCAGGGCGTTCCGCGTGATCGTGTGGAGGGGTTACGCTGGTTGCTCCTTGCCTCGAACAAAGCACACGTGTCTGCATTTCTGGACCTCGCAGAAATTTTCGCGCGCGGTGAAGGGGTCATTGAAGATCCTATCAAGGCGGTGATGTACCTTGATCTCGCCCGCCGATATGTGGACCCTTCTGAGGCGGAGCTTGTTTCAACGGCTCAGGATGACCTGCGACGGTTCATCCCAAATGATGCTCAGTCCGAGGGACGTCGACAGGCCGAGATTTGGGTTCAGGCCAACAACGCGCGCTAATAACATCACCCAATGATAACTTCTTCCTCGCCGTACCAAAGCGGTGAGCGGGAAAAATCGATGAATTTTGCTTCGTCTTCAAGGAGCAGGCGCCCGGCGGCGATGCCTGCCTCTGTTGAAACGGCGGCGTTTAAGTCTTCCATACTGTCCCACCAAAGTTCCGCAACACCGTCATAGATGGCCGGTGCGGCCTTGAGAGATCCAGCCCGGGACGCTCTGACGCCGTCTGTCTCGGCGAAGGTTCGCGTGTGAAGTTGCACGTATCTTCGGATATGCAGCGTGTCCGCGACGGACTTAACCAGGGGCGCATGTTTGGTCAGCCAATAGTCCTGGAATTCCTCAAGGCTCATGCCTTCTTTCCGGGTCAGGCAGAATGTGATGCGGATCATGTATTTTCCTCGCTCGCTTCAAGGGCAGCAAGCCCCTACTCTAGCGATTAACGCGGGGATTATGCATGAAGATTGCGGTAGGTGGATTTCAGCACGAAACCAATACATTCGCCCCGATGAAGGCAGATTGGGCCGCTTTTGTGCAAGCTGATTCCTGGCCGGGTATGCAAATCGGCGCACCGCTGCTCAGTGCGTGTGAAGGCACCAACGTACCTGTTGCGGGTTTTGTTGCCGAAGCTGCCGCGCGAGGCGCAACCTTCGAGCCGCTTTCCTGGTGCTCCGCGACACCCTCTGGCCCGGTGACACAAGATGCCTACGAGCGGTTCACCGACATGCTGCTCTCCCAGTTGAGCAAAGTAACCACAGACATTGATGCAGTTTATCTGGACCTGCACGGCGCCATGGTTACGGAACACCTGGAGGATGGCGAGGGGGCTTTGCTGCAGAGGATCCGCGATATTGTGGGCCCGGAAATTTGGATTGTTGCAAGCCTCGATCTGCATGCGAATGTGACCTCGGCAATGATGGCGGCGGCGGATTTTTTGACCGCCTACCGAACCTACCCTCATGTGGACATGGCTGAGACAGGGAAACGCACGGCTGTTGCACTGGACGCGCTTTATCGAAACGAAGTGCGGCTTGCGAAAGCTTTTCGGAAACTCGATTTCCTGATCCCGCTCACGGGGAGTTGCACATTGGTTGAGCCCGGTGCTTCGCTTTACGCTGATATTGCGGCCCTGGATAATAGGATGCATGAGCACGGCGCGGTGTTCGGCGCATCATTTGCCACTGGGTTTGCACCTGCAGACATTAGTGAGTGTGGACCGTCGGTCCTGGTTTATGCCGAGAACCAACAGACTGCGGACGCGGTGGCTGACGCACTTGTTGTGGGAGTAGGCCAGCAAGAAGAGGCATTCGCCGGGTATGTCTGGGCTCCGGATGCGGCTGTTGCCTATGCTATGGCGAAAAAGGGAACATCAGGCCCGGTTGTTATGGCCGATACGCAAGACAATCCCGGTGCCGGTGGAAATGGGGATACGGTTGGTCTGTTAAAGGCTCTGGTTGCTGCGGAGGGGGCCCATGTTGCATTGGGCGTTTTGTATGATCCTGAGGTTGCAGCGGCTGCTCACGCAGCGGGTAAAGGGGCGATCATCGATTTGGCCTTAGGGGCAAAGACGGGCGGCGCACCGGGGGAGACACCGCTGACAGGTGCGTTTGAGGTTTTGGCTCTGTCAGCCGGTGAGTTCACAGCCGCTGGGCCCTATTATGACGGCGCGAGACTTTCGCTTGGACCAAGTGCTCTGCTCAAATATGAGGGGATTGAGATTGTGGTCGGATCGAAGAAGGTTCAATGCGCTGATCGCGCGATGTTTGAGCATCTGGGATGCGACCCGGCGGCGCAGGATATTGTCGCCGTGAAAAGTTCTGTCCATTTTCGTGCCGACTTCAATTCTATCGCGTCTGAAATTCTTGTGGTGGCGAGCCCCGGCCCGAACCCAGCGGATCACCGCGAGTTGAATTATCAGTATCTCAGGCCCGGCGTCCGTTTGATGCCGGGGGAGGCTGATGTGTCATGACAAAATTTAGAAGAAAAATCGAACATCTGTTTCAACGGTTTCTATCGTTTCAGCCTTTGAGCGGGTTGGTGTCAGGCCCTTGACTGGTGGTGTGACTTTGTGTGGCCTCTTGCCTCGGGCGGTATTTTCCGATTTGCGCTGTTTATGCTGATCCCACTTGGGTCGTGGGCTGGTGGCGCACTGGTGGACCGTTTGATAGATTCTGCACTTGGCTGATCAGACGTCCAGCTCAATCCAGACTGGTGTGTGGTCGGAAGGTTTTTCGCGTCCGCGTGGCGCCTTATCGATATCGCAAGCGGTCAAATGGTCAGCCGCTTGTGGCGACAACAGCAGATGGTCGATGCGGACGCCGTTGTCTTTTTGCCACGAGCCACGCTGGTAATCCCAAAAGGAGTAGCGGTTGGGCTCTGTGTGACAGGCGCGAAATGAATCCGTGAGGCCAAGATTTACGAGCTCATAGAATTTTTCCCGGGTTTCGATCTTAAACAACGCATCATCTGCCCAGGCTTTGGGATCATAACAATCGTCGGCTGTCGGGATGACGTTGTAATCCCCTGCGAGAACAAACATTTCCTCAGCCAGCAGCAGTTCTTTCGTGTGTGTGGTCAGCCGATCCATCCAGCCGAGCTTGTAGGGATATTTCTCTGTGTCGACCGGGTTGCCGTTGGGCAGATAGATAGAGGCGATACGCAGAACAGAATCTTTGGTAGACACCACGGCTTCGACATAACGTGCCTGCTCATCTCTCTCATCGCCAGGCAGTCCTTTGGTGATGTCTTCGAGAGGGAATTTGGAGAGAATGGCAACGCCATTGTAGGTCTTCTGCCCATGCACAGCGACATTGTAGCCCAGCGTCTCTATGGCTTCGTGGGGGAAGGCGTCATCAACGCACTTCAGTTCCTGCAGGCAGACAATGTCGGGCTTGGCTTCCTCGAGCCAGAGAACAAGATTGTTCAAACGCGCCTTGATGGAATTGACGTTGAATGTGGCGATCTTCATGGGGGCTCCCCGTTTCTTTGGGGACCCTCTCTAGCATAGAGTGGGGCAGGTCGGCATCTAAATCAGATTGAGAAAGAGGTTCCGCATCCACAATTTGCAGTAGCGTTGGGATTGTTGATCTTGAAGGCCTGACCGATCAAATCGTCGGCAAAGTCGATCTCCGCTCCGCCCATGTACATCTGGCTGGTGCTATCGATGAGGACGGTCGCGCCAAGTTTTTCAAGCGCCAGATCGTCGTCCTGGCGTGTATCATCCAACGTAAAGGAATATTGAAACCCAGAGCAGCCGCCGCCATTGACCGCGACGCGCAGGACCGTGCCCGCACTCTCGCCCTGAATGATCTCGGCGATGCGCTTGGCGGCTCTATCAGACAGCGTGATGGGCTGGCCAGTACCGGGCAGTTCCAATGTCGATGTCTCACTCATGTTATATCCCTTTGGGGAGTATGGATGTTGTTTGGAATCATTGTAACTCTTTGGTCCGCATCATGTAAGTAGGGGATGGGGGAACCGCAAGTCCTTTATTGGGGGCTGAAAACAAAGGAAAGAGGGGCTGGAGTGGTGATTTCAAATCCGGCGGCGACTGCGTCTTTTGCCTCCAAGGCAGAATTAACCCGTGGCAGGCTGCATTCTGAGCCTGAAAGTTTGACCCGGACAGCCTTTCAGCGGGACCGGGACCGGATCATTCACTCCAATGCTTTTCGGCGATTGAAGTACAAAACCCAAGTCTTTGTGTATCACGAGGGCGATTATTTTCGGACCCGGCTGACCCATTCTCTCGAGGTTGCGCAAATTGCCCGTTCCATTGCCCGGGTGCTTGGACTGGATGAAGACCTGGCGGAAGCCCTGGCGCTTGCCCACGATCTGGGGCACACACCGTTTGGACACGCTGGAGAACGCGCCCTAGATAATTGCATGGCCGAGTACGGCGGGTTCGATCACAACGCGCAAACTCTGCGGATCATCACCAAGCTCGAAGAGCGGTATATCTCCTTCGATGGCCTTAATCTCTCCTGGGAAATGCTTGAAGGTATCGCCAAGCACAATGGTCCGGTTTTGAGGAGTGGGGAGACGCTTGAAAATCTGCCGCGGGCGATTGCCGAATATGCCGTGACGCAAGACCTGGAACTGCACACTTATGCTTCTGCGGAAGCCCAGGTCGCCGCCCTCGCGGATGACATTGCCTACAACAACCATGATATTGACGACGGGCTACGCGCTGGCCTCTTTACGGTTGATGATCTTCTTGCCGTCCCTCTGGTTGGGGAAGTTTTTCGTGAGGTATTTGACGCGGCACCGATGGCCGAAGAGGGACGGATCATCTATGAAGCCATTCGATCGCTGATCGGGCGAATGGTCAATGATCTGATTGCTGAGACACAGGTAAGGATCAAAAAGTCTGGAATTGCCAGCGTTGCGGATGTCCGGGCGATGGATAGTCCTTTAGTGGCATTCTCTCCAGAAATGCGGGAGAACGACGCCGCTCTCAAGGCCTTCCTGTTTGAACGGATGTATCGGCATTACCGGGTCAACCGGATGACCAGCAAAGCCCGCCGGATTGTTCAAAACCTGTTTGAAATTCTGCACGAAGAACCCGAATTGCTTCCCCCCGAGTGGCAGGTGGGGTGTGATGCTCCAAAGAGCCTGAAGACTGCCCGCCGGGTTTGTGACTTCATCGCCGGCATGACCGACAGATTTGCGATATTGGAGCATCGGCGCCTCTTTGACCTCAATGCGGAGGCCTGAAACCTTGTGAGAATGAGGCTGGAAAGGACGCCGCCGCGCCGTTAGAGTGCGCCGCACCTGGCCCTGATTGTTGAAAGACCTGATCTAACCCTATGAATATTTTTCACCATTTCGAAGACATTGTGCGAGGTGCTCTCGGCACTCTGCAAGCCGACGGCACACTTGGCGCTGATACAGATTTTGCACGCGTTACGGTCGAGCCGCCGCGAGACACTTCCCATGGGGACATATCGACCAACGCTGCCATGGTACTGGCCAAGCCGGCTGGAATAAAACCACGTGACCTGGCGGAGAAAATTTCCACAGCACTTGAGGCGACGGGAAAATTCAGCGCGGTCAGTGTTGCGGGGCCGGGCTTTATCAACATGACGTTGCAGCCTGCATTCTGGCAGACACGTGTCGCCGATATCCTTGGTGTTGGTCCAGCTTACGGCGCCAGCGAAATCGGCAAAGGCGAAAAGGTCAATGTTGAGTATGTCTCCGCAAATCCAACCGGGCCGATGCATGTGGGTCATACCCGTGGTGCGGTCTTTGGAGATGCACTTGCCAACCTCCTGGAGAAAGCCGGTTTTGAGGTCGGTCGGGAATATTACATCAATGATGCAGGCGGTCAGATCGGCGTTCTGGCGGAGAGTGCTTTCCTGCGGTACCGGGAGGCGCTTGGGGAAGATATTGGGGATATCCCCGAAGGCCTTTATCCTGGTGATTATCTGAAGCCCGTTGGCAAGGCGTTGGCGGATGCGCATGGGGACAGGATTCTGGGCATGGAAGCTAATGCGCGCGAGGAGATTGTGCGCACAGTGGCGGTTGATGCGATGATGGATCTCATCCGCGAGGACCTTGCATTGCTTGGCATCGAGCACGACGTATTTTTCTCAGAGCGTGCACTTCACCAATCCGGTAAAGTTGAAACGACCCTTCAACGTCTCGAGGGCATGGGGCTGATTTATGAGGGCGTGCTGGATCCCCCGAAGGGCAAAAAACTGGATGATTGGGAAGCCACACCTCAGACTCTTTTCCGCTCAACAAACTTCGGCGATGATTTTGATCGGGCGCTTAAAAAGTCCGATGGCAGCTGGACCTATTTTGCGCCGGACATCGCTTATCACCTGGACAAGTATCAACGGGGATACACGCACCTGATTGATGTCTGGGGCGCGGACCATGGTGGCTACATCAAGCGGATGCATTCTGCTGTGCAGGCGATCACGAATGGTGGCGCCGACCTGGATGTTAAAATCTGTCAGCTCGTGCGCCTGATGCAGGATGGCAAGCCGATCAAAATGTCGAAACGGTCTGGTAATTTCATCACGCTGCGCGAGGTGGTGGAAGAGGTGGGGCGTGACGCGGTGCGTTTCATGATGCTCTATCGCAAAAATGATGCGCCGCTGGATTTTGATTTTGCAAAAGTGACCGAGCAGTCAAAGGACAATGCTGTCTTTTACGTTCAATATGCCCATGCCCGCATTCACTCGGTTTTGCGCAATGCCAGCAATGACGATGGCCTTAAGGGCGTGGATATCGGTGATGCCGCTTTGGCCGGTGCGGACCTCACTTGTCTTGTGGATGAGGCTGAACTTGGCCTCATCAAACAGATGCTTCAGTTTCCCCGTGTAATTGAGGCTGCTGCCGAAGCCCACGAGCCTCACCGTATTGCCTTTTATCTCTTTGAATTGGCCTCTCTGTTCCATTCTCTCTGGAATAAGGGCAAAGATCAGCCTGATTTGCGCTTTATCTTAGCCGAGCAAAGAGATGTTACGCTTGCCAGGCTCGCTCTGATTCGGGCGACTGGGTACGTTATTGCATCGGGCCTTGGAGTGTTGGGCGTCGAGCCTAAAGAGGAAATGCGCTGAATGGCGAATATGGGCCGAGGTGGGGATCAGCACTACGAGCTTGATGCCTCAGACGAATTCCATACCTATGACGCCACCGAAGGTTCGGGTGGCGGGCGTACGACATTTCTTTTCCTGCTATTGCTTGTTGCGCTTCTTGTTTTTGGCGGGGTGCTTTATTTCGCTTACCAACAGGGCATGCGGGAAGGCATCCGCAATGCGCCACCCCTCATCGAAGCTGAAGAAGGCCCTGCGAAGATTATCCCTGATGATCCGGGCGGCATGGACATCCCCAATACCGATAAGCTGATCTATGACGGCATGAACGGGAACAATCCGACGGAACCTGGCATTGAACGCCTGCTGCCTCGGGCGGAAGAACCTATTGACCGTCCAGCCTCGCCGGAACCTCCTGCTGAGACCGTGCCACATGACCGGATTGAGGTTTTGCCGCCGCCCCTGGATATTGTTCCCGATGCGGCCACCGTGGCATCCGAAGTCACGCCAGAAGCTGTTGTTCCGGTGCCTGTTGCCCCGTCGCAGCGTGGGGCGCCGAGCGTTCTTCCCGATGTGCCAGCGGTACCTGTTGCGGGGAATTTTGTTGTGCAGATCGCCGCTTTCAGAAATGAACCTCGGGCCGAGGAAGAGTTTGTCAAACTGCAGGCCGCTTATCCGGACCTTCTTGGTAGCCTGCGCAGTGATATTGCTCGCGCTGACCTGGGCGATAGGGGGATATATTATCGTCTGCGTGTTGGGCCCTTTCAGACCAAAGACGCGGCGGGTGCGCTGTGCACGCGCCTTAAAGGGCGCGGACAGGACTGTATTGTCCGAGAACGCTAGGACCTACCCGATATGACTTCTGCTGCGATTTATGGCTGTGCGGGCCTGACCCTTTCTGATGCCGAACAGTGTTTTTTTCGGGAGACATCTCCCTGGGGCTTTATCCTGTTTGCTCGCAATATCGACACGCCAGAGCAGGTGCGGGCACTCACGGCAGCCCTTCGAGAGACCGTTGGATGGCAGGCCCCGATCCTGATCGACCAGGAAGGAGGGCGTGTTGCGCGGCTTCGGCCACCGCATTGGCGGTCCTACCCTCCGGGGCGCCGATATGGCGAACTCTATCTGGAAGACAAAGTACTTGCACTGGAAGCTGCAGAGCTTGGCGGGCGCCTGATTGCTGAGGAGCTTATGGACCTGGGCGTTGATGTGGACTGCCTGCCTGTGCTCGATGTGCCTGTATCCGGTGCGCATGACGTTATTGGTGACCGGGCTTACGGTGAAACAGTTGAGGTGATTGCGGCTCTTGCGGGGGCAGCCTCACGGGGACTGCTCGCCGGGGGCGTCCTGCCGGTGATCAAGCATATCCCTGGGCATGGTCGGGCGGGTGTCGACAGCCACAAGAGCCTTCCGGTTGTCGATGCGGCGCGGGAGATGCTTTCTGCGACCGATTTTGCACCGTTCAAAGCATTTAGCGACGCGCCGTTGGCGATGACTGCGCACGTGATTTACAGCGCCATTGATGCAGATCGCCCTGCGACCACGAGCCGCCGCGTCATTGATGATGTTATTCGCGGCGAAATCGGGTTTGCCGGGTGTCTGATGTCGGATGATCTGTCCATGCAGGCCCTTGATGGGGGATTGGGCGCGCGGGCGCGGGCCTCTATTGCCGCCGGATGCGATCTGGTTTTGCACTGCAATGGCGATTTGGCGGAAATGGCGGAAATCGCCCCGGAAGTCCCAAACCTTGCCGGAGAAGCCCTGGAAAGGGCGGAAAAGGCGCTTTTGGCTCGCAAACAGCCGGGCGAATTGAATCTGGAGAAGTCCCTGCAGCGGTTTTCGATGCTCCTCGCATCTTAAAGCGGCTGACAGCGGGAGAATCGGCGTATTCTCGGTTCCTCTCAGGCGGTATAAAGGGGCAACCGCCAGGCATCCTTCGCAACACTTATCGAGACCATTGTGATGGGCTGGCTCCATTGATTGATTTGGGAAACGCTGACTTTGATGACGGAAACAGTTCACCCTGCTGCCGAGACGGTCGAGCCAACAGAGGCAGGCGGAGACGCGGCTGCGGCGTTTGAAGAGGGTGGCGTGCGCACCGAGTCTCAACCGGACAGTACGTCGTTGGTTATTGATGTCGATGGTTATGAAGGACCATTGGATGTTCTGCTGGCGCTTGCGCGGACGCAGAAGGTTGATCTGACCAAGATTGCGATCCTGCCACTCGCCGAGCAGTATCTGGAATTTATCAACAATGCTCAACGGTTAGAGCTTGATCTTGCAGCAGATTATCTGGTTATGGCTGCCTGGCTTGCTTTCCTCAAGTCGAAGCTTCTACTTCCTCCGCCGGAGGAGGAAGAGGGGCCGAGCGGGGAAGAGATGGCGGCACGTCTTGCGTTCCAGCTGCAGCGTCTGGAGGCCATGCGCAATTCTGCGGCTGTGCTGATGGGTCGCCTCCGGATGGGCGTTCATGTCTTTCAGCGTGGTGCGCCAGAGGGCATTCGGGTAAACCGAACAAGTATTTACACCGGGACGCTCTACGATCTTCTGAAGGCTTATTCTCAGGAACGCATTCGCGCGCTGACCCCGATTACGATGACGTTTAAACGCCAACCTGTGTTTGCCATTGAAGCAGCCCGGAAGCGGTTGGAAAAAATGATGGGCATGATGCTCGATTGGGGCACCATTGATGCGTTTTTGCCTGATGGTTACACCAGCGGCAAACAACTTCGCTCCGCAATTGCCAGCACGTTTAGCGCGGCACTTGAGCTGACACGGGACGGACATTTGGAAGTTCAGCAGGGGGAGCCCTTTTCAGTGCTCTTTGTACGAAAACGTCAGACACCCCGTGATGATGGCGATCTGGATACTGATTTGGAAACCGAGCCACCGGTTCAGGAGAACAACTAGACCATGATGGACGAGCAGGTAAGTGAGATCGCCGAAGAGCCCGAGGATGACGTGGCGGAGACAGAGGGTGCTGAGGAAGCACAGGCTGAAGTACCAGCCGACAATGTAACGCCGTTTCCATCAACCGAAAATCATGCGGCACAGCTGCGGATGACGGAGGCACTGTTATTTGCGGCGGCCGAGCCTCTCGACATTGATAGCATCGCTGCTCGCCTCCCGGATGGGGCGGATGTTGGTGCCTTGATCGAAGATCTGCAGAAGCTCTACGAGATGAGGGGCGTCAATCTGGTGCGGCTGGCCGACAAGTGGATGTTCCGCACAGCTGAGGATCTTACCTTTCTGATGGAGCGCGAAGCTGTGCAGCAGCGTCGGCTGTCACGCGCTGCCATGGAGACTCTCGCCATCATCTCCTACCATCAGCCGGTGACACGGGCTGAAATTGAGGAAATTCGCGGTGTGAGCGTTTCCAAGGGCACGATTGATGTGTTGATGGAAACCAGCTGGGTCCGGTTGCGCGGTCGGCGGCGGACCCCTGGGCGCCCGGTTACCTACGGTACAACCGAAGAGTTTCTGGTGCATTTTGGGCTGGAAAATGTAGGCGATCTGCCGGGCCATGACGAGTTGCGCGCGGCGGGGCTTCTTGAGGCCAATCTCCCGGCTGATTTTGTTGTGCCGGTGCCCTCCGCTGATGGGGGCGACGGCGACGGTGATTTCAGCGACGATGAAGAGACTTCCGAGGAATATGGGCAAGCTCAGGACGCTCATCTCGGGGAGGTTGCTGAGGAAGACACAGAGGCTTGATAATCCCTCAATGCATGGCTCTTGCACTTTCCCAGGGAAAGGCCCATTTGTTGAGGAAATCGGCGTAAATCATTGATACACCGAGATAAATCTGAGAAACTGGGGCGTGCACATTAGTGAGCGTTCCGCTCACGGTTTTGGAGAATTAGAATGGGACAGATTGGTCCGTGGCAAATCATCATTGTGTTGGTTTTGGTCGTTTTGCTGTTCGGTCGTGGCAAAATCTCAGAGTTGATGGGCGACGTCGCGAAAGGCATTAAGAGCTTTCGTTCCGGTTTGAGCGACGATGATCAGTCGACAAGTGCGTCGCCTGACCCAAAAACGATCAATGCGCAGTCGCCCAACCAGACGAGCGAAGCCAGCAAAGACAAAACGGCGGCGAACTGAGCCGTTCGCGTTTGAGGATCTGAGGGCTCATGTTCGATATCGGCTGGACCGAACTTTTATTGCTTGGTGCCCTTGCCATTATCGTGGTGGGGCCGAAGGATTTGCCGCGCATGATGCGGAAAATCGGTCAATACACAGCCAAGATGCGGGCGGCCGCTCGAGAGTTTCAGCGCAGTTTTGACGAGATGGCACGCGAGAGCGAGCTGGATGAGCTGCGCCAGCAGATCACTGACATGAAGATAAACAATCCCATTTCTGCCGTTAAGGACGCGATCACTCATCCGCTGGACGCGGTTGGCAAAGCTCTGAAGGAACCCGAGAAACCGCTCGCCGGATTGCCGGACGATATGGTCGCGGATGCGGCCGAAGCCGCCGCAATTGAGGCCGAACCTGCCTCCGAATCTGAGACGGTTTCTTCTCTTCCCGATACAAAAAGGGCCACACCTGTGGCAAAGGATGCGGCGCAATGACTGCTGAGGATATTGACGCCTCCCGCGCGCCCCTGCTTGAGCATCTGGTCGAGCTGCGTCAGCGATTGCTTTATTCCTTCGCAGCAATTGCTGTTGCATTTGTCGTCTGTTTCTATTTTGCCGATGATATTTTCCGGGTGTTGCTGGTCCCGTTTGAACGCGCTGCGGGGGACAAACCAAACCTCACGCTGATCTATACTGCACCGCAGGAGTTCTTCTTCACGCAACTCAAGTTGGCATTGTTTGGCGCGTTGTTCTTTGCGTTTCCTGTGCTGGCAAGCCAGATTTATATGTTTGTGGCGCCCGGTCTCTATAAAAACGAACGCGGTGCGTTTTTGCCGTTTCTGCTGGCGACACCGGTGCTGTTTTTGCTGGGGGCCTCGCTGGTCTATTTCCTCATCATGCCGCTCGCGCTGGAATTTTTCATCGGCATGGAGCAGCCGGGGGGAGACGGCAAAGCCGCGATTGAGCTGTTGCCACGGGTGAGCGAATATCTTGGGCTCATCATGACGCTTATCTTTGCGTTTGGCCTGTGCTTCCAGCTTCCGGTTTTGATGACGTTGCTTGGTCGGGCGGGGCTGGTTACAGCCGCACAACTTCGCAAGGGTCGAAAATATGCTGTGGTGATCGTCTTTGGTGTTGCTGCGATCCTCACGCCCCCCGACATTATCAGCCAGGTTGGGCTCGGTATTCCGACGCTGCTCCTCTATGAAATTTCGATATTGTCGGTGGCGCTGATCGAGAGACGGCGCCGTGCGGACAAGGCAGCTGAGGTGGCAGCAGACGAACCTGCGTCGGGTGACTGAAACCGTCTGGACGGGCCCCCCAGCTAGACGGGTTTGGGCCATCCGCGTATACAGACTTCGCATTATTTTGATGGCCTGGTGCGCTGATTCGCGGCGCGCTTACACCTTTCCTTCGTTGCTGACCAAAGGTCTCCATGTTCGATATAAAACTCATCCGTGACAATCCTCAAGACTTTGATGCTGGCCTTGCCAAACGAGGTGTGGAGCCTCAATCCGCACGCATTTTGGAACTGGACGGGAAGCGTCGCGAAATCGTGGCCGCCATGCAGGACGCTCAGTCCAAGCGCAACGCAGCTTCCAAACAGATCGGGGCGGCCAAGGGCAAGGGTGACAACGAAACAGCGGACGCGCTGATGGCGGAGGTCGCCGATCTCAAGTCACAAATTCAAACAGGTGAGGAAGATCAGCGTCAGGTTGATGCATCGCTGTTGGACCTTCTCTCCGCCTTGCCTAACCGGCCAGATGACAGTGTGCCTATCGGTGATGACGAAGAAGCGAATGTAGAGCACCACACTGTGGGGGAGCCGCGTCAGTACAATTTTGAGGTCAAGGAACACTTTGACATTGGCGAAGCTCTCGGCCTGATGGATTTTGAAACCGCGGCAAAACTGTCTGGCTCCCGGTTTGTGGTGTTGCGTCGCCAACTTGCACGGTTGGAACGTGCGGTCGGAAACTTCATGCTTGATCTTCACACCACAGAATTTGGGTATCAGGAAATTTCCCCTCCTTTGTTGGTGCGTGATGAGGCGATGTTCGGCACCAACCAATTGCCGAAGTTTGCGGAAGATGCTTTTAGAACAGAAGATGGTTTCTGGTTGATCCCAACAGCGGAAGTGCCACTGACCAATCTGGTGCGTGAAAGCATCCTGTCGGAAGAAGAGCTACCGCTGCGTATGACAGCCTTCACAACCTGTTTTCGTTCTGAAGCGGGATCTGCTGGTCGGGACACGCGCGGCATGATCCGTCAGCATCAGTTTTCAAAAGTAGAACTGGTGAGTGTGACAACGCCGGATCAATCAGCGGCGGAACATGAGCGTATGTTGTCGTGTGCCGAGGAAGTTCTGAAGCGTCTTGAACTGCCTTTCCGCACCATGGTGCTTTCAACCGGGGACATGGGGTTTGGAGCGCAGAAGACCTATGACATTGAGGTTTGGCTGCCGGGCCAGAATATGTACCGGGAAATATCAAGCTGCTCTTCCTGTGGTGATTTTCAGGCACGCCGGATGAATGCGCGCTATCGCAAGCCGGGTGAAAAAGGTGCACGGTTCGTCCATACATTGAACGGTTCTGCTCTGGCTGTGGGTCGGACCATCGTCGCTATTTTGGAAAACTATCAGCAGGCCGATGGCAGTGTGGCTGTGCCGACAGTTCTTCAGCCTTATCTGGGTGGGCTCGAGGTGATTACCGCCGATGGCTAAAGCAGTATCAAAGACGCGTGCAAGTCGCAGTCGTAAATTGCCGTTGGAAGGGATGCGCATTCTCCTGACCAATGATGATGGTATCCACGCGCCAGGCCTGAAGGTTCTGGAGAAAATTGCGCGCGAATTGTCATCGGACATCTGGGTGGTTGCCCCTGAGACAGAGCAAAGTGGTGCGTCTCATTCGCTGACCCTCAAAGATCCCATGCGGCTTCGGAAAATCTCTGCGCGCAAATACGCGGTGCAAGGTACGCCGACGGACTGCGTGCTTATGGCGATCCGCCATATCATGGTCGACGCATTACCAGACCTTGTGCTGTCCGGCGTCAACCGGGGGCAGAATGTTGCCGACGATGTGACTTATTCGGGCACAATTGCTGCGGCAATGGAGGGGACCGCGCTTGGTGTGCCGTCCATTGCGCTCAGTCAGGCATATGGTTTTGACGGCAAACAGAACGTCCATTGGGCAACGGCCCAAGCCCATGCACCGGCAATCATCGAGAAACTTGTGGGTCTTGGATGGCAGGATGGCGTGCTGATGAATGTCAATTTTCCCGATGTGGCTCCGCAGAACGTGGGCGAGATCGACATCACCCGACAAGGCAAGCGTGATCAGTCATTGGTCAAGATCGAAGAGCGGTTGGATGGGCAGCACAATCCGTATTACTGGACGGGTTTTCAGCGCATCCGTTCAAATCCTGCTGTCGGGACTGATCTGAGATCCATTTACGACGGGCGGATATCCATCACGCCCTTACATCTCGACCTCTCGCATGGACCGGCGCGTAAAAAGCTGGCTCAAGCGTTTTTTGACGGATGAGCCCGGTAATGAACGCGGAAAACGGGGACATTGACGAGCTGGAAGCGGGGAAAATCCGGCTGATAATGGCGCTGCGGCGGCAGGGCATTCGCGATGCGCGTGTTTTGAGCGCAATCGAGCGGGTGGCGCGTGAGGCATTCATCACAGGCGCTTTTCAGGAGCAGGCCTATGACGACCATGCTCTCCCGATTGAGTGTGGTCAGACTATTTCACAACCCTATGTTGTTGCCTACATGACCGAAAAGCTTGAGGTGGGTGATCGGATGAAAGTGCTCGAAATCGGCACTGGATCGGGTTACCAGGCGGCTGTTTTGGCCCAACTTTGCCGCAGAGTTTACACGATTGAGCGCTATCGGACCCTTCTTGACGATGCCGTTAAGCGTTTCGCAAGTCTTGGTTACCATAATGTTACCGCCATGGTGGGTGATGGGGGCAAAGGATGGCCGGAACAGGCTCCATTTGACCGTATTATCGTCACTGCAGCGGCACCTGAAATTCCCCTGGAGCTGGCAAATCAGCTCAAAGTTGGGGGAATTATGGTGGTGCCGGTAGATGTGAATGGCGGACGTGACGGCCAGCAACTTGTGAAGCTGACCCGCACGGAAGACGGTGTTGATTGGGAAGATCTTCTTCCCGTGCGATTCGTCCCCCTTGTTGAGGGGGTCGCACGCGAGAGCTGAGAGGGCAGGACATGTGCCTTGGTCTGAGTGAAATTGCGGGGAAATGGGCTGGTTTGTGCAAGCGCACAGCCGTCGTTCTTTTCTCGATGAGCTTGTCGGCCTGTGCTGGATCTGCCGATCCCTGGTGGGACAGCCAATATGACTATCGCACAAGCGGTGTGTCGTCGTGGGGCTCGGACATGGCGTCTGTTCAACGTCCTCGGGCGAGGCCTCAATCCCGGGTTCAAAACGCCTCGGTGCGCAGCTCAACGCCCACAGCCCGACCACGCCAAACTGCTTCAAGGAGCGGCTGCGGCCATACGGTAAGGCGCGGTGAGACAATTTACGGCATTTCTGCTCAGCATCGCGTTGAGCAATCGGCATTGCGCTCTGCAAACAATATTGGGGCGAATAACAGCTTGAGCGTTGGGCAATGCCTGACAATTCCGGGGCAGAGCACATTACGCACACGCGTGGCCACTGCTGCTCCTAATGGTGCGCCAACACCTCGGATCAAGCCACCTATCGGGTTACCCCCTCCCGCGACAGGTCAGTTCATCTGGCCGGCTGAAGGCCGTATTGTTTCACGCTTTGGCCCTAAAGAGGGCGGGCTCCACAATGATGGCATCAACATCGCAGTGCCAGAGGGGACCTCCGTCATGGCGGCCCAAAATGGCGTTGTCGCCTATGCGGGCAACGAACTGCGGGGCTACGGCAATCTCTTGTTGGTCAGACATTCGAACGGTTGGATGACGGCCTATGCGCACAATGGAAAATTACTTGTGGCACGGGGTGACACGGTGACAAAGGGACAGGCTATTGCGACGGCTGGCCGTACGGGCAGCGTTCAAGTTCCTCAAATTCATTTCGAAATCAGACGTGGCTCGGAAGCGCTTGATCCGTTGAAGGTCATGAGCGGTTAGCTCTGGACTTACGGATTTTTGAGCTTCTGCCCGAGCTGTCCTGCGACATCTTGAATATATTGCCAGGCGACACGACCTGACCGGGCGCCCCGAGTAGCCGACCATTCGATAGCCCCTGCACGCAACTCCTCAGCGGGGAGCACCAAGTCGTGATGCCGTGCGTAAGTCGCTACCATGTCGAGATAGTCATCCTGACTGCATTTGTGGAATCCCAACCAGAGCCCGAATCTGTCTGACAGGGAGACGCGTTCTTCGACGGATTCCGAAGGGTTGATGGCGGTAGAGCGTTCGTTCTCGATCATCTCACGCGGCATGAGATGACGGCGGTTGGAGGTTGCGTAAAATATGACGTTGTCGGGCC
>CAZFHW010000007.1:28486-45085 GCA_964518885.1 uncultured Parvibaculum sp. | reverse complement strand
CACGACCAACCGCATTGTTCTTGCGGGGGAAGTGAGGGGTCCCGCTTCCATTACCACGGATCAGATCGAAGAAGCCGCGCGCGCCGCGGTGAAAGACATCGGCTACGAGCAGGATGGTTTTCACTGGAAGAACGCCGACGTGGCCATCTACCTCCATGCCCAGTCCGCACATATCGCCCAAGGTGTTGATGCCTCGGGCAACAAAGACGAAGGCGCTGGCGATCAGGGCATTATGTTTGGGTATGCGTGCAAAGAGACACCGGTCTTAATGCCGGCTCCTATCTATTACTCCCACCTTATTCTCAAGCGCATGGCAGAGCTGCGCCACAGCGGGGCGGTAAAAGGTTTTGGGCCGGACTCAAAAAGTCAGGTCACGCTGAAATACGTAGATGGCAAACCTGTCGGCGCAACGTCCATTGTGGTTTCGACCCAGCACGACGAAGGCCTGGATCAGGCCGCCATTCGCGACCTGGTGCGCCCCATCATCTTGGAAATTTTGCCCGACGGATGGATGTGTCCGGAGGAAGAACTTTATGTCAATCCAACGGGTCTTTTCGTGATCGGCGGACCTGATGGGGACGCGGGCCTGACGGGTCGTAAAATTATTGTCGACACCTATGGAGGGGCCGCGCCTCATGGCGGCGGTGCTTTCTCAGGCAAAGACCCCACCAAGGTCGACCGGTCGGCAGCCTATGCCGCTCGTTACCTTGCAAAAAATATTGTGGCGGCAGATCTTGCTGAAAAATGCACGATCCAGCTGGCATACGCCATCGGCGTTTCCAAACCTCTGTCGGTCTATGTGGACACACACGGAACCGGTGTGGTGGAAGAAGCGGCTCTTGAAACGACCATAGTCAAAGCCATGGATTTAAGCCCGCGCGGCATTCGCGAACACCTCAATCTGTCGCGTCCGATCTACGCGCGTACAGCGGCATACGGCCACTTTGGTCGGGAGCCCGACGCAGAGGGCGGTTTCTCGTGGGAGAAAACCGATCTTGTCGACGCCATCAAGAACGAACTGCCCTGATCTGATCGAGCGAAGCATTGTCGAGCGTGAGAAACATGTCTGACAAGTCATTGTCGTCAGGGGAGGATGGGCGCCGACGGCGGCTGCTGTATGGGCGCCGCCAGGGTCACAAGCTGCGCGCGGGTCACGAAGAGCTGATGCGCCGACTGCTTCCCAGGCTGGCGGTCCCGCTTCCCAAGGAGGAAACCGCCTCGCTCGATATCGGGTCATTGTTTGCGCCAGAGATCAAAAAGATCTGGTTTGAAATTGGCTTCGGGGGCGGTGAGCATCTGGTCGAGCAGGCCGTAGCGAACCCCGATATCGGAATTATCGGTTGTGAACCGTTCGTCAATGGGGTTGCCAAATTGCTGGCTGAGGTTGAGCTAAAAGGCCTCACCAATGTGCGTATCCACCATGATGATGCGCGCCAGGTCCTGGAATGCCTTCCCGACGCGTCGCTGGACCGGGTATTCCTGCTTTTTCCCGACCCGTGGCATAAAAAGCGACACAACAAACGCCGATTTGTGTCGCAGGAGAATTTGGCTGAGCTGGCCCGGGTCATGAAAGATGGGGCCGAATTCAGGGTCGCCACGGACATTACCGACTATTGTCGCTGGACCTTGCGCGAGGTGCGGGCACACGGTGTGTTTGAATGGCAGGCGCAAAATGCCGATGACTGGCGCGTGCGACCCGCCGACTGGCCAGCAACCCGTTATGAGGCCAAGGCGGGGCGCGAAGGGCGCCGTTCGGTTTATCTCACTTTCAGACGTCGTCCGCGCAAACCAGCGTAAGGCTACCCGCAACCCTTCCCAAACCGAGGCAAATTGCCGGGTAGGCAAAAATCGCTTGAAAGACGGGCGCTTGTCGAGGTATTCTGCAAACGACTTTTCACATAGCAGGCGTTGCCTGATTGTAGAAAGTGGGATCTCTGAACCGGGGCCCCGCTTTTTTTGCTATCTGGGGGGACGTTTTGGGACTTTGGGTTCCCGGCGTCTGTCCCAGAATTCCTTTGTTGCAGACAGGTGTTTGTTGCAAAAACGAATTTGGATTATCTGACTTGTTGAGCGAACAGAAACATGACGCAGGAGATGGGGCTGCCGAACCGCGGTCTCATTTGGTCGCGCCGGGAGCTGTGGCGACACGCATTGCCGATCTCATCGAACCTGCAATACAGGATCTGGGGTTTGAGTTGGTACGGTTGCGCCAGACGGGCGAGCAGGGCGGAACCCTGCAGCTCATGACGGAGCAACCCGACGGCATGATGAAAGTTGAAGGTTGTGCGGCGGTCAGTCGGTCCGTTTCTGCGATCCTTGATGTGGAAGATCCGATCAAGGGTCACTATGTGCTGGAAGTGTCCTCGCCGGGTATTGGCCGGCCACTGACGCGCCAAAAAGATTTTGATACCTGGGCAGGGTTTGAGGCAAAAATTGAGCTGTCTGAAATGCTGGCGGGTCGCAAACGCTTCAGAGGCCTGCTGCAGGGAATGCAAGACGGTGAAGTTCTGCTTGAGATCCCGGTTGACGGACACGATGAACCACAGGCCGTGGGTTTGCCATTTTTGTTGATTTCGGAAGCGCGTCTGACAATGACGGACGCGCTGATTGACGAAAGTGCAAAACGGCTTGGTACCGATGCCGACACGAACACTGACTAGCTGGTCGCGAGACAAGCCGAAAACGAGACCTGGTGGTGCCGATTAGGCACCAAAGGAAAAAACGGAGACGAGATGATGGCGCAGGCTGTGAGCGCAAACAGATTGGAACTGCTGCAGATTGCTGATGCTGTGGCACGGGAAAAATCGATCGAACGCGAGCTGGTGCTGGAAGCAATGGCGGAGGCCATTCAAAAAGCGGCCAAGTCTCGCTACGGCGCGGAAAATGAAATTCGCGCGCGGATCGACCCGAACACGGGTGAAATCCGGCTCGTCCGTCTGCTCGAAGTTGTCGAGACTATAGAAAATGATGCGACCGAGATTCTCGTCACCGAAGCGCAGCGCCGCAACCCGGCTGCGCGCGAAGGCGACTTGATCGAAGACGAATTGCCGCCCGTTGATTTTGGGCGTATCGCTGCGCAGACCGCGAAGCAGGTGATCGTGCAAAAAGTGCGCGACGCTGAGCGTGATCGCCAGTTCGAAGAATATAAAGACCGGATCGGTGAGATCGTACATGGTCTTGTTAAGCGGGCCGAATATGGCAACGTGATCGTCGACCTGGGACGTGCGGAAGGCATCGTGCGTCGCGATGAAGGTCTGCCGCGCGAAGCATTCCGTGCTGGTGACCGGATACGTGCCTACATCTACGATGTGCGCCGTGAACAGCGGGGCCCGCAGATTTTCCTTTCGCGGACCCATCCGCAATTCATGGCCAAACTGTTTGCTCAGGAAGTGCCGGAAATTTATGACGGCATTATCGAGGTGCGCGCCGTTGCTCGCGACCCGGGATCGCGTGCAAAAATCGCCGTGACGTCAAATGATCACTCCATCGACCCGGTTGGGGCGTGCGTTGGGATGCGCGGCAGCCGCGTGCAGGCCGTGGTCAACGAGCTTCAAGGAGAGAAGATCGACATCATTCAATGGACCGACGATTTTGCTGGCTTCATCGTGAACGCTCTTGCACCCGCAGAAGTTGCGAAAGTCGTGTTGGATGAAGATGCGCAGCGTGTCGAGGTTGTTGTGCCTGACGAGCAATTGTCCCTCGCCATTGGGCGACGTGGCCAGAACGTGCGTCTCGCCTCGCAGCTCACCGGGTGGGACATTGATATCCTGACCGAGGCTGAAGAGTCCGAACGCCGGCAGGCTGAATTTATTCAGCGCTCCACGACATTTGTCGAAGCACTTGATGTGGATGAAGTGATTGCGCAATTGCTCGCATCTGAAGGTTTTGCATCGGTAGAAGAAGTGGCCTACGTGGCAACTGCCGAAATCGCTGAAATCGAAGGCTTTGATGAAGAGACAGCGCAGGAAATTCAGAACCGAGCACTCGACTTCATTGACCGGCAGAACGCTGAATTTGATGAAAAGCGCCGTACTCTGGGTGTTGAGGACAATGTGGCAGAAATTGTCGGGGTCACGACAGCCATGCTCGTCGCATTCGGTAAGAATGAAATCAAGACGGTTGAAGATGTTGCTGGGTGCGCCACGGATGACCTGATCGGCTGGTACGAGCCGGTCGGCGGCGAGCGCAAGCGTATGGCCGGCATTCTGGACGGATTTGAAATTGGTGCAGAAGAAGCACAGGCCATGATCATGTTTGCCCGGGTCAAAGTTGGCTGGGTGACAGAAGAAGAACTCGCCGCTATGAACGCAGAAGAAAGCGCCGCAGAAGAAGGCGAAGAGGGCGAAGCTGACGAAGCGGAAGCGGGTGAAACCGCCGAAGCAGAAGCCGGCGAAGTCGCGGAATAAGGCGAAGTGCGCGATGGTGAAGGCACTCAAAGCACGCGAGGTTTCGGAGCGGCGGTGTATTGCGACCGGGGAGACGCAGCCCAAAGCGGGTCTTCTTCGCTTTGTTGTTGGCCCGGAAGGTGAAATTGGCCCTGATTTGGCCGAACGGTTGCCCGGAAGAGGTATCTGGGTCACCGGCACCAGGCAGGCTCTGGAGCAGGCAATTGCAAAAAAAGCTTTTGCCCGGGCAGCAAAACAGCAGGTGGTTGTACCTGAGGGGCTTGGCGACCTGCTGGAGCGGCTTTTGACCGCGAGATGCGCAGAAACCCTAGGGTTAGCGCGTCGGTCGGGAGAGTTGATTTTGGGTCTTGGGAGGGTCTTTGAGACCCTCGACAAGGAGCCGATTGCGGCAGTGATTGAGGCGTCCGATGCGGGCCGAGATGGGTTCCGACGGTTGCGCGCGAAGCTAAAAGCGGCAGATCTAACAGATCTGTTGATTATACAAGGGCTCACGTCAGGCGAAATGGGCTTGGCATTGGGTCGGTCAAATGTGGTACATGCAGCCCTGAAAAAGGGACGTATGGAAGAAAAGGTGCTGGCAGACTTTGCCAGACTGACGGTCTGGAGCGGATAGCCGCGCGAGACGATGTAAAGGAACAGAATGAGCGATCAGGCGGAAGGCGGCGAAGAAAAGCTGAAAGCAGCAGGCGGGAAGACTCTCAGCTTGAAGCGGACGGTGGAGACTGGCCATGTGCGCCAGAACATTTCGCATGGCCGATCGAAATCAGTTGTCGTTGAGACAAAGCGCAAACGTACGATCAAACCTGGTGGCGCGCCAGCGGAGACGGTTGAAGCCAAATCAGCGGCTGCGCCCAAGCCAGCGGTTGTTAAAAAGGCTGTGCCGAAGAAGGTTGCGGCACCCGCAGTTGTGGCCAAGAAAGCGGCACCTGCTGCGCCCAAGAAACCTGCTGCGCCCAAGAAACCAGCTGTCAGAAAAGACCGTGGCGGAATGGTTCTGCGGACCCTAACCGAAGAAGAAAAAGCCGCCCGGGGCCGTGCTCTCGATATGGCGCGTGTTCGCGAAGAAGACGACCGGCGTCGCGCTGAAGTCGAAGCCATTGAGCGGGCGGAAGAAGAGAAGAAGCGCGCGATAGAGCGTGCAGAAGCCGCCAAGCGGGAAGCCGAAGAAGCGGTACGCCTCAAGGCGGAAGAAACCGCGCGCAAGCAAGCTGAGCTAGAGGCGCAGAAACGTCTTGATGTGCCGCTTGCGCCGGGTGAAGAAACCAAACCAGGTGCGAAAGCCGCGCCCAAAACAGTTGTGAAGAAGGGCCGCGCGCCGACACCACCTGTGCGTCCGGCACCTGCGCGTCGTGGCGACCAACGCCGTCGCGGCGGCAAACTCACCATTGATAGCGCACTGCGCGGAACCGATGGCGCCCGACAGAAGTCTCTGGCTGCTATGCGCCGCCGTGCAGAACGCGGGCGCAAAAAGGCCATGGGTACGCTTGAGCCACAAGCAAAGGTCATGCGCGAAGTCGTGATCCCCGAACAGATCACTGTTCAGGAACTTGCCAACCGTATGGCGGAACGCGCCGTTGATGTCATCAAGATCTTGATGAAACAGGGCGATATGCTGCAGGCCAACGACCTGATCGACAGCGATACAGCACAGTTGATTGCTGAAGAGCTGGGTCACACCGTGAAACGTGTGGCGGCGGCAGACGTGGAAGAAGGCCTGGTTGGCGACGCAGATACCGATGAGATGAAGAAGCCACGGGCACCTGTTGTGACCGTTATGGGTCACGTTGATCACGGCAAGACATCTCTTCTTGATGCATTGCGCAAGACAGATGTCGTAGCCGGTGAAGCGGGTGGTATCACCCAGCATATTGGCGCCTATCAGGTGACCATGGCATCAGGTGACAAAATCACCTTCCTTGATACACCGGGTCACGCAGCTTTCACGTCCATGCGCGCACGCGGTGCGAAGGCAACAGACATTGTCATTCTCGTGGTTGCGGCGGACGACGGTGTCATGCCGCAGACCATTGAAGCCATTAGCCATGCCAAAGCGGCTGATGTGCCTATCATTGTTGCCATCAACAAGTGCGACAAGCCAGCGGCTGATCCGCAGCGGGCCAAGAACGAATTGTTGCAGCACGAGGTGTTTGTTGAAGACCTCGGTGGTGAGGTGCAGGCCGTTGAAGTGTCTGCTGTCACCAAACAGGGCCTGGACGCGCTCGAAGAAGCGATTTTGCTGCAAGCCGAACTGTTGGACTTGAAGGCCAACCCAGACCGCGCTGCGGATGGGGTGGTCGTCGAAGCCCGTCTCGACAAGGGACGCGGGCCGGTCGGCACGCTCCTCGTTCAGCGTGGCACGATCAAAATTGGCGATATTATTGTTGCCGGTGCCGAGTGGGGCCGAGTGCGTGCTCTCATCAATGATCGTGGGGAGACCGTTGAAACGGGTATGCCTTCCCAACCGGTTGAAGTGCTCGGGCTCAATGGAACACCGGAAGCCGGTGATGGTTTCGTCGTGGTTGAGACAGAAGCCCGTGCCCGTGAAGTGGCTGCCTATCGTCAGACACTACGTCATGACAAACGCGTGGGCGGCGGCGGTCGTGTTTCCCTCGACCAGATGCTGGCACAGCTGAAAGAATCCGAGAAACAGGAATTGCCCATCGTGATCAAAGGCGATGTGCAGGGCTCGACAGAAGCTATTGTGCAGGCGCTCGATAAGCTGGGCACGGATGAGGTCAAGGCGCGGGTCATCCATTCCGGCGTTGGCGCAATTACAGAGTCTGACATTACGCTTGCGATTGCGTCGGGTGTTCCGGTGATTGGCTTTAATGTCCGCGCCAATGTGCAGGCGCAGGATGCGGCTCGCAAGGCTGGCATCGAAATCCGCTATTATTCGGTGATCTACAATCTGGTAGACGACGTGAAAGCGGCAATGTCCGGTCTTCTGTCGCCAGAGCTGCGCGAGACCTTTATCGGTAACGCAGAAATTCTTGAAGTGTTCAACATCACCAAAGTGGGTCGTGTTGCCGGTTGTCGTGTGACAGAAGGCAATGTGCGGCGCGGGGCCAAAGTCCGGCTCATCCGCGATGGTGTGGTTATTCACGAAGGCACACTCTCCACTCTGAAACGCTTCAAGGACGAAGTGAAAGAAGTGGGCAGCGGCCAGGAATGCGGTATGGCCTTTGAAAACTATCAGGACATGCGCGCTGGCGATGTGATCGAATGTTTCGACCTCGAAGAGATCGCGAGAACGCTGGACTAACAGTCAATTGGCCGCAGGTTGTGGGCGGGAACAAACCCGCCCCAACGCGGACAGAATGTCAGGTAACAACCAAAATAGCGGGCGGTCCGACAATTGATCGGACACGGCCCTTTGGTAAAATAGGTGACACGTGGGAACGCGGCGTTCAGGAACACAAAAAGCACCCAGCGGGCGTGCCCCCAGCCAGCGGCAACTGCGGGTGGGCGAAGTGCTGCGTACGGCCTTGGCAGAAATTCTGACCCGAGGGAGCATTCGCGACCCGATTTTGCAAAAAGCCATCATCACCGTCTCCGAAGTGCGTGCTAGCTCTGATCTTAAAACCGCCACGGTCTATGTCATTCCGCTGGGCCATCCGGACCCTTCCCCAGTGGTGGAGGCGTTGACGCGGGCAAAGAAATACATCCGAGGCGAGCTGGCGCGCGCCGTGCAGATGAAACATATGCCGGAGATCACCTTTCTCCCCGACACGACATTTGATTATGCCGAGTCCGTTTCCGCGATCTTGAACTCTCCCTCGGTCTCCCGGGACCTGAAGGACGATCAGGACTGAGATCATGGCAAGACGAAAAAAGGGCGACCCGGTATCAGGCTGGGTAATCGTGGACAAACCCGTTGGGCCCACATCTACCCAAGTGGTGGGGATTGTACGCCGGGCGTTTAACGCCCAAAAAGCCGGCCATGCAGGCACCCTTGACCCCTTGGCAGAGGGCATATTGCCCATCGCCCTGGGGGAAGCCACCAAGACCATTCCTTATGTGGTGGACGGCGAGAAGGTTTATCGCTTTACCGTGAAATGGGGCGAAGCGACCAGCACCGACGATGCGGAGGGGGAGGTGGTCGCCAGCAGCGACCATCGGCCCGTCGAAGCGGCAATCAGAGAGGCTCTGAAGGGGTTCGTCGGCGATATTTCCCAGGTTCCTCCCCAGTTTTCAGCGATCAAAGTCAATGGCGCCCGTGCTTATGATCTGGCCCGGGACGGCGAAACCGTTGAGCTGAAGGCCCGGACGGTCACTATCTATCAGGCAGACCTGCTGGAAGTCCTCGGAAAAGACGAGGCGAGCTTTGAGATCGTCTGCTCAAAAGGCACTTATGTGAGGGCTTTGGCGAGGGATTTGGGTGAGGTGCTGGGCACCCGTGCCCATGTGCGGGCCCTGAGACGCCTCTCAACAGGACCATTCGACGAAGACCGGTCGATTTTGCTGGATAAACTCAAGGAGTTCGGCGATAGTGCGCCCGCTCGTGAAGCCCTGTGGGCCGCTCTCTTGCCGCTTGAGACCGCACTGGACGACATCCCGGTGGTGGCCGTTAGCGCAAGTGATGCAACCCGATTGAAGCAGGGCGGCGCGATTTTGTTGCGTGGCCGTGATGCCCCCGTCATTGAAGGAATTGCCCTGACGGTTGCAGATGGAACGCCGGTGGCCCTGGCGGAATATGACCGGGGCGAATTGAAGCCGGTCCGCGTATTTAACCTGTCTGGTTGATATCCTGTCAGGAAGCCGTTCGCGGTTTTCCGGGCCCCGTTTGTGGCTTTCAAGACAAGGTGTTTTCCAGCTCTAATTTTCGGATCACGGATCCAAAAGGAGTAGACGATGTCGATCACTGCTGATCGCAAGCAAGAACTCATCAAAGAATACGCGCAATCGGAAGGCGACACAGGTTCGCCAGAAGTACAGGTCGCAATCCTGACCGAGCGTATTTCCAATCTTACCGGTCACTTCCAAACCAACGCCAAGGACAATCACTCCCGCCGCGGTCTTTTGAAAATGGTAAGCCAGCGTCGTCGGTTGCTCGACTACGTTAAAAGCAAATCCCATGACCGGTATGCATCGCTGATCCAGCGCCTGGGTATCCGGAGATAAGGGAAAAGCTGAAGGCTTTTTTCAGCCTATGAAAATCGTTCGATCCATAAACACAGGACCGGACGCTTTTCGTGTTTCTCCAGTATTTTTGAGTTTGCCAGTACTTTTGAGTTTGTTTGAGTATTGAGACGTCTCCTTTGACCACCCAAACAGGTGTCACAAAGAAGATTTAATCCGACTGACGTGAACCAGGCCCCCGCCAATTTGAACATTGGGTTTGAATTTGAACATTGGGTTTGCTCACAATCCGGCCGCAAGACGAAAAGCGGCATAACCGAAGCGCCATGCACCCGGCAAGACAATCCGATCCGGGTGCCCCGAACGGGATGTAAATGTAAAAACCCGGCGCGAATTAGGAAATTGATATGTTTGAAATTTTCCGTGAGGAATTGGAATGGGCCGGACGGCCTCTCATCATCGAAACCGGCAAAGTAGCCCGGCAGGCCGATGGCGCCGTGATGGTGACGTATGGCGAGACAACAGTGCTCGCAACCGCAGTGGCAGCACGCCAGCCCAAACCGGGTTTGGATTTCTTCCCACTGACCGTGAATTATCAAGAAAAGACGTATGCCGCAGGTAAAATCCCTGGTGGCTTCTTCAAGCGTGAAGGCCGTCCGAGCGAAAAAGAGACACTTGTTTGTCGCCTCATCGACCGGCCCATCCGCCCGCTCTTCCACAAGAGCTTCAAAAACGAAACCCAGATCATCATCAACGTCATTTCCCATGACCTTGAAAACGATCCGGACATTGTTGCCATGATCGGCACGTCCGCAGCATTGACCATTTCGGGCATCCCTTTCATGGGCCCAATTGGCGCCGCTCGCGTTGGTTATGTTGATGGCGAATACGTCCTGAACCCCTTGATCGACGATCTGGGCGACAGCTCCCTTGATCTGGTTGTTGCAGGCACCGAAGACGCTGTGTTGATGGTGGAATCGCAAGCCGCTGAGCTGTCGGAAGACATCATGCTCGGCGCTGTGATGTTCGGTCATGAAGGCTTCCAGCCTGTCATCGATGCGATCATCCGTTTGGCCGAGAAAGCTGCAAAAGCACCACGTGATATTGCTGTGGAAGACACCAGCGAACTGGATGCCAAAGTGGCAGGTCTTGTTGAGGCTGATGTTGAAGCGGCTTATTCCATCGCCGACAAAATGGCACGCCAGGCGAAAGTGTCTGAAGCACGTGACAAGGCAATGGCGGCGCTCGCTGCTAACGATGATGAGAACGCTTACCCGTCAAACCAAGTCGGTGCGTCGTTCAAAAGCGTTGAAAAGAAAATCGTGCGGGGGTCCATTATCAAGACCTCCAAGCGTATTGATGGCCGCGATCTCGACACCGTGCGCCCGATCGCTTCGGAAGTCGGTATTCTGCCACGCACCCACGGCTCGGCTCTGTTCACCCGCGGTGAAACGCAAGGGTTGGTTGTTGCAACGCTTGGTACCGGGGATGATGAGCAGTTCATTGACGCGCTGGAAGGCACGTACAAAGAAAACTTCCTGCTGCATTACAACTTCCCTCCTTTCTCCGTTGGCGAAACCGGGCGTGTTGGCTTCACCAGCCGCCGCGAAATTGGTCACGGCAAGCTTGCCTGGCGGGCACTGCGCGCCGTGTTGCCGACACGGGAAGATTTCCCCTACACGATCCGTCTCGTATCCGAAATCACGGAGTCCAACGGATCGTCTTCTATGGCAACCGTCTGCGGGGCATCTCTCGCAATGATGGACGCAGGCGTGCCGCTTACGCGCCCTGTCGCGGGTATCGCCATGGGCCTGATCAAGGAAGAAGAAGGCATCGCCATTCTGTCCGACATTCTGGGGGATGAAGATCACTTAGGAGACATGGACTTCAAGGTTGCCGGCACATCTGAAGGCATCACCTCGTTGCAGATGGACATCAAGATCACGGGCATCACCAAAGACATCATGAAGAAGGCCCTCGACCAAGCGAAAGATGGTCGTTTGCACATTCTTGATGAGATGTCCAAGGCCATCACAGAAGGCCGCGAAGAGCTGGGCGAATACGCTCCGCGCATCGAGACCATCAAGGTTCCAACCGACAAGATCCGCGACGTGATCGGTTCGGGCGGTAAGGTCATCCGTCAGATTGTTGAAGAAACCGGCGCCAAGATCGACATTTCCGATGATGGTACGATCAAAGTGTCTTCTTCTGACGGTGCCAGCATCAAGGCAGCGATCGACTGGATCACGGGCATTACGGCCGAGCCGGAAGCAGGCGTGATCTACAAGGGCAAGGTTGTGAAGGTTGTCGATTTCGGCGCTTTTGTGAACTTCTTTGGCCCCAAGGATGGTCTTGTGCACATCTCGCAGCTTGAGCCACGCAAGGTCGCCAAAGTCAGCGACGTGGTCAACGAGGGCGACGAGGTTTTCGTAAAGCTTCTGGGCTTTGATGATCGGGGCAAAGTGCGTCTGTCCATGAAGGTTGTCGACCAGGAAACCGGTAAAGAAATTGCCCGGGAAGAAAAGTCTGAATAGAGCCTTGGCGCAGAGCGTCCAAAGCGACAAGATGAAGGGGCGCCGTTTGGGGCCCCTTTTTTTGTGGGCCCCTTGTCGGGGTTCTTGTGTGCCAGATCGTTTGTGAGCGGGAACTGAAGAATGCAATATCGTTGGGCGGTCGTACTGGCTGTACTTTTGGGGCTGGGGGGTGTTGCTTCCACGTTTGCTGTGGCTGAACCTGCAACGGGCGGTGCACAGGCGGATGCTGTTGAGCAGGGCCTGCCGCCCGAATTCATGTGGGCCAACGTCATCACAGATTTGGACCGGGACAGGTTGTCCCGCATTGATGAGGCGATAGCGCTTGGGAACGAAGAATCCTATGGGGCGTCTGCCAGCATTCGCGAGCGGGCGGCACTGCACAAAATCATGGACGCGCCGACCATCCCTGTGGACGATGCGAGCCTGCTGGGCTGGTGGGAATGCCGGACCATCAAGGTGGGCGGCGGCTATGCCGGGCTCATCGTCTATAGCTGGTTTGACTGCAAGGTGAGTGTGCGCAATGGATTTTTGTTTTTCGAAAAACGTTCCGGCTCCCAGCGACTGTCAGGTCGCCTTTATCAGGACGGACCAGAGCGACGCATTTTGCTGAGTGCCCCGACCTATAATGATGAAGCCCAACGCTCCTATTCAGGGCCACAGGGGGGCATTACCGATCCTCAGAAGCAGGACAAGCCGGGAATTCTGCAACAACTCGAAGACGGTCGCCTGCGCGTTGTGTTTCCCTTGCCGGTGCTCGAAAGCACCTATGATGTTTTGGAGTTAAGGCGGTCGGCTACCTGAAATACTATTCAGCAGCGTTGGTTTTCAATACCGGCTTTGGTGCATCGTCCTGCAGGTCTTCCCATTGCGGCATGCCGACAACATTAAACCCTGAATCGACGTGATGGATTTCACCGGTCACGCGCTTGGAAAGATCGGAAAGCAGGTAAAGAGCAGACCCCCCCACATCATCAAGCTCAATGGTTTCCTTAATCGGTGCATGCGCTTTGTTCCATTTGAAGACATAGCGCGCAGATCCGATGGCGGATCCTGCCAAGGTTCTCATCGGGCCTGCAGAAATCGCATTGACGCGGATGCCTTTGCGGCCAAGGTCCACGGCAAGATAGCGCACGCTGGCTTCAAGGGCGGCTTTTGCAACACCCATCACATTGTAGTTGGGCATCACGCGTTCTGAGCCGGAATAGGTCAGCGTAATCATCGACCCGCCATCGGGCATCAGAGCAGACGCGCGCCGGGCAATGTCGGTGAAGGAAAAACAGGAGATTTCCAGGGTCTGGCGGAAATTATCGCGTGTGGTATCGAGATACTGGCCTTTGAGCTCATTCTTGTCGGAATAGGCAACCGCGTGCACAACAAAATCGATCGTGCCCCATTTTTTCTCCAGCGCCTCGAACAGCGCATCCAGGCTCGCTTCGTCGGTGACGTCGCAGGGCAGCAAAAAGTCTGAGCCAAGCGATTCTGCCAGAGGTTTCACCCGGCGGCCAAACGCATCCCCCTGATAGGTAAAGGCGAGTTCGGCACCATGGGCTGCCGCAGCCTTCGCAATGCCCCAGGCGATGGAGTGATTATTGGCGACGCCCATAATCAGACCCCTGCGACCTGCCAGAAGGCTGCCTGCTTGAAAAGCGTTTCCGCGTGATGTCCCAGATGTCATTCGTCGTTACCTGTTCTCGCATGGCGTGGCTGCGCGCACACGGGTGTTTGTACCAAAATGGGACACACTTGCCCATATACACTCATCTCAGCAAATCACATGCCGACTTGAAACAAAGCCGACGTGAACGGACGGCGTGTTAACCGTTGAAGCGCCTGAAAATGAGAGCCCCATTGGTGCCGCCAAACCCAAAGCTGTTCGACATCACACAATTGAGGTCTGCATTGTCGATCCGTTTACGAACAATATTGGCACTCGCGACTTCCGGGTCGATCTCTTCGATGTTAGCTGATTCACAGATGAACTTATTTTCCATCATCAGCAGAGAATAGATCGCCTCGTGGACGCCTGCGGCCCCTTGTGCGTGACCGGTCAGGGATTTAGTGGCGCTGATCGGCGGTGTGTTGTCGCCGAATACTTCATGGATTGCTTTGATTTCCGGAATGTCGCCAACCGGTGTCGAGGTCGCGTGCGGATTAATGTAGTCGATTTTCTCACCAACGGTTTCCATCGCAATCTTCATCGCGCGTACCGCCCCTTCGCCAGATGGGGCCACCATGTCAGCACCGTCTGAGGAGGCGCCGTAACCAGCGACTTCAGCATAGATCTTCGCGCCGCGCGCTTTAGCGTGCTCAAGTTCTTCCAGAACCAGAACGCCGCCGCCGCCGCTAATGATAAAACCATCCCGGTTCTTGTCGTAGGCGCGGCTCGCCTTGGCTGGGGTGTCGTTGTATCTGGAGGACATTGCGCCCATCGCATCGAAGAGTACCGACAAGGTCCAGTCCAGTTCTTCGCCACCACCCGCAAACATCATGTCCTGCTTGCCCCACTGGATCAGTTCCGTGGCGTTGCCGATACAGTGTGTGGAGGTCGTGCAGGCGGAGCTGATCGAATAGCTGGGCCCTTTGATTTTGAAGAGCGTTGAGAGGTTCGCCGAAACCGTGCTCGACATGGCCTTGGGCACCTGCGTGGGGCCAACGCGCTTGGGGCCTTTTTCACGGGTGATGTCGGCGGCAGCCACAATTGCCTTGGTGGAGGCGCCACCAGAGCCGAGGATCGCGCCGGTGCGCTCATTGCTGATCTCATCAGGCTCCAGGCCCGCATCGGTAATCGCCTGTTTCATGGCCAGATAAGCATAGGCGGCACCATCGCCCATGAAGCGGCGCGTCTTGCGGTCAATCTCTTCTACCAGATCGATTTTCAAGGACCCGTGAACCTGACTGCGAAATCCCAGCTCTGCATATTTCTCAGCTGCGACAATGCCGGATTTTGCATCGCGTAAGCTCGCAAGCACTTCCTGAGCATTATTGCCGATGCTGGAAACGATCCCCAAGCCTGTGACTACTACGCGCCTCATGGGCCACTCCTATTCTTCGTACCCGACGGAATTGGCCGGACTGGACGACATATTTACCCTAAATTGGGGCCAAAACACGACCCTAAACAGGTGTGTCTCGTGCATTTTGCTTACAACGGAGTGAGCACTTTCCCAATACATCTTTTGGCGGGTGTTCAGGATGCGCCTTCAACAACCACGCGCAGACCTTCCGCATGATAAATTTCTTTACCGTCTGCTTTGAGAATGCCGTCGGCATTGATCAGAACGATCTTCCGGTTGATGACCCGTTTCAAATCAATGACATATTCCAGCATCTTGGTCTCAGGTGTGACCATGCCGGAAAATTTGACATTGCCCACACCGACCGCGCGGCCCTTACCCTTTGCGCCCATCCAGCCAAGATAAAACCCAACCAGTTGCCACATGCCATCAAGACCGAGACAGCCCGGCATAATCGGGTCGCCTTCAAAATGGCAGGGAAAAAACCAGCGCTCGGCATTGATGTCATATTGCGCGACGATCTGGCCTTTGTCATAGGCTCCACCTGTCTCGCTGATATGGGTAATGCGATCCATCATCAGCATGGGAGGCAATGGCAGTTGCGCATTGCCTGGTCCAAACAGATCCCCGTGCGCGCACGCAAGAAGGTCTTCGTAGCTGTAACTTGATTTTTGTTCGCTCATGCCTGTCTGCCTACCCCAGGTTCGTTCACCGCATTTGTTTTTCGGCGTCTGCCGTCGCGGTGAGTATCGGTGCAGCTTTGTCTCGTGTGGGGCCAAAGGTCCCAAAAACACCTGCCAGAGAAAGATACGCCAAAGATCCTATGGGATCACAGATCGTTCCTGGCACAGCCACACACTTAATGCATGTTCATCTGAGCGCTTCGTAACACACCGCGAAGCCCCCGCAAACCCCTGAAAAAGCTTGAATATTGGGGCGGAATACAGGGTGAACCAATTTCCCCGAATGTGTCCTCCCCTTGACGTTGGGCCGCCCTTATCCCACATGGTAGACAATTGTTTGTAATCGTTATAAACTAGCGCCGTATCGTGAAGTCTGAGTAGGCGCGGGAAACGGGAACCTGATCATGGACACCAATGATCGTCCATATAGCCAAATTCTGGCCCGCTTGCGGGACGCGGGCCTTCGGCCAACGCGGCAGCGGCTGGCGCTTGGGCGCCTGCTGTTCGAGGCGGGTGATCGTCATGTAACCGCTGAAAGTCTGCACGAGCAGGCCGTTTCAGCGGGAGCCTCGGTCTCTCTGGCAACGGTTTACAACACGCTGCATCAGTTCACCAAGGCGGGCCTTCTGCGCGAAGTCGTTGTGGATAGTTCGCGCACCTATTTCGATACCAATACTTCGGACCACCATCACTTCTTCCATGAAGAGGATGGGTCCCTGTCTGATATTTCAGGGCACGCAATCGAAGTGACGGGTCTGCCACAAGCGCCCGCGGGCACCGATGTGGCGCGGGTTGATATTGTGGTGCGGGTTCGTTCCAGTCGCTGACCAAAGGCTGGCGGACGCGGTGTGTACTTGCGACTCATTCTCTTTAGAAGCATTAT
>CAZFHW010000007.1:4183-28386 GCA_964518885.1 uncultured Parvibaculum sp. | reverse complement strand
CAAAGGCTGGCGGACGCGGTGTGTACTTGCGACTCATTCTCTTTAGAAGCATTATAAACTATTGACGAACCTGTTGGCTCGACATAGGTTTATTGCATCAGTTGGCAGGGCGCGGACTGGTTAATAGGCGTTCGTCCGCGCTGTCCCCTATCGATCAAAAACGTCCAAAAAAGACAACGGGTCGGGAACAGACCGCACTCAGACCAGTAGAAAACGAGGAGATCGCAAATGTCGCTAGCAGGTTCAAAAACCGAGGGAAACCTCAAAGATGCCTTCGCCGGGGAAAGCCAGGCGAACCGTCGCTACCTTTACTTCGCGCAGAAGGCTGACGTTGAAGGCTACAATGATGTGGCAGCTGTTTTTCGGTCCACCGCCGAAGGCGAGACCGGCCACGCTCACGGCCATCTGGAATTTCTTGAAGAAGTTGGTGATCCAGCGACGGGCGAGCCCATCGGCAGCACCGACAAGAACTTGCATGCCGCCATCGTGGGTGAAACCCATGAATACACCGACATGTATCCGGGCATGGCCCGCACGGCGCGTGACGAAGGTTTCGACGAGATTGCCGATTGGTTTGAAACGCTTGCGAAGGCTGAAAAAAGCCATGCAGGCCGGTTCCAAAAGGCGCTCGACGCCCTGGACGACTAAACCAGCACGTTATCAGGTGAGGGCCGGGCAACCGGCCCTTGCCAATTTCTAAGACCAAGGGGAGCGTGACTATGAGCCGAGAAGGAAGTCTGGACGCACCAACGCGCCATCCCCTGGACTGGCAGGACCCGGCTTTCTACGACGCCAAAAAAATTGACAACGAGCTGCGCCGCGTCTTCGATATCTGTCATGGATGCCGCCGGTGTTTTAATCTCTGTGATAGTTTTCCCCGCCTGTTCGACTTGATTGACGATTCCGACACTGGCGAATTGGAGGCTGTCTCAAGCGATGATTTTGGGCCGGTTGTTGAAGCCTGCACCCTTTGCGACATGTGCTACATGACCAAATGTCCGTACGTGCCGCCTCACGAATTCAATCTTGATTTCCCTCATCTCATGTTGCGCTACCGCGCCGCAGAGGCAAAAGCCAACAAGGGTGTTCCCTTTGTGCAGGGTGAACTTGCCAAGATGGACCGCAATGGCAAACTGATCGGCCCCATTGCCGGGCTTGCCAATTGGGGATCCAAAAGATCAAACAAACTAACGCGACCTGTGCTGGAAAAAGTGGCCGGCATTGATGCGCGCGCGGAGCTGCCAAAATTTGTTGGTAAAACATTTATGATGCGGGCGAAGTCCGAAGATGCAGCGGGCACCCTTACCATCAACACCACGGCACCAGGCTTTGGTCGCAAAGTGGCGATCTTTGCCACCTGTTTTGTGAATTACAATAGTCCCGGTGTTGGCGAGGCCGCGCGCCGCGTGCTGGCGCACAATGGCGTAGAGACCCGTGTCGCCTATCCAGGGTGTTGCGGTATGCCACATCTGGAAGGCGGCAATCTTGAGAAAGTCGCCGAACAGGCCCGCAAAGTATCCAAAGCGTTGAAAGAACTGATCGACGAAGGTTACGACATCATTGTCCTGACGGCATCATGTGGCCTTATGCTCAAAACCGAATGGCCGCTTATTCTGCCTGAAGACGAAACCGTGAAGGCCCTTGCCAGCGCAACCTATGACATCGACGAGTACATTGTGGCCATTGCCAAGAAAGAGGGTCTGGCCGCTGGCATGACACCGGTTGAGGGTGGCGTCACTGCGCACCTTGCCTGTCATGCAAGGGCGCAAAACATGGGTCCCAAGTCAGCAGAAATGATGCGTCTCATTCCCGATACCAAGATTGACGTGGTGGAACGGTGTTCCGGCCATGGCGGTACATTTGGTGTGATGAAGGGGACATTCGATCTTGCGATGAAGGTCGGCAAGACTGCCGCCCGCAACGTCTCCAAAACCGACAATAAATTTGTCACCTCCGATTGTCCGCTTGCCGCAAAGCATTTGGTGCATGAGATCGAAATATTGAACGGCGAAACAGCTGACAAGCCTCTGCCTCTCGCGCAACATCCCATTGAGATTATCGCGCGCGCCTACGGGCTCCTCCCCAAACCCTGAAATACGAATGGTAAGATCGACCCCCATGAGCACGCTCCGCACATCCATCACCAAAGCCGACATTCTTGACCTTGAAACCTATGAGCGTGAGCGGGCGGAGCGTCGCGCGAAGCTTCGTGAGATTAAACGCGACCGCCGGGTCGACGTGGGCCCCAGTGCGACATTCTATTTCGAAAACTATGACACTATGTTGCATCAGATCCACGAAATGCTGCGCATTGAAAAAGGCGGTGACGCACAATTGGCCGACGAATTGGAAGCCTACAACCCGCTCCTGCCTCAAGGCCGGGATCTGGTGGCGACTTTGATGTTTGAGATCGACGATGAAGTGAGGCGTACTCGTTTTCTCCGCCAGCTGACGAATGTCGAGACAACTTGTTATCTGAAAATCGGCGATGAAAAAGTTTTTGCCCGGGCGGAGACGGAGGTTAGCCGCACAAAGGATGATGGCAAGACCTCCGCCATCCATTTTCTGCATTTCGATATGTCAGAGGTGCAGGCTGATCTTTTCAAGGCAGGCAGTGTTCCCGTCGCCCTCGGCATCGGACATGAAAATTATTCCCACGCCGCTGGTCTGAGTGAGGCGGTGCGCAGTGCCCTTGCGGGCGATCTATCCTGATAGGGCGGCCTATTCGAAGCTGTCTTCCGGATAGATGCCCCAAAGCGTATCTTTAGCCGTCCAACCGGCATACCCACCGGCGCTGATCCGGCACCAACCGTCCCGGCAGGCTTCCAGCTTGGCGACAACGCCAGGCTCCGCCGCCGCAACAATTTCGCTATTGTCGGTGGGTAGCGCGTGGAGCATCAAAGGCTCTCCGTCTGCCGTGGGCAGAACCAGCGCTTTGCGCCGACCGTCCAAAAGAGAATGAAAAATCCAACCAATGTCGCCATCGACATCACGGATGCGCCGCCAGTGTTCGAACTCTGCAATCACCTCAACCGGCATCCCCTTGCGCTGATACACCCAGAGCACCGGATGGGATCGGCTGGGGCCAACGCGAACGTTCACCTTGCCTGCCTTCAGACTGACAAAGCGCGGCAGGGATAGACCGGTTTCGATCCCGATGAGAGCTTGAGCTGCGTCTGCGTGTGTACCGCTTGCAAACAATCCGCTCAGGACCAGAAAAAGCGCAAGACACAGTGATGTCATGGACCAGGCTTTTAGAGTTGGGAGATGCACAGCGTGCACGAATGTTCTCAATTTCTGGTAAGTCTTGGATATACCAACAATCTTTATGGCCAAGCGAACCCTATGACAAGAGCAAGACTTTATGAAGGGCTTGCAGATGGGGTTGCTTGCTCCCTCGGTCTTCCGTCGCCGCGCAAAACGCTTTAGACAGGAGGTTCCCAATTCGTAAGGAATGAGGCATTGCGCCATGACTGTCAGTCCCCAAAAGCCTCTTGTCATTGTGACCCGCAAACTGCCGGACAGCATTGAAGCCCGACTGAGTGAACTGTTCGAGACCCGGCTTAACGCGTCTGATGAGCCGATGAGCCAATCGCAGCTGGCAAGTGCCATGCGTGAGGCGGACGTGCTGGTGCCCACCGTGACGGACCGTATTGATGGGCGGCTACTGGCTCAGGCGGGGGAAAAACTGCGGCTAATTGCGCAATTTGGCACCGGCGTCGACAATATCGATGTGGAGAGCGCCCTGTCGCGCGGCATCACGGTCACAAACACGCCCAGCGTGCTGACCGAAGATACAGCCGACATGACCATGGCGCTTATTCTCGCCGTCCCCCGCCGGATCATTGAAGGATCGCGCTATCTGCGCGAACGGGCGGCGACCTGGACCGGCTGGTCGCCGACCTGGATGTTGGGGCGGCGCATTTCAGGCCAGAAGCTCGGCATTATCGGCATGGGCCGGATCGGCCAGGCGGTGGCGCGCCGGGCCAGCGCCTTTGGCTTGGAAATCCATTATCACAATCGCCACCCGGTCAATAAGGCGGCTGAGAAGGAATTGGGCGCGACCTACTGGGAAAATCTGGAGGACATGCTTGGCGCCATGGATATTGTCTCCGTGAATTGTCCGCATACGCCCGCGACCTATCATCTGCTGAACAGCCAACGCCTGAAACACCTGAAACCGGGCGCCTTTATCGTCAACACGTCACGCGGCGAGGTGATCGACGAAAACGCTCTCGCCCGCGCTTTGGAAAAAGGGGAACTGGCGGGAGCCGGGCTCGATGTATTTGAGAACGAACCGACGATAAATCCCCGGCTGCTGGATCTTGATAGTGTGGTGCTGCTCCCGCACCTGGGCTCGGCGACCATCGAAGGCCGACTGGAAATGGGGGAGAAAGTGCTGATCAATATCCGCACCTGGGTGGACGGACACAAACCACCAGATCGCGTCATCCCCGCAATACTGTGACCGTGCAATGTCTTAAGCGTGACCCGACAGGTCGGTGATCGTGGGGTTGGTTCCCGTCAGCGGATTTTCCGGATCGTGTCGCAGAGTGATGGTGCGCGCCCTTGCGTCCAGCGCATCATAAATAAACAGGCGCCCGGCAAGGCCGGTTCCTGTCCCCGTCAGTTCCTTGATGACCTCAAGCGCCTGCATTGACCCCATCACGCCAGTCAGCGCACCAAGCACCCCTGCCGTCTCACACGTTGGCACCAGGCCATCAGCGGGCGCACTGGGAACAAAGTCCCGGTATGTTGGCAGAGGCACGCCGTTCTCATCGCGCTCATATCCCTTGAAGGTGGAAAGCTGCCCGTCAAACCGGCCAACAGCAGCAGAGACCAGCGGCACCCGGGCAAAATAGCAGGCATCGTTGACAAGAAACCGGGTCGGAAAATTATCACACCCGTCGGCGACAATGTCGTACTGGCTGATCAGCTCCTGCGCATTGGCAGCGCTCAGTCGGGTCTGATGTGTGATGACCCGTGTATCGGGATTGATGCGTGCAATGGTGACCGCCGCACTCTCGACCTTCGGCACTCCAACCGCTTGCGTGTCATGCACGACCTGGCGCTGCAGGTTGGACAGGGAGACAATGTCATCATCCACAATGCCCAGCGTTCCAACCCCCGCCGCTGCAAGATAAAGCAACAGGGGGGAGCCAAGGCCGCCAGCCCCAATAACAAGCACTTTAGAGGCCAGCAGTTTTTGTTGGCCGGGCCCGCCGATTTCCTTCAGCACGATGTGGCGTGCATAGCGTTCAAGCTGATCGTCGGTGAGCGCCATGACAGCCTCCGGGAATTTCTGAAATATCTTCTCTCTATCGGCCACGGCGGACGCCAAAAGTCAAATCAATGGCTATGTACTTGAGGCAGCGGGTGCCAGCACGACCGCCTGGGTGGAGCGGCCAATGCGCCCGTGCACATCCCAGATTTCCGCTTCCGTCACACCGCGACCGTCGGCAAACCAGTCTGACCGGATGCGCAGACCAATCCAGGGGCCGTCGGGAAGTCGCGCCAGATGCACACTGAGGTCGGCATTTGGCCAGCCGCCCGCCTCCGGCCGCGTGCCTGTGGCGACCACGGAAAACAGGGTTGAGAAGTCCGCAAAACTGATGGTCGATGCGCAAGGGGTGGGCGCACTGAACAAAGGCTGTTTTGCCCGTATCCAGATCATGCCCTTACCATCATCTCGGATTTCAACAGCGTTGAGATAGGATTGCGCCATCGGGGCACGGGGGAAATCCCATTCAGCAAGCTCCGACGGATCCAGCAGAGGCTCGCCAACAAGGGTCCCCGCGATGGCGTCCGGCATGGCGGCAATCGCTTGGCTGTCAGGCAGGGCCTTCAGAAAACACATGGACGCTTTGGCTTGGAGCTTTCCGCCTGCCCAGAGCTCGTTTTCATAGACCGCGACCCGGGCGCCTTCGCGTACGGCCAAGGGGCGGGTTTCCACAAGTGTTGAGGGGGCGGGCCGAAGCAGGTAGATATTTGCCGAGATCGCAGGCCCGTGCCCAGCATCGGCCGCCATCATTTCCAGCTCGCCGGTCAGAAGGCCTGAGACGGCACCACCATGCATCCCGCCAAAGGGTCCCATGCATTGCGGGGCGGGTCTCCAGCTTTCGCCCTGGCGGGTGAATATCGCGGTGGCGGTGGCAGCACTCATGGACAAATCTCTCATAACTCAAGGGCCCCCACTCATAAGGGAGCGGAGGCCTGTGTGCCAGTCCATTAATGTGCTGGGGCACGAACCAAATCAGCCCGTATCAGCTGATGAAAAAATGTCGTAACGCCTATGGCGGGTTAGCCAACAATCGCTTCTTCCAACTGGCCGAGCCGCTCTTTGCCAAAGAACATCTCGTCCCCGAGGAAGAAGGTGGGGATGCCAAAGACACCACGCGCAACGGTCTCATTTGTATTGTCGATGAGCTTTTGTTTGACGTCTTTTTCCTGGGTGCGTGCCATCAGCCGTTCTGCGTCCAAGCCACCATCGGCCAGCGCCTTGGTCACCACGTCCAGATCGTCCATTTTAAGGCCGTCTTCCCACATGGCTTTCAGCACCACTTCAATGTAGGGCATTTTCTGTCCATCCATCTCAGCAGCAATCAGACCGCGCATGATGAGCAGAGTCATGACCGGAAAGTGCGGGTTGAAACGATAGGCACCGAGCTTGTGGCGGGTGACAAAGCGCTCTGTCTCCAACTGTTCATAGGCGAGCTTTCCCTTAACCTCGCCAAAGGCGATCATCGGCGGTTGATTATTGGTGAGCTTGTGAATGCCACCGAGAAGGGCGGGGATGTAGTTGAACGTGGCCCCCGTGCGCGCTTCTATTTCCGGGATCACCTTGTGGCAGAGATAGCCATTGGGGCTCCCAAAATCAAAAATGAAATCTACTGTCTTTCCCATAACAGGGCTCCTCTACATATTGTTCAGAAATTTTCCATCCAGGGGCGCAGGTCCAGCTCGTGGGTCCAGGCGTCACGTGGTTGGCAATGCAACATCCAGTAGGCATCGGCGATGTGATCGGGGTTCAAAATTCCGCCTTGCTCTTTCGTGGCGTACCGGTCGGGAAAGTTTTCGGCGATCCAGGCGGTGTCGATGGCACCATCAATGATGGGATGGGCAACATGGATGCCTTTGGGACCAAGTTCCCGGGCAAGGCTTTGGGCAAGGGCTCTCAACGCATGTTTTGCACCGGCAAAGGCGGAGAAGCCCGAACCGCCCCGCATGCTGGCCGTGGCGCCGGTAAAGATCATGGTGCCGGTTCCGCGCGGGATCATCTGTTTGGCAACTTCGCGGCCCATGAGAAAGCCTGAAAAACAGGCCATCTCCCAGACCTTGAAATAGACCCGGGCGGTCATTTCGGTAATGGGAAAATTGACGTTGGCGCCAATATTGAAAACCGCGACCTCGATCGGGGCGATGTCGCGCTCGATTTTTTCAATGAGAGAAATCATTTGGTCTTCTTTGCGCGCATCAACGCCAAAGGCGTGCGCATTGCCACCGGCGGCTTCGATCTCACTGACCAGAGGTTCAAGTTTCTCAGCGGAGCGCCGCACCACACAGGCCTCAAAACCTTCGCGCGCAAACCGTTTTGCAATGGCGCCACCCGTGGCGTCACCAGCCCCGATGACCAGTACAGCTTTTTTCTCACCCATACTCCGCCTCCTGATTGCATTAGTTCTATTTTAGAACCTGAATGTCAAAATGGGTTCCAATTTAGAACTTGTCAAGCTAGTTTATGGACCTGAGCTGACAAGAGATGAGCGGAAGGGTGAGCACATGCGCTGGCGTGATCTGGAAAAGGAACCATGTTCGGTGGCCCGAACCCTATCGATTATTGGGGACCGCTGGACCCTGTTGATCCTGCGGGACTGTTTTATGGGGGTGCGTCGGTTCGAGCAGTTTGAGAGCAATCTCGGGATGACCCGGCATGTGCTGGCAGATCGGCTGAAAAAGCTCACCAGCGCAGAGGTGCTCGTCAAAACACCCTATGGCACTGCTCCGGTGCGCCAGGAATACCGCCTGACGGAAAAGGGCTTCGATCTCTATCCCGTCATCATGTCGATTGTCCATTGGGGCGACAAGCATATGGCGGACGAGCGCGGGGCGCCGGTGACCCATCGTCACAAAACCTGCGGTCACCAGATGCATGGCGACCTGGTGTGCTCGGAATGTGGGGAGATGCTGGAAGCCCGGCAGGTCTCAGTTGGCCCCGGCCCGGGCTTTCAGAACGCAGTGTAAGAGCCCTCAGAGGCCATCAAACAGCGCTGTGGAAAGATAGCGTTCGGCAAACGAGGGAATGATCACAACGATTGTCTTGCCCTCCATACCGACCCGGGCGCCGATTTCCAGCGCAGCAGCAATGGCGGCCCCAGACGAAATACCACAAGGGATACCTTCTTCCCGCGCGGCCTGGCGGGCCGTTTCAAAAGCGGTTTCATTGCCAATGGTAATCACGTCGTCGACCAGATCCCGGTCCAGATTGCCCGGTATAAAGCCAGCGCCAATGCCCTGTATTTTGTGAGCGCCGGGTGTTCCGCCCGACAGCACCGGACTGTCTTCCGGCTCCACAGCCACCATTTTGAAAGATGGTTTGCGTTCTTTGAGCAACCCGCCAATACCCGTAAAGGTGCCGCCGGTACCCACGCCGGAAATCACCATATCAACCGCGCCGTCCGTGTCGTTCCAGATTTCTTCGGCGGTGGTGCGGCGATGAATGGCGGGGTTCGCCACATTGTCGAACTGCTGCGGCATCACTGAATTGGGATATTGGGTCAGCAGCTCTTCCGCCCGTGCAACCGCGCCCTTCATGCCCTTATCGGCCGGGGTCAGGTCAATCTCCGCGCCCAGCAGGGCGAGCATTTTCCGCCGCTCAATCGACATGCTTTCGGGCATGCACAAAATAAGGCGGTACCCTTTTGCTGCACAAACAAAGGCAAGGGCGATGCCTGTGTTACCGGACGTCGGCTCAATGATCACGGTTTCCGCTGTCAAAAGTCCCCGGGTTTCCAGGTCCTCAATCATCGCGACCCCGATCCGGTCTTTGACACTGGAAAGCGGGTTGAAGAATTCGAGTTTCAGCAAGATATCGGCCTTCACGCCGCGCCCTTTTGTCAGTTTGTTCAACCGCACAAGAGGCGTGTTGCCGACGGTCTCTGTAATGTCATTATAGATGCGTCCGCGTCCGGGCTTACCGTTCTGCGTGTCTGTCGGGCTCATGTTTTACTCCCATGCTGGGGACGCGTCTGGGCGTCGCCAATCAGTTCTATTAAGTCAGCCAGGCATCTCAGATGGTCTAGACATCTCAGATGGTGAAGTCGGCCACTGTTTTGGTTTCACCGTCTGCCCCGGTTTCCGCTGCCCGTTGACAGAGGTCTTCGACAGAAACGGAATTAAGTTTCTCCATCATGTCATCCTGAACGGCATCCCACATGGGGCCAATGACTTTTTCACCAAGAATGGAGGGAGTTTCGCGCGGCTCATCGGCAATTTCCATTTCACCAACAATGCGCACAATATCGCCAACAGAAATCCGGCGCCGTTCCAGGGCAAGCCGGTACCCTCCTTTAGGCCCCCGCACGCCTTTCAGTATGCCAGCATGGACAAGCTGTTGCATCACCTGTTCAAGATAGCGCTGGGGAATGCCCTGCCGCCTCGTAATATCTTTTGATTGCACGGGGTTGGGCCGCGCGTTCACAGCCACGTCGAGAACCGCTTCCAGCGCGAGCAGTGTCTTTTTTGATAGTCGCACCATAGCTTTCCTCATTTTTCTTCTGTCGTTTCAACGCACAAGCTGTATCGGTCAACCTGTAGCAGCGCTGGTCCCTGTGCCGGTTGACCCAAACCCGCCCGCACCGCGTTCTGTCTCCGGCAGGCTGTCGCATTCCTCAAACAAGGCACGTGTGACGGGGGCAATAATCATCTGCGCTATGCGCATGCCGCGTGTGATGGTGAGAGGGTCGCTGCCGTGATTAATCAGAATGACTTTGATTTCACCGCGATAATCACAATCGATCGTGCCGGGGGAATTGAGGGCTGTGACACCGTTCTTTGCAGCCAGCCCCGAGCGAGGCCGGATTTGTGCTTCATACCCAATCGGGAGCGCAATCGCCAGACCTGTGGGGATCATGTCGCGGGCACCTGGGTGCAGTGTGAGCTCTTCGCCTTCGGGGATAGCTGCCAGGAGATCAAGTCCCGCCGCTCCCTCGCTCTCATAGCGCGGCAGGGCCAGATCCTTGCCATGGGGAAGACGTTGCACAGCAACAGGCACTTGGGAAAAACTCATACCAGCTCCTTAAAATAATCGGCAATGCGATGAACCAACCGGTCTGCAACATCTCCCTTGGAGAGCTGGGGCCAGTCTTCGTGTGTTTCAGCAAAAATCAGATGCACCTTGTTCATGTCGCCCCCCATGATGCCCGTATCCGGGGACACATCATTGGCGACAATCCAGTCACAACCTTTTCGGGTCCGTTTGGCTTGTGCGTAGGCGAGTACGTTTTCCGTTTCGGCAGCAAAACCAACCACCAGGGTTGGGCGTTTGCTTTTGTGATGGCTGATCATTTTCAAAATATCCGGGTTTTCGACAAGCCTAAGAGACGGGGGGATCTTCCCCTCCTTTTTGATTTTTTGTTCGGCATTGTGCTCAACCCGCCAGTCGGCAACCGCTGCGGCACACACTGCAATGTCGGCGGGCAGGGCGGCTTCACAGGCAGCCAGCATCTCGCGCGCGGTTTCCACCTGCACAACATCAACGCCCGCCGGGTCTGGCATTTGGGTGGGGCCGGCGACAAGTGTTGTTCTGGCCCCCAGTTTTGCTAATGCAGCGGCAATGGCGTGTCCCTGTTTGCCGGACGAGCGGTTGGCGAGATAGCGCACCGGGTCGATGGGCTCATGGGTGGGCCCTGACGTCACCAGCGCGTGCTTGCCAGAAAGAGGAAGTTTGAGGGACGCATTGTGTGAGGTGCCCGCGAGCTTTGCCTCAATAGCAGCCACAATTTCAAGCGGTTCTGCCATGCGGCCCGGCCCGAATTCACCACACGCCATGTCTCCTTCACCCGGGCCTACAATGGAAACCCCATCGGCAAGCAGCGTGGCCAGGTTTCGCTGGGTCGCGACATGGGTCCACATGCGCACATTCATGGCGGGGGCCAACAATACCGGTTTGTCGGTGGCGAGCAGAGCGGTGGTTGCCAGGTCACTGGCAAGGCCGTGCGCCATCTGCGCCATCAAATGAGCGGTGGCCGGGGCGACAACCAGAAGGTCCGCATCGCGTGACAACTGGATATGACCCATCTCCGCTTCCTGCGTGAGGTCGAAAAGCGATTGGTGAACCTGGGTCTCGCTCACCGCTGACACAGAAAGAGGGGTCACAAACTCCGCCGCTGCCCGGGTCATGATCGCGCGAACGCTCACGCCCCGTTCCCGCAAGCGCCGGATCAGGTCGAGAGATTTATAGGCAGCAATCCCACCGCCAATAATCAGCAGAACGCGTCGCCCGCGAAGTGCGGAAGAAGAAGACACCAGCATATACTCCGTCCAGAGTCCCTCAGAAGACACCCGGCACCGCGCCGAGCATTCTAATGCAACTCACAGCGGGAGAATATAGTGTTTCACGCGGTGTTTGTGTAGATCAATTTGACCGATCAGATCGAAACTTGTTAGCGCGCAATAATCTGCGTTGGAGGATTTTGTGCATTTCGACGCTTCCTGCTAAAGGGCAGGGGGGGGATGATCTATCAATGTTGTTCAATTCACATGTTTTTTTGGCCTTCCTGGTGATTACACTGGTTGGTTTCTATTCCCTGTCCAGATGGCACAGGGAAGCCGGAAAAACATGGCTTGTAGCGGCCTCCCTGTTTTTTTATGGCTGGTGGAAACTCAGCTATCTGGCTCTATTGCTGGCATCCATCAGCGGCAATTTTTTACTGGCGCAGCTCATTACCCGAGCAAGGGCCGACGGTCGTCCGACGAGTGGATTATTGAGCCTTGGCGTTGCCGCAAATCTGGGTCTGATAGCGTATTTCAAATATGCCGGGTTTTTTGTCGAAACGGCCAATGCGCTAACCGCATCGGGGTTTCCCGTTCCCCAAATCATTTTGCCACTAGCCATTTCCTTCTTCACCTTTCAGCAGATCGCCTATTTGGTTGATGCATCGCGCGGGCAGGCGGAGCAGGGCAAGTTTTTAGATTACCTCCTGTTTGTGACGTTCTTTCCACAGTTAATCGCCGGGCCCATCGTCCACCACAAGGAAATGCTGCCGCAGTTCGCCAAGGTGCGGTCGGGTGACCTCGGTCGTAACCTCAGTGTTGGCCTGACGATTTTCATCATTGGCTTGTTCAAAAAAGTTGGCATTGCCGACGAGATCGCCCCTTATGCCGACGTCATTTTTGATGCTGCGGCAGGTGGATATGCGCCCACTTTTTTTGAAGCTTGGATGGGTGCTCTGAGCTACACCCTGCAGATCTATTTTGATTTTTCTGGTTATTCAGACATGGCGGTCGGTCTGGGCTGGATGTTTGGGATCAGGTTACCGCTCAACTTCTTTTCGCCTTACAAAGCCCGCAACATGATCGACTTCTGGCGTCGCTGGCACATCACCTTGTCACGGTTTTTGCGGGACTATCTGTACATTTCGCTGGGCGGCAACCGACGGGGACCTGCTCGTCGCTTTCTCAACCTTTTCCTGACGATGTTGTTAGGAGGCCTGTGGCATGGAGCGGGCTGGACGTTCGTGGTCTGGGGTGCTCTGCATGGTACCTATCTCATAGTGAACCACGCATGGCGTGCCTGGGTACCCCCAAGGCCTGGCAATATGGGAACAAAGGCTCTTAGCTGGGGAGTTACCTTTCTTGCGGTGGTTGTTGCCTGGGTCTTTTTCCGCGCAGCTGATTTTCAGTCGGCCTTATTGGTACTTGGAGGGATGAGCGGGGGAAATGGTGTGGTCTTCAGCCAGAGCTTCGCGACGGTTCTGCCATTCGACCCTGCATTGCTAGGGATCAGAACAGCAGTGGAACTCCCTCATCTGGACTCATCAAGGCCTATTTTCCTCATTCTGGTGGGGCTTATCATCTGTTTTGCTTTACCCAACACGATTGAGTTCATGCGCCGCTACCGCCCGGTACTTGATCCAACAGGCGTCGTTCCCCCTGTCAATCAGAGGCGATGGTGGGTTTGGCGACCAACGTTGGTATGGGGCTGTTGTGTGTTTGTTCTTGGTCTCTACGGCGTCCTAAGTCTCAGTCGCGTCAGCCCATTTCTCTATTTTCAGTTTTAGGAGGGGTGCATGCGCAAAAAATTCCGAAACTACACATATTTCGTTCTTGGCATGATGTTCCTCGGACTCGGTGCCGTCATTGTTGCTGCTGCATTGGTGGACCCGTACGCACTCTACAGGAAGCATGAACCAATCACTGGCGTGGATGGGTTTACCCGTATCGTGAAACCCATCTGGGCGGCAGAAATGGCGCCGCAAATTGTGCTCACAGGATCCTCACGTGCGGAATTTCTTTTGGACCCGGAAGTCGCGATGGATATTACCGGTCGCACAGCATTTAACATCGCGCTAAGCGGGGCCAATATCTACGAACTGCGCCGCAATGTGGAACACGTGGTCGCGGTTGCGCCAGTAGAAACAATCGTCGTTGGGCTCGATTTCTTCATGTTCAATGCTGGACGGAACGTTCGCCCGGGCTTTCGCGAGGAGCGCTTGGCAGTTGCCGCGGACGGAAGTCCAAACCCCTATTTCTGGATGACTGATCTGGCAGCGACATTGGCGTCCCGCGATGCGATTGATGCTGTTCGCCGGGCGATCAAATATCGGAACGTGGATAAAGAGTGTCAAGACAACTGGACGGAGTGGGGCGGACGAGCTGCAAACGGGTATGAGTGCCAGCTCGGTGTTACAAATGGCCAGCAAACCAATGTTCGAACGACGCTGTCACACTATCTGCGAAAACCCACCGGTCTGTATAATGGTTATGCGCTGGACACACAGCCCCTCCCATCCAACAGTCTTGAGAACATTGAGCGCTTGATGACGCTCGCGGGAGAAAAACGCGCCCTTATCCTTTACATCTCGCCAGTCCATGCATTGCATCTGCAGCTAATTGAGGAGATGGGTCTCTGGAGTGTTTTCGAAGATTGGAAACGCGCGCTCACACTGAAGGTCAATGCGGCCCGGGAGCGAGGGGTAAATGTTGTTCTGTGGGATTTTGCGATTATCGGGCCGCTCACAACCCGGCCGGTCTTCGAGGAGGATGCTTCTGTGCAAGCCGAATTTTACGATTCCAATCATTTGCGCATGAATCAAAGGCGGCAGGTGCTGGAAGTCTTATTGGGTGAGGTGGGGCGAGAAACCCCATTGGCAGTATTGCTTCTCCCAGAGACAGTTGAAGCGCACCTGCAACGTCTAGAGGCAGCTCGGGAGGCCTGGGCGACGTCTCACCCAACGGACATGGATGTGTTTGCCTCATTGGTTGAGGCCGCAACCGAACAGCACTAAAATTCAAATGGGATTTTGCTCTACGTGAGTTGTGTGACCGCCAACACCACAAGAGCCAGGGCGCCAACCCACAAGGCGGTTCGGCTCCAGCGGTTCTGGGCGTTTTGGGCTTTGGCGATGGCATCCGTTGTACTGGGATGCAGACGAATGCCCTCGGCATCAAGATTTTCACTCATCAGCCGGGCTGCGCGCTCGGCCTGATCAATGAATTCCGGCAAATGGGTCATCACCCGCCCAAGAGCGGCAGCGCCGTCGGCGGCGTCCTGCAGGCGGCCTTCCGGCCCCAGCCGTTCGGCAATCCATTTGGCAACGATCGGTTCGGCGCTGTCCCAGATATTGTGTTCCGGATCAAAGTGCCGGGCAACGCCCTCAATCACCACCATCGTTTTTTGCAGCAGGATGAGCTCCGGACGGGTTTCCATGTCGAACTGGTTAGTCACCAGAAATAACTGGGCGAGCAACCGACCCATGGAGACGTCCTGTGCCCCTTTGCCAAAAATTGGCTCGCCAATGGCGCGCAGGGCCTGAGCAAAAACATCGACGTTTTTGTGATCGGGAACATAACCGGCTTCGAAATGAACCTCCGCCACCCGGGCATAATCCCGTCGCACAAAACCAAACAGGATTTCCGCGAGGAACTGTCGGGAGCGTTGATCAAGTCGTCCCATAATGCCGAAGTCAACGGCAACCAGAGTGCCGTCAGGATCAATGAAGAGATTTCCCTGGTGCATGTCGGCGTGAAAGAAACCATCGCGCAGCACATGGGTGAGAAAGGTTTGCACGGTGCGCGTCCCAAGCGCTGCCATGTCATGCCCGGCGGCCACCAGCGCGTCCCGGTCGCCCGCAGGCGTGCCGCTGATCCATTCCAGCGTCAGGACGCGGCGCGCCGTGCGCTCCCAGTCCACTTCCGGCACCCGGAAATCGGCATCATCGGCTGTGTTTTCACCCATCTCAGACAGGGCAGCGGCTTCGAGCCGTAAATCCATCTCAAGCGCCACACTGTCAGCCAGTGTCTGCACCACTTCCACCGGCCGCAACCTTCGTGCGTCGGGGTTCCATTTTTCGATCAGGCGCGCGATCCAGAAGAAACTGTCAAGATCCTGCGCAAAGCGGCTCTCCACCCCCGGACGCAATACTTTGACCGCCACATCGCGGTAGGTCAGGCCGTCAGGCGCATCGCCGGCAGAGACCTCCGGTACGGCGACTTTTGCCTTGTGGACCTGGGCGATGGAGGCAGCAGCGACAGGCTCGCTAAACTCCACAAACAGCTCGTTCACCGGGCCGCCAAGCTCTCTTTCAACCGTGGCTATCGCCACGGATTGGTCAAACGGCGGAAGCCGGTCGCGCAGCAGGCTCAGGTCATCCGCGAGATCTTCGCCGATAATATCTGCCCGGGTTGCCAGAAACTGCCCCAGCTTGATGTAGGAGGGCCCGAGTGTTTCCAGTGCAGAGGAAAGCCGCTGGGCGGCGTCATCCCCGGTGCCCGCTTTGGACTCCCAAGGCAGGCGGATGGATGCGAGTGCTCGGCCCATCTTCACGGCGCGGGGCACATCATCTTCGAACTCCGGGGGAAAGAGCGCGTCATAGCGCGCCATGACCCGTCCGGCGCGCACAAGTCTCACAATATTTCGAAGAGCACCCATGAGCCTAAATCCGCCAGCCGGAATGAAGCGCAACAATACCGCCCGACAGGCTTTGATATTGCACGCGTTCGAAACCCGCTGCTTCAATCATTGTTTTGAATTTTTCCGGGCGAGGGAATTGGCGAACGCTCTCGATAAGATACTGGTAGGGGCTTGCATCACCAGTCACCATTTTCCCGATCGCCGGGATCGTATTGAAAGACAGAAAATCATAAACCCGCTGAAGTTCCGGTGTGATCATGTGGGACATTTCCAGCACCACAAAACGACCGCCTGGTTTAAGCACTCGGTAGGCGTCTTTGAGCGCGACCTCGATGCGGGTGACATTGCGGATCCCCAGGGCAATTGAATAGGCATCAAAATGCCGGTCCGGGAACGGGAGCGTCTCCGCGTCCCCGCAAATGAACTCGGTCTTGTCGGCATAGTTTTGCGAAACGGCTCGTGATTGGCCCACTCCAAGCATATGCGGATTGATATCGCATACGCTGACCTGGCAACCTGGGCCGCCTCGGTCGAGCGCCCGAAAGGCAATGTCTCCGGTGCCGCCCGCCACATCAATCAGATGCCATGGCCGGTCGCCGCGCGGCGGTGCCAGCCGGTCAATCATCTTTTGCTTCCATGCCCGGTGTAGACCGCCGGTCATCAGGTCGTTCATCAAGTCGTAGCGCTCAGCGACCTTTTCGAACACGGAATAAACAAGGCGTGTCTTCTCTGCTTCCGAAACGGGTTTGAAGCCGAAGAAAGTTGTGGTGTCCGAAGGATCACCGGTCTGGCCGTCCAAAGGACTATGGGGGTCGGCAGGGGGCATAAAACCTCTCATCATCGCGGGCGGACCATAGCCGAACCCGCGCAACCGCGCTACTTTGCGCGAGCACCCCTTAATGTGCCCTTTCGACGCGCCTAAAATGGGGCCTCGAGAGTTTGGCCTCCAGAGTTTGGTCTCCAGAGTTTGTCTAATGCCTGAATTACCTGAAGTAGAAACCGTTCGCCGTGGCTTGGCGCCCGCTATGGAAGGTTGCCGGATCGAGCGCCTGGAAGCGCGCCGCCCGGACCTGCGTTTTCCCCTGCCCGATAAATTCGCCAAACGGCTCACCGGTCGCCGGGTCATCCGATTGGGGCGCCGCGCCAAATACCTGCTCATATATCTTGATGATGAGAGTGTGTTGATCTCCCATCTGGGCATGTCAGGGCGTTTTACCATCTATCCGCCCGACGGGGATGAGGAGGAGGGGAATGGGCGACACGACCACATTGTCTTCCACATGGAAGGGGGCACGCGGGTTGTTTACACAGACCATCGCCGGTTTGGGTACATGGATCTCGTGCCTGAAGCCGAATTGCCAACCTGTCGGCATCTGAGCGGTCTGGGGCCAGAACCCATCAGCAACGAATTCTCATCTGAGAGTTTAGGGGCGGCCCTGCGGGGAAAAAAGTCACCCATAAAATCAGCCTTGCTTGATCAGCGTGTGGTGGCGGGCTTGGGCAACATCTATGTCTGCGAAGCCCTGTACCGGGCAGGGCTCTCTCCCCGACGCCTAGCCTATACAGTTGCGGGCAAGGGACCACGTCCCTCTGCACGGATAGAACGTCTGGTGCCAGCCATCCGCGACGTCATTTCGGAAGCGATTGAAGCGGGCGGGTCAACACTGCGCGATTATGCGCAGGCCGACGGCGAACTCGGTTATTTTCAGCACAGTTTTCAGGTCTATGGACGTGAAGGAGAGGCTTGTTTGACGAAGGGCTGCACCGCTAGGGTGGCCCGCATCGTCCAGAGTGGTCGGTCGAGTTTTTTCTGCCCGACCTGCCAGCGATAGGACAACGGAACAACAGCGCCGCGCAAACAGTCCGCGGCGGCCAGACGGAGAAGTGAGGCACCATGGCGTATGAAACCATCAAAGTGGAAACCAGGGGCAGGGTGGGAATAGTCACTCTTGATCGGCCTGATGCCTTGAATGCGCTGAACAACCAGCTTGTGACGGAGCTGATTGAAGCTGTGGCTGCCTACGACGCGGATGAAGAGATTGGCTGCATCGTGATCACCGGCTCCCAGAAAGCCTTTGCCGCCGGGGCGGACATTAAGGAGATGGCGCCAAAATCCTTTATGGAAGTCTACAAGGACGACTTGTTTGCCAGAGCCGGCCAGATTGCCGCATGCCGCACGCCAACCATCGCCGCCGTTTCAGGTTACGCACTGGGCGGTGGCTGTGAGCTTGCCATGATGTGCGATTTTATTCTGGCGGCAGACAATGCGCGCTTTGGCCAACCCGAGATCAATCTAGGCGTCATTCCAGGCATTGGGGGCACCCAGCGCCTCACCCGCTTCGTGGGCAAGTCGAAGGCGATGGAGATGTGTCTGACTGGTCGCATGATGGACGCGGAGGAGGCTGAGCGGGCGGGTCTTGTCAGCCGGGTTTTACCCAAAGATGAGTTGATGGCCGAAGTGATGAGCGTCGCCGAAGGCATTGCGGAGAAATCCCTGCCGGTGGCGATGATGGCGAAAGAAGCCGTTAACCGGGCCTATGAAGTGACACTTTCGGAAGGTATTTTGTTCGAACGGCGCTCATTTCACTCGCTTTTTGCGACAGACGACCAGTCGGAGGGGATGGCAGCTTTCATCGACAAGCGCACCCCCCAGTTCAAGAATCGCTGAGGTTCCGAGCCCGGGGTGAAAATCCCCCGGTTTTGGGGGCTTGGAACAAAAATGAGAGCTGAGAATGGCTGGTTGACGGGCTAGGGCCGCGCTTGTATAACGCCCGCTCTTTCATGGCGGACTGTGGCGGAGAGGCTGACGGTCGTTTGTTGTGAAAAATCATACACCGGACCTGCCGAAAACCGCAGAATGCGGCCGGCAAATAGTAGAAATGGATACGACCGATGGCTAATACCAAGTCGGCAAAAAAAGCGATCCGCCAGATCGAGCGACGCACTACAGTCAATAAGGATCGCCGCAGCCGTATGCGTTCTTATGTGCGCAAGGTTGAAGAAGCGATTGCAAGTGGCGACAGCTCTGCCGCTGGTGAGGCCCTGAAGGTCGCGCAGCCAGTAATCATGCGCGCGGCACAAAAGGGCATCATGCACAAGAATACCGCGTCACGGAAAATGTCCCGGTTGGCCAAACGCGTCAAACTGCTCTCTGCCTAAGCACCGGCAAGCGAGGCATTTGTGATCAAATGTTTTGTTGGTTCAAGTACTTATTAAATAGAGCCTAGAGCTCCAAACGCCCACTTTTCGACCCCGCAACACGATCGTGTTTGCGGGGTTTGTTTTTGCGAATGTGCATAAAAATAAGACCCGCCAAAAAAATTCTTACAGCATTGTGTACATCGATATTTTTTCTACCACATTTTGTATCGCTCACAGATCGGCTTGGGAAAGCCGAATGATAGGCATGAAAGTTGCGCAGACAAAAAGATGTATGTCGTGTGGTATGTGCAACATGTCGCCATTGAAATGTCATGCGTCACATTTTGTATCGACTTTTTTTGACCATTTTTCGAATCCATCTCTTGCTACTCACACCATCTGCCAGTATGGTTATCAGCCTCAGGAGGCGGTATCGAATACTGAAATGGTAAGTAAAAAAATTGAACCTTTAAGTATTTCGAAGCCAAATTTTGAGATGTCCTAAGTATTAAATTTCAAGCGATGTTCGTGCTGGTTGGCGCGAACGGATCGGGCGACACCGACTTGATGCGGGGGGCGTGAGGGTTTTCGACGGATCGCTTGGCGGAGAGACGACTGCGCATGACAGATATTCAAGCATCAATTCTGGGGGACTTGCCTGCAAACTATGCTGGCGATGTTTCTGTAGACGAAGCTTGGCGCGTTCTTCAGCAAGACGAAAAATCATTGCTCATTGATGTGCGGACAAAGGCTGAATGGGCTTTTGTCGGTGCGCCCGACGTATCGGCGGTGGGCAAAGAGCTGGTTCGTGTTGAATGGCAGAGCTTTCCAACAATGGAACTGAACGCAGACTTCGTGGAGAGCGTGAAGCAGATTGTCAGTGACCGCGGTGCATCTTCGGACACAAACCTGTTTTTGATTTGCAGGTCGGGTGCGCGGTCCACGGCGGCGGCAATTGCCTTGTCAGCAGCCGGGTTTAGCGTTGTGCACAATGTTGCTGGCGGTTTTGAAGGCGGCTTGGACGGCGATCAGCACAGGGGTCGGTCAAATGGCTGGAAGGCATCGGGTTTGCCTTGGAGTCAGAACTGACCGGAGCTGGGAAGTAAGAAAGTGGTGTCGCGCTGCGTATTGGCGCGTCGGATCTTGAGTGCGCAAGATCTGTCTTGCGATAGGCGCGTGGAAACACACAGCCTGTCATCAAGAAAAAGCGTTGGGGTGCCGTGCACGTGACTGTGGGGTGGGTCATGGAGCGCAATAAACAAACATCGGGGCTGTAGATACGGAATGTCGAATGGGGAAAAAGCGGCGCGGGAAATCGAGGCGATCAACCATATGCAACAAGACCATGCCCTCGGCACCAGCGTGGAGAAGGCTGTGAGCGGTAGCGATGACCTGAGCGCGCAATGGACGCGTGTGAAAGCCCGCATGTCCGTGGAGCTTGGAGAGGCAACTTACAATAGTTGGCTAAAGCCGGTGGACCTGATCAGCATAGGCGATGGCTGCGTCATGTTGGCAGCGCCCACCAGATTTATTCGCTCGTGGGTCGTGGCTCATCAAGCTGATCGTCTTTTGCTTTTGTGGCAGGACGAGGATACCAAGGTCGAACGACTGGAAATTCTGGTGAGCACAGGCAGCCGACTGAACACTCAAGGGAGTGGAAAGGAGGCGGTGGCAGGAGGTAGGTCCAGCTCGACCCGGCTCCAGAGCAACGCGCCGCAGAAAGTTCCGGCAGCCACCATTGTTTCACCGGCGATCAAGCGTTCCCGCGAAGAAATTGTTCCTGAGGAAGTGGGGGCGCCTCTTGATGAGCGCTTCACTTTTGACAATTTTGTCGTTGGAAAGTCCAATGAACTGGCCCATGCCGCTGCGCGTCGCGTGGCGGAGGCCACCGACGTCACCTTCAACCCGTTGTTCCTTTACGGCGGCGTTGGGCTGGGCAAAACCCATCTCATGCATGCCATTGCATGGGACATCCGCCGCCGCCATCCAGAGCGCAAGGTGCTCTACCTGTCGGCCGAAAAGTTCATGTACCAGTTCGTCCGGGCGCTTCGCTTCAAGGACACGATGGCGTTCAAACAGCAGTTCCGTACTGTGGACGTGCTGATGATTGATGATGTCCAGTTCATTTCGGGCAAGGAATCCACTCAGGAGGAATTCTTCCATACATTCAACGCTTTGATTGACCACAATCATCAGGTGATTATTTCGGCTGATCGGTCGCCGTCCGACCTGGACGGGATTGAAGACCGCATTCGCTCGCGTCTCGGCTGGGGTCTGGTGGCGGACATCCACCCAACCGACTACGAATTGAGGCTGGGCATTCTGCAGGGCAAAGCCAGCTCCATGGAGCAGCGTACTGGTCCTTTCGATATGCCCAACGGCGTTCTTGAGCTCTTGGCAAACCGCATCACCAACAATGTACGCGAGCTGGAAGGGGCGTTGACCCGGGTTGTGGCCAATTCCTCTCTCGTTGGTCGCCCCATTTCTGTTGATATGGCGCAGGATGTGCTGCGCGATCTGCTGCGTTCCAACGAGCCACAGATCACCATCGAAGAAATCCAGCGGCGTGTCGCCCAATATTACAATATCCGGCTGGCAGATATGTTGTCGCCACGTCGTGCCCGCACAGTGGCGCGTCCCCGGCAGATTGCCATGTACCTGTCCAAGCAGCTGACCACCCGCTCTTTGCCTGAAATCGGTCGCAAATTCGGCGGCCGTGACCACACCACTGTCATTCATGCGGTCCGCCGGATCAATGAGCTATGCCGGGAAGACAGCGGTATGGAAGAAGATGTGGATCTGCTGCGCCGCAAGCTGGAAAATATGGGTCCACCGGATTTATAAAACAGGCGGCCGGAGCGGGGCTGAAGCCCCCGGAGCGGGATGAGCAGGTTTCATTTGAGCCCTCTCAATACGGCAACGTCTCCAGCGCAAAAACCATGGCTCTATTCCTGGGCTCTGATATAGTCTGCGCCAAGCTTCTCTGCGGCTGAGGCCGTACTGGTCAGGCAGAGGTGGTAACGAGAGAAAAGAAGAGTTTAGGGGACCCATGAAGATTACAATTGAACGCGGTGCGCTCTTGAAGTCACTCAATCATGTGCAAAGTATTGTGGAACGCCGCAATACGATCCCTATTCTGTCAAATGTCCTGATGCGCGCAGACCAGGGCCAGCTGAGCCTGACGGCAACCGACCTCGACATTGAAGTGGTTGAGACCGTCGCTGCCGATGTTGCGCAGGACGGTGGCACAACCGCGCCGGCTCATACGCTCTACGACATTGTTCGCAAATTGCCTGATGGCGCCCAGGTGGAGATTTCCGCAGGTGAAGACGGCAAAATTTCGCTGCAGGCCGGTCGCTCCCGGTTTGCCCTGCAGGCCCTGCCCCAGGAAGATTTTCCTGCAATGTCAGCAGGAGACCTGCCTCACCGTTTTGAGCTTCCTGCGGAAGCGCTGGCGCGGCTGATCGACAAAACGCGCTTTGCCATTTCAACGGAAGAAACCCGGTATTACCTGAACGGCATCTACCTTCACACCGTGGACGCCGACGGTACGCCCATGTTGAGGGCTGTTGCCACCGATGGCCACAGGCTGGCCCAGGCCGATTTCCCGATGCCAGAGGGTGCGGCCGACATGCCCGGCGTCATCGTGCCGCGCAAGACCGTGCTGGAATTGCAAAAGCTGGTGGAAGAGGAAGATGGTCTTGTGCGGGTCGGCGTGTCAGACACCAAGATCCGGTTTGAATTTGGCGGTGTTGTGCTCACTTCCAAGCTGATCGACGGGACATTCCCGGACTACACCCGTGTCATTCCCGAAGGCAACGACAAGGATATGGAAGTCGACGGCAAGAAATTTGCCGAAGCTGTGGACCGGGTGGCAACCATCTCCACCGAGCGCTCCCGTGCGGTAAAACTCAACATGGACGAAGGTCGTCTCGTGTTGACGGTGACCAATCCTGACAGCGGCAGCGCGACGGAGGAATTGGCGGTCTCCTACAGTTCAGACCCGCTTGAGATCGGCTTCAATGCGCGCTACTTGCTTGATATTGCGGGACAGCTTGACGGTGACAAGGCGATTTTCTCGCTGGCCGATAGTGGGTCCCCCACGTTGATCCGCGATGGGGATGATGAAACGGCTCTCTATGTCCTCATGCCCATGCGCGTTTGAGCTGAACGGGGCGGCGGATACCTATACCCCTGTTGCAGCGGCTAAAGAGACACCATGGCTGATCCGGTAGCCATAGGAGAGCGTGCACCTGTGCCTGCTGTCCACCTGTCACGTCTGGTGGTGACCCATTTCAGGTCGTATGAGCGGGCGGCGCTGGTTTTGGACGGACGACCGGTTGTGTTGACAGGCCCCAATGGGGCCGGCAAGACGAACCTCCTGGAAGCCATATCTCTGTTGTCGCCGGGCCGCGGGCTCCGGGCCGTGCCGTTCAGTGAGCTTGGCTACCGCGCGCCAGGCGAACAGGGCTCCCGCTTTGGGTGGGCTGTGGCTGCGACGCTCATGAGATACCAAGGGGATGTTTGGGACGAAAGTGTCATTGGCACGGGCCAGAATCCTCCTGCAGGCCCGGCGCTTGAGGAGCCTCCCCGTGTGCGCATGGTCCGTGTCGACGGGGAAACCCAGTCGAGTGCGGGCGTTCTTACCGATTATGTGCGGGTATTGTGGCTGACACCGGCGCAGGACCGACTTTTTTTGGATGGGGCCGGGGGCCGCCGACGGTTCCTTGATCGGTTGGTTATGGGTTTTGATCCCACCCATGGGACCCGGGTCAATGCCTTTGAGAAGGTCCTGCGGGAGCGCAACCGGTTGCTGTCTGAAGATGTGCGCGATGCCATGTGGTACGCAGCTGTTGAGGAGCAGATTGCCGAATATGGGGTGGCCATGGCGGCTGCCCGGGTGGAAACCATCGCTCGGCTGAAAGGCGCCATT
>CAZFHW010000007.1:0-4083 GCA_964518885.1 uncultured Parvibaculum sp. | reverse complement strand
GGTGGCCATGGCGGCTGCCCGGGTGGAAACCATCGCTCGGCTGAAAGGCGCCATTAATGCTGCCGCTGAGAGCGCTTTTCCCAAATCCCTGCTGGCGCTGTCTGGCGATCTGGAAGCAGCCCTTGGGGAGGGGGAAGCGGCAACCGATGTCGAAGACCGTTATCGCCGTCGGCTGGAAGAAAACCGGTCCCGTGACCGAGGGGCGGGCAGAACCCTTGATGGTCCCCATCGCAGTGATCTGCTGGTCCGTCACGCCCCCAAGGATATGGAGGCCAAAGCATGCTCCACCGGGGAGCAGAAGGCTTTGCTGCTGGGTCTCATTCTTGCCAATACCCGTCTGCTGACACGTGCCACCGGTGCCCCCCCCCTTCTGCTGCTCGACGAAGTGGCTGCCCATCTGGATGCCGAGCGCCGTGCTGCGCTGTTTGATGAGCTGTGCGACATGGGTGTGCAGGCCTGGATGACGGGCACAGATGCGTCGCTTTTTCAGGCCCTGGGGTCCCGCGCCCAGGCCTTCGACGTGCGTGACAATCGCTGCAAAACCGCCTCTTTGTAAGGCCTTGAAATTGCAGGTGAATTCGACGCCAAAACGGGCGCGCCAAAAACCGGCGAACGCGTTGTAACCTCTTGATCTATCACCTATATTTGAGGCTGAAAAGAATCATCCAGCAACTGCTTGAAAACTGCAAAGAAACTCATTTTCATGTCTCATACGCTTAACGATGCTGACCCTATCGACCTGCTGAAAAACGTCTTAAATCCCCTGATCGAAAGTAGCCTGTTCAAATCGCGCATGGTGCTCATTACCGGCGAGATCAATGACAGGGTGGCACGCGGCACGACGGAACGCCTGCTGGCGATGGCGGGCGAATCCGATGACCCCATCACGGTGATGATTTCCTCGCCCGGCGGTCATGTGGAATCCGGCGACATGATCCACGACATGATCAAATATGTGAAACCGACGGTACGCGTCCTCGGCACAGGTTGGGTCGCGAGCGCGGGCGCGTTGATCTTTGTGGCAGCGGAAAAGGAAAATCGTTTCTGTCTGCCCAACACGCGCTTTTTGCTGCATGAACCGCGCGGTGGCGTTGGTGGTTCCGCAACGGAAATCGAAATTCAGGCGCGGGAAGTACTGCGCATGCGCGAGCGTCTCAACAAGATTTTCGCGAAAACGACCGGCCAACCACTCAAGAAGATCGAGGCCGACACGCACCGTGACTTCTGGATGAGTGCCGAAGAAGCGGTCGATTACGGTGTTGTTGGCAAAATCATCACATCCGCCGACGAGATCGCCTAACCGTCCATCTTGCGTCAATGCTGCGACGATGACTGCCAATGGGTGGTCTGGCGCAGCGTCAAGACTGCCGAGGAGTAAATTAATGGCCGATAAAGCCGATTCCAAAGCCACGTCAAGTGCCGAGTATGGTGCTGATAGCATCAAGGTTTTGAAAGGCCTTGATGCGGTGCGTAAACGCCCCGGCATGTATATCGGCGATACGGATGATGGGTCCGGTCTGCATCACATGGTCTACGAAGTCGTGGACAACGCGATTGATGAAGCGCTTGCGGGACATTGCGACACGGTCGCCGTGAGCCTCAATCCCGACGGGTCGGTTTCTGTGACGGATAATGGTCGGGGCATTCCGACCGACATTCACACCGAAGAAGGTATTTCGGCCGCTGAAGTCATTATGACCCAGTTGCACGCGGGCGGTAAGTTCGACCAGAATTCCTACAAGGTCTCTGGTGGCCTGCATGGTGTGGGCGTGTCTGTGGTCAACGCTCTCTCTGACTGGCTGGAGCTGCGCATCTGGCGGAACGACAAAGAACATCTCGTGCGCTTCGAGAGCGGTGTGCCGGTCGCTCCGCTTGCGGTTGTGGGCGAGGCACCGGGACAGACAGGCACACAGGTTATTTTTCACCCGTCAGCAGAGATCTTCGCCATCACCGACTTTGATTGTGCAACTCTGGAGCATCGGCTGCGAGAGCTGGCCTTTTTGAACTCCGGTGTGCGGATCACGCTCACCGATGCGCGCAACCCCGAACCGACAACCATCGAACTTCTTTATGATGGGGGCCTTGAGGCCTTCGTCCGTTTTCTGGACCGGACCAAGTCAGCGCTCATAGAGGCGCCCATCACGCTCAGCGCTGGAAAAGATGGCACCACGGTTGATCTCGCCCTTTGGTGGAATGACAGCTATCACGAGAATGTTCTGTGCTTCACCAACAACATTCCCCAGCGCGATGGGGGCACGCATCTGGCGGGCTTCCGAGGCGCCCTGACGCGGGTTATCAATTCTTATGCGGCCTCGTCGGGCATTGCAAAGCGGGAAAAGGTAAACCTCACAGGAGATGATGCACGTGAGGGGCTGACCTGCGTCCTGTCGGTGAAATTGCCCGACCCCAAATTCTCCAGCCAGACAAAAGACAAACTTGTTTCGTCCGAAGTGCGCCCGGTTGTGGAAAGCATTGTGAACAAGATGCTGTCCACCTGGTTTGAAGAGCACCCGGCAGAGGGCAAAGTCATTGTCGGCAAGGTGGTTGAGGCTGCTGCTGCACGGGAGGCCGCGCGCAAGGCCCGTGAGTTGACCAGACGGAAGGGCGCGCTCGAAATCTCAAGCCTGCCCGGAAAACTTGCCGACTGTCAGGAACGTGACCCCGCAAAATCCGAACTGTTCATTGTCGAAGGAGACAGCGCTGGCGGTTCTGCCAAGCAGGGGCGTGATCGCAAGACCCAGGCCGTGCTGCCGCTGCGAGGCAAGATCCTCAATGTGGAACGCGCGCGCTTTGACAAAATGCTGTCGTCCGAGCAGATCGGAACGCTGATCACCGCGCTGGGAACCGGCATTGGCCGCGAAGATTTCAACATCGAAAAACTGCGCTACCACAAAGTCATCATCATGACCGATGCCGACGTGGATGGTGCGCACATTCGCACACTATTGCTGACGTTTTTCTATCGGCAGATGCCGGAGCTGATTGAACGCGGGCATCTCTATATTGCCCAGCCGCCGCTCTACAAAGTGCGGCGTGGACAATCCGAAACTTATTTGAAAGACGAAATGGGCTTGCAGGACTATCTTGTCTCTACCGGCCTGGAAGACATGGTGCTGACCCTTCATGACGGGTCGCAACGCGCGGGCGCAGACCTTCGCACCATCGTCGAAGTGGCCCGGAAAGTGTCCGCGATTGTTTCCAACGTGCCGAACAAATATCCCCATTTTGCGGTTGAGCAGGCGGCGATTGCCGGCGCTCTTAACCCGGATTTTCTGTCCGATGCGGATCGCGCGCGGGGCGCTGCAGACTATATCGCGCGACGCCTTGATCTTCTGTCGGATGAGACAGAGCGTGGGTGGAGCGGTCGTCCGACCCAGGATGGTGGTCTAATGTTCGAGCGAGAAGTGCGCGGTGTGTCGGAAGAAGTGGTGATCGATGCCCCCCTGATTGCCAGCGCTGATGCACGTCGTCTGAACGAGTATACGACGGAGTTGAAGGACATTTATGTCAAAGCCGCGACCCTGACCCGCAAAGACGTGACCCATGAAATTCGCTCACCGAGCCAGCTTCTGGACGCCATCTTCGCGGCTGGCAGCAAAGGGCTTGCCTTGCAGCGCTACAAGGGTCTGGGTGAAATGAACCCGGAGCAGTTGTGGGAAACCACACTCGACCATGATGCCAGGTCTCTCCTCCGGGTCCATATTCGCGAGCTTGATCAGGCCGACGACCTGTTTGTCAAACTGATGGGCGACTTGGTTGAGCCCCGTCGTGAGTTCATTCAGGAAAATGCTCTGTCTGTCGCCAATCTGGACGTCTAACTTTCCCCGCTGTCCGCCAGCATCCGATTGACCGCGTTGGTCACCGCCTTGAGTGACGCGGTGACCGTGTTGGCGTCAATGAAACATCCATAACCGCTTGCGGCGCTGCTTGTTCCCTCCACTTCAACATAAGCGGCTGCTTCCGCACCTGAGCCCGTCGCTACGGCGTGTTCGTGGAAACTACAAACGGTAGCCGAAATGCCTGCTGATGTTTCCAGTCCGGCAAGATATGCATCTATCGGGCCGGTGCCTGTTCCCGTGAAAC